>JBDSBU010000025.1:0-10752 GCA_039921445.1 Marmoricola sp. | reverse complement strand
GGCCTCCCGGCCGACCTCGGCGTTCGCCAAGAGCGCCACCGCGGCCCAGGCCGACCCCGCTTGGGTGGGGGGTCTGCCCACCGGGCAGAAGTGCGGCTAGAACCGATGCAGTCCCGACCCGACTCCGCGCTGGTCGAGCTGGTCGAGCTCTTCGCTCGACTGCGCGTCGAGTGTGCGTGGAAGGCGGCGCAGACTCACGGTTCGCTGGCCAGGCATCTGCTCGAGGAGGCCTACGAGGCGGTCGAGGCGATCGAGACCGGAGACGCCGTTCACCTGCGCGAGGAGCTGGGTGATGTGTTGCTGCAGGTCTACCTGCACGCCGCGATCGCGGCAGAGGCAGGCGACTTCGACATCGAGGACGTCGCCGTCGGCCTGCGCGAGAAGATGGTGCTGCGCAATCCGCACGTCTTCGGGAACGTCGAGGAGAGCGACCCCGAGCAGATCAATGCCACCTGGGAGTCGATCAAGAGCGCCGAGAAGCAGCGCAGCGACCCCCTCGACGGCATCCCGCTGGCACTTCCGGCCCTGAGTCGCGCGGTCAAGGTGCTCGAGCGGCTCGAGCGTGCCGGGGTGCCGACCGAACCCATCGGCGGCGACGACCTCGGCGACCGGCTGCTGTCCCTGGTGGTCGAGGCACGCGCTGCCGGGGTCGACCCTGAGAAGGCCCTGCGCGGCGCCGTACGCCGGATCAGCCCATGAACTCTCGACGATCCAGGCAGTACGTCATCGCCGGCGTCGTCGTCGCGGGACTGGTTGCCGCGCTCGCCCTGGTGACTTCCGGGCGCGGGAAGCCCAGCGACGAGCTCCTCAAAGAGCCCCGAGCCACGATCACAGTGACCAGGCCGCCGATCGCGCCCTCGTCGGCCGTTCCGGTGGAGGTGCCGGTGGGCAGCGCCGACCTGCCGTTGGACGTCCCCGCCTGGGCCATGTCGGGCCGGTTGCAGATCGGGCGGCGAAGCGCTGATGTCTCACCGCGCAGCGTCGATGCCTTCGTCGTGGCTCGCGGCGGGGTCTACTTCGTCGATGGCTCCGAGCTCTGGTTCACCGATCTGCGAACCGTGCGCGCGACCGGATTGACCTCGGTCGTGGGCCTTGCCATCGATGCCGGGCGCAGGCAGGTCCGGGTCACCGTCACCGGCCGCGACGGACCGACCAGCCACACCTTCGACACCCGGGTCGGTGGGCTGGTGGACGGGCTCGATCAGGCTGCCTTTCCGCCCCTGGAGCGGCAGGGGCGTTGGGTGCAGGTCAGCCTCAGCGGCTCGAGGGTCGACCTGACTCCGGCTGCTGACGACGCGCTGCTCGATGCCAGCCTCGGGCCGGGGCGCTACGGCGTCCTCGGCATCGAGAAGCGGGCGCTGGAGCCCTTCGACACCGCGACCGGGCGGCTGGTGCCGCTGCGTCCGGCGGTCGAGGAGTTCCGGCTCGGCGGTTGGACCGGGCGGAACAGGTTCTACGGGGTGACCTACGTCAGAGGCACCCCCGACGCGGTGATCGAGTGCGGTCTCGTGCGCAGGCGCTGCAGCACCCTCGGTGTGGTCCCCGACGGACTCCCGGTCGTCTTCGACACCGGCAGCCTCGCCATCGCCTCCCCCTGATCCCGAAGCTGGTCCCGAAGCTGGTCCCGGGGCTGGCCTCGAAGCTGGTCCCGGGGCCGCCCGGATGCGGACCGGCGCGGGCGGGTGCTGCCCGGGATCGCGGTGGAGTCCCGTTAGGGTGAACGGGCCGAGCGGCCCCACCGAGACCTGAGCAGGAGCAACACCGTGGCTTCCATCGACACAGTCATCGCGCGAGAGATCCTTGACTCCCGGGGCAACCCGACCGTCGAGGTCGAGGTGCTCCTCGACGACGACTCCGTCGGTCGCGCCGCAGTGCCCTCCGGCGCCTCCACCGGCGCCTTCGAGGCCATGGAGCTGCGCGACGGTGGCAAGCGCTACGGCGGCAAGGGGACCGAGAAGGCCGTGAGCGCGGTCCAGGACCAGATCGAGCCCGAGATCATCGGTCTCGACGCCAGTGACCAGCGCCTCGTCGACCAGGCCATGCTCGACCTCGACGCAACCCCCAACAAGGCCAACCTCGGCGCCAACGCCATTCTCGGCGTCTCGCTCGCCGTGGCCCGCGCGGCCTCGGTCAGCGCCGGACTGCCGTTGTACCGCTATGTCGGAGGTCCGAACGCCCATCTGCTGCCGGTGCCGATGATGAACATCCTCAACGGTGGCGCCCACGCGGACACCAACGTCGACATCCAGGAGTTCATGATCGCCCCGATCGGTGCTGCGTCCTTCCGTGAGGCGCTCCAGCAGGGCGCCGAGGTCTACCACGCCTTGAAGTCGGTGCTGAAGAAGCGCGGCCTCGCGACCGGTGTCGGCGACGAGGGCGGCTTCGCCCCGGAGCTGCCCAGCAACCGCGACGCCCTCGATCTGATCGCCGACGCGGTCGGTCAGGCCGGCTTCACCCTCGGCAAGGACATCGTGCTCGCCCTCGACGTGGCGGCCACGGAGTTCCACGAGAAGGGGCACTACGCCTTCGAGGGCCAGCAGCGCACTGCCCAGCAGATGACCGCCTACTACGCCGACCTGGTGGCGGCCTACCCGATCGTCTCCATCGAGGACCCTCTCGACGAGGAGGACTGGGAGGGCTGGGCCACCATGACCGCCGAGCTCGGCGAGAAGATCCAGATCGTGGGCGATGACCTCTTCGTCACCAACGTCGAGCGCCTCGGTCGCGGCATCACCGAGAAGTCCGCCAACGCGCTCCTGGTCAAGGTCAACCAGATCGGGTCGCTCACCGAGACCCTCGACTCCGTCGATCTCGCCCACCGCAACGGCCTGCGCTGCATGATGAGCCACCGCTCGGGCGAGACCGAGGACACCACGATCGCCGACCTCGCCGTCGCCACGAACTGCGGCCAGATCAAGACCGGCGCACCCGCGCGCTCGGAGCGAGTCGCGAAGTACAACCAGCTGCTTCGTATCGAGGAGGAGCTCGACGACGCCGCGCGCTACGCCGGTCGTGGTGCCTTCCCGAGGTACCAGGGCTGAGGCCCTCCAAAGACATGGCCACCCGACGTACGCCGCAACGCGGATCCCGCCCAGGGAGCTCCCGGCCCGGTCACACCCGACCCGGGCAGCGCGGCGGTGATCGTGGGCGGGCGACGGCTGCGGCCGTGCCCAGGCCGCGATTCACCAGCAGGATGGCGATCCTGGTCCTCGTGCTGGCGGTGCTGGTGGTCTCCTACGCCTCGTCCATGCGTGCCTACCTCCAGCAGCGCGCGCACATCAACGACCTGCACGCCTCGATCGAGAGCTCCACGGCGGACATCAAGGCCCTGGAGCGGGAGAAGCGACGCTGGCGAGACGATGCCTACGTGCAGGCGCAGGCGCGCGAACGGTTCGGGTGGGTCCTGCCTGGTGAGACCAGCTATCAGGTGATCGGTCGCGACGGTCAGCCGCTGGACGGAGTCGGCGAGCTGAGCGATCCGAGCTCGGTCGCACGCACGGTCCCCGACCCTTGGTGGACCAAGGTCTACGGCACCCTCGAGGCCGCTGACCACCCCACGCAGGCCCCCGTGCCCAAGACGCGGATCACCCCGCCCGCTCCCACCCCCTCGCCGTCGGGGTGAGCATCGACTCCCACGACGTCGCGGTCGTGGCGGCCCAGCTGGGACGTCCGCCACGCTCGATCCATGCCGTCGCGCACCGGTGCCCGTGCGGCAACCCCGGCGTGGTCGCCACCGAGCCGCGCCTCGACGACGGCACGCCGTTCCCTACGACGTTCTACCTGACCTGCCCACGGGCTGCGTCCCTGATCGGCACCCTCGAGGCCTCGGGACTGATGCGAGAGATGAGCGGACGGCTGGCCGAGGACGAGGACCTTGCCGCCGCCTACCGCGAAGCACACGAGTCCTACCTCGCCGCCCGCGAAGCCATCGGTGAGGTCCCCGAGATCACGGGGGTCTCGGCAGGTGGCATGCCCGACCGCGTCAAGTGCCTGCACGTGCTGGCCGGCCACGCCCTGGCTGCCGGGCCTGGCGTCAACCCGCTGGGGGACGAGGTCCTCGAAGCGCTCGGTGCCTGGTGGGCCAACGGTCCCTGCGTGACCGCCCCCCAGACTTCGGCGGCCCCGGACGCCGCTGGGCAATCATCGTGACCACCAGGGTCGCTGCCTTCGACTGCGGCACCAACTCACTGAGGTTGCTGATCGCCGACCTCGATCCCGCGACGGCAACCAGCACCGAGCTGGTCCGTGAGATGCGGATCGTGCGCCTGGGTGAGGGTGTCGATCGCAGTGGTCGGATCAGCGAGGCCGCGATGGACCGGGTGTTCACCGCCGTCGAGGAGTACGCCGAGCTGGTGGCGGCACACGACGTGGAAGCGACCAGGTTCTGCGCCACCTCGGCTGCCCGCGATGCCGAGAACTCGCAAGTGTTCATGGATGGCGTCCACGAGAGGATCGGGGTGCGACCCGAGGTGCTGGACGGTGACGCCGAGGCCGAGGCCAGCTTCTCCGGTGCCGTCCGGGACCTGCCGGGGCTGCCCGGCCCGCTGCTCGTGTGCGACATCGGTGGCGGCTCCACCGAGCTGATCCTGGGCACCGTCGAAGAGGGCATCATCGCCGCGCACTCCCTCGACATCGGCTCGGTCCGGCTCAACGAGCGGCACCTGGCCGACGACCCGCCCACCCGCGCCCAGATCGAGGCCGCGGTCGCCGACATCGACGCCGCCCTCGACGGCTGTCGGGTCGATCCCGCGCGAGCCGGTGCGCTGATCGGCGTCGCAGGCACGGTCACCACGCTCGCCGCCGGTGTCCTCGACCTTGCTGCCTACGACCGGGACCTGATCCACCACAGCGTCCTGCCTGCCGCTGCCGTGCACGCGACCGTCTCGCGGCTCCTGGCGATGACCGTCGCCGAGCGTCGTTCGTTGGGCTACATGCACCCCGGGCGCGCGGACGTGATCGGCGCCGGCGCCCTCATCCTCGACCGGCTGCTCCGGCGTACGCCGGTCCAGACGCTGCTCGTCTCCGAGCACGACATCCTCGATGGGATCGCCTGGTCCCTCGCCGCCACAGACCCAGCATCCGGGAAGGCATCATGAATCTCCTCAGGAAGAACCCCGCGGCACGCACCGACGAGCCCGCTGAGGGCGAGGCCGTCGAACGGGCCGACCAGACCACGCCAGTGGCGGCACCGCCCGAGGAGCACCCAGGCCCGGAGGACTACCGCGCTGGCCCGCGCCGCTCGCCGTGGTTCGTGGCTCGCCGCACCGTGCGTGAGTTCAGCGATGACCAGGGCACCGGTCTTGCCGCCGAGCTGACCTACTACTCGGTCCTGGCCATCTTCCCCGGCATGATCGCGCTGCTGGCGCTGGTCGGCGTCTTCGGTCAGGCGCAGCGGTCGGTGGACCTGATCTTGGAGATCCTGGCCCCGCTGGTCACCGCCGGCACCCTGGACCAGCTGCGCGGCCCCCTCGCCGATCTCGCCGTCACCCAGAGCGCGGGAATCACCTTGATCATCGGCGCGGCCGGTGCGCTCTGGTCGGCCTCCGGCTACGTCGGCGCCTTCAGCCGCGGCATGAACCGGATCTATGAGGTCGACGAGGGCCGTCCGTTCTGGCGGATGCGTCCGATGCAGCTCTACGTCACCCTCGTCACCGTGGTGCTGTGCGCGCTCGCGCTCGTGATCCTGATCGTCTCGGGGCCTGTAGCCACCGCGGTCGGCAACGCGATCGGGATCGGTGACAACCTGCTGCTGGCCTGGAACTACGCCAAATGGCCGGTGCTGGCGCTGATCGTGATGGTCATCGTGGCCGTGCTCTACCACTCCACGCCCAACGTGGCCTTCAAGCGCTTCCGGATCATCACGGTCGGTGCCTTCTTCGCGATCGCGATCTGGCTGGCCGCCTCGGTCGGGTTCGCCTTCTACGTCGCGAACTTCTCCTCCTACAACTTGACCTACGGTTCGATCGCCGGTGTCGTGGTGGCCCTGCTCTGGCTGTGGCTGACCAACGTGGCGCTCGTCTTCGGTGCCGAGCTCGACGCCGAGCTCGAGCGGGGCCGCGAGCTGCAGAACGGACTTCCGGCCGAGGAGACGCTGCAGCTCCCCGTGCGTGATCGCCGCGGCATCGAGAAGGCCGCGGCGCGGCGCGAGAAGGACGTCGAGCGTCAGCGCGCGATCAGGGTGGCCGCCTCTGAGCACGGAGATCCCGCCGACCGTCCCTTCGGCAGGCGCTGAGGCTGGTCGTGGGCCCGTTCGAGGGGCCGGTCCCGCCAGGCTCGGGCTGGCCCGAGGACCCGGTCGGCCCGGGGGAGCCGATGCCACCGGTCGCCCACTCCGCCGCTGGCGTTGCTCGACTCGCCGCCCGCGCCGGGCTGGACGAGCTCGATGCCTTGGTCTCGGTCTGCCGGGCGTGCCCGCGGCTCGTCGAGTGGCGCGAGCGGGTGGCCCACGAGAAGCGGGCGTCGTACGCCGACCAGACCTACTGGGGCCGGCCGATCGCCGGCTGGGGTGATCCCGAGCCCCGGGTGCTGATCGTCGGCCTTGCCCCGGCGGCCCACGGGGCCAACCGCACCGGGCGGGTCTTCACCGGTGATCGCTCCGGCGACTGGCTCTTCGCCTCGCTGCACCGGGTCGGCGTGGCCTCACAACCCACCTCGACCCACGCCGGTGACGGACTGAGCCTTGATGGCGTGCGGATCGTCGCGGCCGTGCGCTGCGCGCCTCCGCAGAACAAGCCGCTGCCGCAGGAGCGTGACACCTGCTCGCCGTGGATCGACCGTGAAGTCACGCTGCTGCTGCCCAGCGTCCGTGCCGTGGTCTGCCTCGGCGGCTTCGGCTGGAGTGCCGCACTGCGCGCGCTGTCGGCCGCCGGGGTCGAGATCCCCAGGCCTCGACCACGCTTCGGGCACGGTGTCGAGGTCGAGCTCGAGGGACTCACCCTGCTGGGCTGCTTCCACCCCTCGCAGCAGAACACCTTCACCGGCCGGCTGACCGAGCCCATGCTCGATGCAGTCCTGGGTCGGGCGGTCGCGCTCGGCTCCCTATGATCGGCCGCACGCCCCGGTATCCCAATCGGCAGAGGAAGCGGTCTTAAAAACCGCACAGTGTGGGTTCAAGCCCCACCCGGGGCACGAGCTCGAAACGGGAACACCCGTGGGTGCCGAGACGTTTACCCCTCGAGAGACCGATACGATCGGATTGTCCAGCGGCCGCCAGAGTGGGCGGTCGTAGGTCTTTCTTCAGGAGGACGACATGCAGAGCAAGAACCCCGCCTTTTCCAGGGCCGAGGGATTCAACGGTCGCAGCACCACCACGACCTACCCCGGTGCCTCCACGTCCGCCGGCTACGGCGACCCCTCGCAGTGGGGCACCGGCAACCCCGGGAGTCTCGCCGAGGTCGACCAGGGCCGGATGAGCATCGACTCCGTCGTGCAGAAGACCGGCATCACCTTGGGCACGGTCGTGATCGCCGCGGCTGCCACCTGGTTCCTCACCGGCGACATCAACAACGATGCCGCCCTCAGTGGCCTCTACACGCTGTCGCTTGTCGGTGCCCTCGGTGGCTTCGTGCTGGCGATGGTGAACTCCTTCAAGAAGGTGGTCAGCCCCGGACTGGTGCTTGCCTACGCGGTGCTCGAGGGCATCTTCATCGGTGCCTTCAGCAAGGCGCTCGAGGCCATGTTCGCCACCCCTGACTCCACCCAGGGCGGTCTGGTCATCGGCGCCGTCGCCGGCACCATGGCCGCGGTCGCGGGCACCCTGGCGGCCTACAAGTTCTTCGACATCAAGGTCGGCGCCAAGTTCCGGATGTGGGTGATCGGGGCGATGCTCGGCTTCGTTGCCCTGAGCCTGCTCGACTTCGTGCTCCAGTTCTTCGGCTCGAGCTTCGGCTTCAACGGCTTCGGAACGATGGGCCTGCTCACCAGCGTGGTCGGTCTCGGCCTCGGTGTGCTGATGCTGATCCTCGACTTCGACTTCGTCGAGCGCGGCATCGCTGCCGGGCTTCCGGAGCGCGAGTCGTGGCGTGCGGCCTTCGGCCTGACCGTCACGATCGTGTGGATCTACATCGAGATCATCCGCATCCTCGCGATCCTGCGGGGCAGCGACTGAGCTGAGTCACAGGTCGCCTCGACCTAGTCCTTCTTCGACGCCTCGGCCGGTTCCCCGGCCGGGGCGTCGGTGTGCTCTCCGTTGGTGTGCTCGCCGTCGTGGTGCTCGCCTGGGGTCTCGGCGTCGCCGGTCGGGAGCAGCCGACGCCGCATCAGGGTGACCCAGCGGCCGCCGACGCCGCGCTGGGCTCCACCCACCTCGGTGCCGTCGATCTCGGTGCCGGGGTTCTGGCTCGCGCGGACGGCTGCAGCGCCGATCGGGAGCACTTCCTCGCCGCGGGTTGCACGAGGCAGGTCCTCCTCGTCCTCGACGAGCCCGAGTGCGGCGAGGACCGAGGGCACCATCGTCCGGGTCAGCGCCTCGTAGCCCGCCGCCGACGGATGGAACTGGTCGGGACCGAAGAGCAGGGCTGGGGCCGCGGCGAACTCCGGACCGAGGATCGAGCCCAGCGAGACCGTGCGCCCCCCGGCCTCGACGACCGCGATCGTCTGCGCGGCAGCGAGTTTGCGCGACCAGGTCCGTGCCACCTGGCGCAGTGGGATCGGGATGGGGGAGATCGTCCCGAGGTCGGGGCAGGTGCCGACGACCACGGCTACGCCGGCCTCCACGAGTCGGCGCACGGCGGCCGAGAGGTGCCGCACGGAGACTGCAGGCCTCACGGAGTGGGTGACGTCGTTGGCGCCGATCAGGATCACGGCGACGTCGGGCTCGAGGAGCAGGGCCGAGGAGATCTGTGCGTCCAGGTCGCTGGACTGCGCGCCGACCACGGCGTACTCCCGCACATTGACCCGCCGGTTCGCCCGCTCGGCGACGCCCGAGCCGAGCCAGGCCCCAGGCGTCTCCTCCACGGTGCGTACGCCGTACCCGGCGGCGCTGGAGTCCCCGAGCAGGGCGAGCTTGATCGCCGGCCCGGGTCGCGAGCGGCCGTACCACCCCGAGGAGTCAGGCACCCGGATGTCGAGGGTGCCGATCGCCTTGCGGGCGAAGCCGGCCTGGGCTCGCAACACGACGTAGAGCGCACCCCCCAGGAGGGAGAGCCCGCCCCCACCGAGGGCAGCGGCCTCCGTCAGCCTGCGTCGTGCCGTCGCGTTGCCCACCCCCGGAGGGTACTGATGCTGCTCCTCAGTCCTGCAGGTGCGTGCGGCTGACCACCAACGGGTGGTCGCTGATCCGCGCCGTCTGCGGGTAGGTGTCGCGGGTGAAGGAGGAGAAGCGGGCCTGCCCGGCAGCAAAGATCCAGTCGATGGAGCTCTGCTTGGGGAAGGCGCAGGTCATGCTCGGCACGCTGTTGGGTGAGATCGACAGCTTGCCCTCGGTCAGCGGGCAGAAGGCGGCCTGGCGGTCGTTGAAGTCGCCGGTGAGGAAGACCGGACGGCCGGTGGCCCGCAGGTCGATCATCTTCTGCTTCTCGATGGCGATCGCCGCGGCGCGGTAGCGAGCGGCGTTGCCGCGCACGTTGGCTGCGTTGTGCACGTTCATGACGTACGCCGTGCGGCCGGTCGCCTTCTCCCTCAGCAGCACAGCGGGCACGTGCCGGATGTTGCCGTTGAAGTAGGGGATGTCGAAGGTCTCACCGGAGACGAACTCCATCGTCGACTTGCGCCAGATGATGGCGTTCTCGGTATCGCGAGCCTTGCCCTCGGGGTCCCAGTGGAAGATCCCCCAGGTGCCGCCTGCCCGCCGCATGAAGTAGTCGCTCTGTCGCTCCTGGAACTCCTGGAGCCCGACCACGTCGAGGCTGCGCGAGTCCAGCAGGGCGATCGCCTTGTTGGTCCGACCGGTGTAGCTGCCGTAGCGCGAGTTCCGCTTCCGGGTGTGGCTGGCACCGAGCACGTTGAAGGAGGCCAGGTTGAAGCCGGTGGTGTCGAAGAGTCGAGGGGTGGGTGGAGCCTGGCCGACGAAGCGAGCGAGCCACCGGCTCGGGTTGACCCAGCGACCGCCGCGGGTGACGGAGAAGTTCAGGCTGCAGGCGCCGGTCTTAGGCGACGTGCCGACGTAGCCGAGGGGCTGGCCGGATTGCACGATCTGCCCGTTCTCGACTGCGGTGGAGCCCAGGTAGGCGTAGCTGGTGACCGTGCCCGCCATGTTGCTGGTGACCCGGACGAGGTTGGCGCCGGCCCACGAGCTGGTGGTGCTCACCGAGACCACTCCAGGATGGCTGGCGAGCACTTCCTGGCCACACGGTGCCGCGATGTTGGTCCCGCTGCGCTTGCGCCGGAAGTCACGCTGGTCCTTCACCGACTTGCTCGCTGCGAGCGGGAAGAAGACGTTGGGTGCACTCACCTTGCGCCACATCGGGTCGTCTGTTGCGGTGGCGGCCTGGCCTGGCAAGGCCACGAGCGCGGGGCTCGCGATCACTGCGAACGCAACAGCGGCGGCCAGGGCGCGGACCGGCGCGTGCGCCCGGGTCCGGGTGAGGTGGCGGTTCATCGGCGTGTCTCCCTCGAAGCTTGCAACAGATCAGGTATAAGGATCGAGGGAAGTATGCACCATTTTCTGGGGCTTGTGGGCCCAGAGTGAAAATTGGTGCGCCCAAGATGGGTGTTGATGCTTGCAAATCCCACCGTACGGGGCAGGTAGGTTGGCCGCATGGAGTATGCAAATTCCCTGCTTGAGCTGATCGGCAACACCCCCTTGGTGCGGCT
>JBDSBU010000024.1:0-7048 GCA_039921445.1 Marmoricola sp. | reverse complement strand
GGCCGGGTCGACACCAAGCTCACCGAGGTGCTCGGCGACGCCTACGTCAAGATCTTCGCGAGCCTGCTGCTCGGGTCGATGGTGGTCAGCGTGATCGTCAACCTGCGCGTGGTCTCCGAGGGTTCGTGCACCTCCGGCGGCTGCCAGGAGGCTCGCACCGCCCTGCCCTGGCTGGTGGGGCTGGCCGCACTGGCCGTCGTGCTCTCCGTCTCGCGGCTCTTCGGTCCGGTGTTCATCTCCCCGGCCGTCGGTTCCTGGCTGTTCAGCGCGCCGGTCGAGCGCGCGGCCCTGCTCCGCCAGCGACTGTTCTGGACCGCGTCGATCGCTGCCCTGTTCGCCGGGCTGGTCGCCGCTGGGGCCGCCACCCTGGGCGGTTTCGGGCTCGGGCCGCTGCTGGCGTTCTGCTCCTCGAGCCTGATGCTGGCGCTGGCTGCGGTCGGCCTGGCGTCGCTGTCCCAGGCGGGCACCGGCGTGGCTGCCCGGCTGCTCACCTGGCTGGTGGGGCTCGGCGTCTGGACAGGACTCTGCCTGCTGGCCTTCGATGCCGGACCCGTCGCGACACCGCCTGCGACGATGCCGAACGGCTTGTGGTGGGGCGTCGCAGTGATCGTGGTTGCCACCGTCGCGCTGCTCGTCCTGGCCGTGCGCCGCGTCGGGCGCCTCAGCAGGCACGCGGTCTCCCCGGGCGGCTCGCTCGCTCCGGGACTCTCCGGGGCACTGGCGACCTTGGACCTGGCGCTGGTCTACGACGTCCTCCTGGCGCACAAGTGGAACGCCCACCACGCCGTCCGCCCGCGTCGAGGTGGGCCCAGCGGCCAGGCGGCGCTGGTCTGGTGCGACCTGACCCGTCTGCGTCGCAGCCCGCAGACGCTGGTGCTGCTGGCCGGCGCCGTCGTGGTGCCGTACGCCGCCCAGGCCGCGGGCGTCGGCCGGGTGGTGCTCCTGCTCAGCGCGTTCGCGAGCTTCGTCGCCGGGCTTCCGCTGCTCGCCGGGCTCCGCGTCATCACCCGCACGCCGAGCCTGGTGCGCGCTATGCCGTTTCCGGTCTCCTCGACCCGGATGAGCACCCTGTTCGTGCCGGGCGCCGCCATGGTCGTGTTCGGGCTCGTGACCGTGCCCGCCCTGCACGCCGCGCTCGACGTGCGCTGGTCCGACGCCGTGCTGCTGGGCCTGACGGTCGGGGCGAGCGCGCTGGCGGGCGCAGTGCGCTGGGTGACCGGCCGGCCGCCCGACTACTCAAAACCGCTGGTCAGCACTCCGGCCGGCGGCGTACCGACGAATCTCTACGGCAGCGTCGTGCGCGGCTTCGACATCCTGCTGCTGACCACGGCGCCGATCCTGTTCTCGCCCTCGGGCACCGGCGCCCTGGTCTCCCTGGGGCTCTCCTTCGCGGTGCTCTCCTACCTCACCGGACGTGAGTAGGCCGCCAGATCGCGCGCGCAAGCAGTCCACCGCACGCCCAACCCCCCACTGCCCCGTACACTCGGCCCCGTGGCCAGCCAGGAGAATCCCCGGGCACGACGCCCAGGCGACGGTCGTCTGACCCACGACCTCGACCCCCAGGACCGCGGACCCCAGGACGCCTGCGGCGTCTTCGGAGTCTGGGCGCCCGGCGAGGACGTCGCCAAGCTCTCCTACTTCGGGCTCTACGCGCTCCAGCACCGTGGTCAGGAGTCGGCCGGCATCGCGGTCAGCAACGGCCGCCAGATCCTGGTCTACAAGGACATGGGCCTGGTCAGCCAGGTCTTCGACGAGTCAACCCTCGAGGCGCTCAAGGGTCACGTGGCCGTCGGGCACTCGCGCTACTCCACCACCGGCGCCAGCACCTGGCACAACGCCCAGCCGACCTTCCGGCCGACCGTGGACGGCTCGATCGCGCTGGCACACAACGGCAACCTGACCAACACCCGCGACCTGCAGGCCATGGTCGCCGCGCTGCCCAGCGACCGCGGTGAGCTGGACATCCACTCGCGCAAGCTCGAGACCAGCACCAACGACACCTCGCTCGTCACCGCGCTGCTCGCCCACCATCCTGGGATGTCCCTGGAGGAGCGCGCCAGCGAGCTGCTGCCCAAGCTGGCCGGCGCCTACTCCCTGATCTGGATGAACGAGTCCACGCTCTACGCCGCTCGCGACCCGCAGGGCATCCGTCCGCTGGTGCTCGGCCGGCTCGAGCGCGGCTGGGTGGTCGCCAGCGAGACCGCTGCCCTCGACATCGTCGGCGCCTCCTTCATCCGCGAGATCGAGCCCGGCGAGATGATCGCCGTCGACGAGCACGGCCTGCGCGCCCACCGGTTCGCGCCCGCCGCCCCCAAGGGCTGCCTGTTCGAGTTCGTCTACCTCGCCCGCCCGGACACCTTGATCTCCGGCAAGCGGGTGCACAGCGTGCGCGTCGAGATCGGCCGACGGCTCGCCCGCCAGTACCCCGCCGAGGCCGACCTGGTGATCCCGGTCCCCGAGTCCGGCACGCCGTCTGCGATCGGGTACGCCGAGGAGAGTGGCATTCCCTACGGCATGGGGCTGGTGAAGAACTCCTACGTCGGGCGCACGTTCATCCAGCCCAGCCAGACGATCCGGCAGCTCGGCATCCGTCTGAAGCTCAATCCGCTGCGCGACGTGATCGCCGGCAAGCGTCTGGTGGTGGTCGACGACTCGATCGTGCGCGGCAACACCCAGCGCGCGCTGGTGCGGATGTTGCGCGAGGCGGGCGCTCTCGAGGTGCATGTGCGGATCTCGAGTCCACCGGTGAAGTGGCCGTGCTTCTACGGCATCGACTTCGCCACCCGCGCCGAGCTGATCGCCAACGGCCTGACCACCGCCGAGATCTGTGCCTCGATCGGCGCCGACTCGCTGGCCTACATCTCCCTCGAGGAGCTGGTGGAGGCCACCACGGTCCCCAGCGACGACCTCTGCCGCGCCTGCTTCGACGGGGTCTACCCGGTCAAGCTCCCCGAGCCCGAACACCTCGGCAAGCACCTGTTGGAGATGGGCCCCCTGCTCGACGCGGACGGCCTCACCGCAGCGCTGGCCGGTGGCGGCGCCGCCGACGCCCTCGACCGTCCCTGATTCCCGCACGCCACCAGAGAGTTGAGCTTGACGATGAGCCCGTCCGGAGCGACGTATGAGTCCGCAGGAGTCTCGATCGAGGCGGGTGACCGCGCCGTCGAGCTGATGAAGGTCTGGGTCGAGAAGGCCCGTCGCCCCGAGATGATCGGTGGCATCGGCGGGTTTGCCGGCCTCTTCGACGCCAGCGCCCTCAAGGCCATGGACCGACCGCTGCTGGCCAGCTCGGCCGACGGTGTCGGCACCAAGGTCGCGATCGCCCAGGCGCTCGACAAGCACGACACCATCGGTTTCGACCTGGTCGGAATGCTGGTCGACGATCTCGTCGTGTGCGGTGCCGAGCCGCTCTTCCTCACCGACTACATCGCCACCGGGCGGGTCGTCCCCGAGCGCATCGCCGCGATCGTCAAGGGCATCGCCGAGGCCTGTGTCAGCGCCGGCTGCGCGCTCGTCGGTGGCGAGACCGCCGAGCACCCCGGCCTGCTGGGTCCCGATGAGTACGACGTCGCCGGCTCCACCACCGGTGTCGTGGAGGCCAGCCAGCTCCTCGGGCCGGGACGGGTCCGCCCCGGTGACGTCGTGATCGCGATGGCCTCCAGCGGGTTGCACGCCAACGGCTACTCCCTGGTGCGCCACGTCCTTCTCGCGCCTGCCTCCGAAGGTGGCGCCGGGCGCCGGCTGGAGGAGCACGTCGACGACCTCGGTCGCACCCTGGGCGAAGAGCTGCTCGAGCCCACCCGGATCTATGCCAAGGCCTGTCTCGAGCTGGCCCGTGAGACCGAGACGCACGCGATGTCTCACATCACCGGCGGTGGTCTGGCCGCGAACCTCGAGCGGGTCCTGCCACTCGAGCTCAGCGCGACCATCGACCGGTCCACCTGGAGCCTTCCTCCGGTCTTCGGGCTCGTGGCCGAGACCGGCAACGTGGCGCGCGAGGACCTGGAACGGACCCTGAACTGCGGAGTCGGCATGGTCTCGCTGACGGCTGCGGACGACGCCGACCGGGCGATCGCCGTGCTCAGTGGCTTCGGCATCGATGCGTGGGTCGCTGGCCGGGTCGAGTCGGCCGCGGCGGACTCGGCGGACCTGGGTGGCCGCGTGGTCATGCGCGGGGACCACTCCTGATCGACCGAGCCTGCTAGGCCGATGATCTTTGGCCCACTCCGCGGGCCGAGGTGCGTAGATGACCAGCGTCCGGTTACGCTGGCGCCACGGATATTCAACTCAGACCGGCGCCCTAGGCGGGCCGCCGGCCAAACGTGCGAGGGGGTCGACCCACTATGGGGCGCGGCCGTGCAAAGGCAAAGCAGACCAAGGTTGCTCGCGATCTGAAGTACCGCACTCACGAGACGGACTTCACATCGCTGGCCAAGGAGCTTCACGGGGGCGAGAACGATGAGCCCGTACCCGTGGAGAAGGTCGACGAGACCAACACGTGGTCGGACTATTCCGACTCACCCTCACGCGACTGAGGTGATCCTCAGGGCAGCCAGATGCCGCGGTCGTTGACGGCCGCAGCCATCCGCTGCTCGGCGATCCGGTCTGCAGCCACCGCTGGGGGGACTCCCTCGGCGTCGGCGAGGCCGAACACCTCGGTCGTGGTGTCGAAGATCAGGTTGGCGCGCGACTTGGCGCGCTCGAAATCGAAGCCGTTCAGCTCGTCTGCGACCTGGATCAGGCCGCCGGCGTTCACGACGTAGTCGGGTGCATAGAGGATGCCGCGATCGTCGAGCTGCTTCTCCACCCCGGCATGGGCGAGCTGGTTGTTCGCAGCACCGCACACCACGCGTGCCCTGAGCACGGCGACGACGTCGTCGCTCAAGGCGTCACCGAGCGCGCAAGGTGCGTAGACGTCGAGAGCGGACCCGACCAGCTCGTCGGTGTCACGCACCGTGCGGACTTCTGGGTGCGCAGCGGTCAGGTCGCGTACGGCGGGCTCGTGGACATCGGTGACCACCACATCGGCGCCGTCGACCAGCAGCAGCTCGACCAGGTGCGAGCCGACCTTTCCCACTCCCGCGACGCCGACCGTGCGACCGTCGAGGGTCGGCTCACCCCAGGTGGCCTGCGCGGCGGCGCGCATCCCCTGGAAGACGCCGTACGCCGTCAGCACCGAGCTGTCACCTGCCCCGCCCTGCTCGACCGTGCGTCCGGTGACGAACCGCGACTCCTCGGCGATCACGTCCATGTCCGGTGAGCTCGTGCCGACGTCGCAGGCGGTGTAGTAGCGCCCGCCGAGCGACTGCACGAAGCGGCCGTAGGCCCGGAGCAGCTCAGGAGTCTTCTGGGTCAGCGGGTCGCCCATGATCACGGCCTTGCCGCCCCCGAGATCCAGGCCGGCCATGGCGGCCTTGTAGGACATTCCACGGGAGAGGTTGAGCACGTCTCGCACCGCGTCCGCCTCGCTGGGGTACTCGTGGAAGCGGGTTCCACCCAGCGCCGGCCCTCGCGCGGTGGAGTGGATCGCGATCAGCGCGCGCAGGCCGCTGCGGTGGTCGTGACACATCACGACCTGCTCGTGACCGTCGAGGTGGGAGAATAGGTCAAAGGAGAAATCGGTCACGATGATGATCTTTCCGATATGTCGGTGCATGGGGTGTATGCACGGTTTTGAGGAAGAGGCAAGGGTGGACCTCTGCTGGTCTAGACTACATCGGGCGATTTCCTGCCGATTCAGCGAAAGCGGATATTTCAGGTTTCGGGACCCCAGTACGGGTGGCACACTCATTAATGAGCAAGGAGCTCACACGATCTGAGTCAAAGGGGAGCGCCGTGGTAACGCGACCGACCGAAACTGAATCCCTCCTCACGCCTGCTGAGGTGGCCGCAATGTTCCGCGTGGACCCCAAGACGGTCACTCGCTGGGCCAAGGCTGGCAAGCTGAGCGCCATCCGCACCCTGGGTGGGCACCGCCGCTACCGCGAGTCCGAGGTCAAGCAGTTGCTGGGCGACGTCATCCCCGCACAGCGCGCGGCGCAGGACTGATCCAACACCGAAACCGGGGCTCGGCGCCTCGGTGGTCAGGGCTCCTCGCGCGAGCGTGAGGAGCCCGTGACGTTTCCGGCCGCTCAGCGGAGCAGGCTGGTCAGCACGTAGGAAACGATGAACGCCACCACCAGCACCATCGCGACGAGCAGCGCCATCCTCGCCCCCCGGTAGGACC
This sequence comes from Marmoricola sp., assembly GCA_039921445.1. GTDB lineage: Bacteria > Actinomycetota > Actinomycetes > Propionibacteriales > Nocardioidaceae > Marmoricola. The sequence continues at coordinate 822 of JBDSBU010000024.1, read as the reverse complement.
TCTTTCGAGGAGTCGCCGGGTCGAGTGCCGCGAGGAACTCCTCGACCGTCCCCCACCTCTGAGCGGGGTTGATGGCCAGCGCCTTGAGCACAGCGGCATCGAGGTAGCTCGGAACGTCGGCAACCGTCGAGGGTGCCGGCGGGAGCTGAGGGCTGAGGAGCCCGGCGAGCCCGTCTTCGCGGACCATCCGGCCGGTCAGGAGCACATAGGTCACTGCGCCGAGCGCGTGGATGTCCGCACGGGTGTCCAGTCCCTGCCCGAGAGCCTGCTCGGGCGCGATGTAGGCCGGCGTCCCGACCACCTGGGTCAGCCCGGAGGCGTGAGCGACCGCCTTGGCCACCCCCAGGTCGGCGACGAGCACCTCGGTGCCGCCGTCGCTGCGCGAGCGCAGCAACAGGTTCTGCGGCTTGATGTCACGGTGGATGATGCCGTTGCGGTGCAGCACCGCCAGACCGGTGCCGGCCTGCCGGATGATCTCGATCGTCTCCTCGACAGTGGGCCGCGAGCCGTCGCTGATCAGGTCGGCGATCGTGCCCCTGTCGGCGTAGGACATCACGAAGTACGGCGTCCCGGACTCGGTCTCGCCGTTGTCGTAGACGCGGACCACGTGATCGGCGTCGGCGCGTCGCAGGATCCGGGCCTCCTCGAGGAAGCGCTCGCGGATGTCGAGCCGCTGGGCCCAGTTGTCGGCCAGAGCCTTGACCGCGACGTCGGAGTCGAGCTCCTCGTCGTAGTAGCGCCACACCGTGGCGAACCCGCCCGCTCCGATGCGTTCGACCTGCTGCAGTCGACCGAGACGCTGGGGAAGGGACACATCGGTAT
>JBDSBU010000023.1:0-7223 GCA_039921445.1 Marmoricola sp. | reverse complement strand
ACGAGGGGTCGACGCGTGGGCGTTGAGGGCTTGGCCCTCAACTCACGCGTCGCGTGCGTACGAGAATCTCAAAACGCATGACACCAGCATGCCCTCACACCCGAGAGTGCTCAACTCAGTGTGCCTGACGTCCCGCATGCTGGGACGACCGTCCCAGTGGCTGAACGTCCCTGCAGTCCGCTCCAGACCCGGCTGAGAGCTAGTCGCGAGCCTGCCAGGTGCAGATGCAGGCCTGGTTGCCGTCGGAGTCGGCGAACACCCAGAACGCCGGAGCCTCGTCGTCGCTGACCAGGGTGCCTCCCGCATCCAGAGCCGCCTGGATCCGCGCCTGCGCCACGTCGTGGGGCACGCTGACGTCGAGGTGCCAGCGTTGCCGGTCAGGCTCGGTGGAGTCGGAGGCCTGGAACCAGGTCGTCGGCAGTCGACCAGCCGGGTCGCGCACCTCGTCGTCCGCCACGCTGTAACCCTGCAGCGCCGCCCAGAACGGCATGATCCGCTCCCGGTCAGGAGTGTCGATGGCCAGCTCGAGCACGTCGGGCGCGTGCGTGGAGGCGCTCACGCCCGCGGTCGTGGCCGCCTCGCTGATCTGCCTGGCCAGCCTCAGATCACGCTGCGTGATCGCACCCACGTCGTGGCTCTTCAAGGAGACCGTCACATGGGGATAGCGCAGCTCCACGTCGGGATGGTGGTTGGCCGCGTCCGCGAGCCGCGCGATCTCGGTGACCAGGGCAGCGCCGGAGTTGAAGTCTCCGGTCTCGAACCGCACCACGATGCGGTCGAGCACCTTGCGCCAGCCGTCGAGCCCCGCGTCGGCGATCTGCTGGCCGGTCAACTTCTGCTTGTCGTCCATGCCCGCCACCGTAACGACGGGCACCGACATCGTCACCCGCCGTCAGCCGCGATTACCCCGCGGACCCCCGCGGTCAGCCTGCTGCCCGCGGGATCCTGAGCGAGGAGAGCTGCCTGCCTCCCTGATCGAAGTTGGCCCGCTCGAGCCAGTGCCGGTGAGCGTCGCGCACGCGGGGCCACTCAGCGTCGGTGATCGAGTACCACGCGGTGTCGCGATTGCGTCCCTTGTAGACCATGGCCTGACGGAAGACCCCCTCGAAGGCGAAGCCGAGCCTTTCGGCAGCCCGTCGCGACGGTGCGTTCAACGAGTCGCACTTCCACTCATAACGTCGGTAGCCGCACTCCTCGAACGCGTGCGCCGCCATCAGGTGCATCGCCTCGGTCGCCGCCACGGTTCGCTGAAGCCGGGTCCCGAGGGTGATCGTGCCGACCTCGACCACGCCGTTGGCCGGGTCGTCGCGCATGAAGCAGGCGATCCCCGAGGCACTTTCGTCGGCGCCGCGGATCGCCAGCGGCACCAGCCCCCGGGTGCCGATCAGCATCTCGACGTACGCCGCCAGGGCCGGCCTGTCCGGGAACGGCCCCGCAGACATGTAGGTCCAGAGCTCAGGTGAGGAATCGACGCACAGCGCCTGCCACAGGTCGGGGACGTGCTCGCTGGACAACGGCTCCAGACCGCAGCTGCGGCCGGCAAGCGCAACCGGGGCGACCGGGCTGCGAGCGGACCAGGTGATCGGGTCCCCCGTGGGTTGGCCGAACTCGTTGAGCGGCATGGCGCGAGCCTAGACTCGAGACATGGTCGAGTCGAAGCTGGTGAAGCTGGTCCGCGACTCCGTGATCGGCGAGGACCACGTGATGCGGACGCCGTACGGCGAGCGGAGGGTGACCTACGCCGACTACACCGCCTCGGGCCGTGCGCTGTCCTTCATCGAGGACTTCATCCGCGACGAGGTGCTGCCCAGCTACGCCAACACCCACACCGAGTCCAGCGGCACCGGCCTGCAGACCACCCGGCTGCGCGAGGAAGCGCGTTCGATCATCCACGACGCAGTCGGCGGGGACGACGAGACGGTGGTGATCTTCGCCGGCTCCGGCACCACGGGTGCGATCTCGAAGCTGATCGGCGTGATGGGTCTGCGGATTCCCTCCGCACTCGAGGATCGCCACCACCTGCTGCGGCACATCCCCGCGCGAGAGCGGCCGGTGGTCTTTCTCGGTCCCTACGAGCACCACTCCAACGAGATCCCGTGGCGAGAGTCGATCGCCGACGTGGTCACGATCCCGCAGGACGCCGACGGTCACATCGACCTCGACGCCCTGCGCTCCGCGCTCGAGGAGTACGCCGAGCGGCCGCTCCTGATCGGCTCGTTCTCCGCCGCCTCCAACGTCACCGGGATCGTCTCCGACACGGTCACGGTCTCCGAGATCCTGCACCAGCACGGCGCCCTGTCGTTCTGGGACTTCGCCGCCGCGGCGCCGTACATCGAGATCTCGATGTGCGATCCCAGCGGAGGTGAGCATCCATTGGCCTACAAGGACGCGATCTTCCTGTCTCCGCACAAGTTCATTGGCGGCCCCTCGACCCCCGGTGTCCTGGTGGCGCGCCGTGAGCTGTTCGACAACCGGGTACCCGACGTCCCCGGTGGCGGCACCGTCGCCTACGTCAACGATGCCGACCACGCCTACCTGCCCGACCCGGAGCACCGCGAGGAGGGCGGTACCCCGGCCATTCTCGAGTCGGTGCGCGCCGGTCTGGTCTTCCAGCTCAAGCAGGCGGTCGGTGTCGAGACGATCCGGGCCTCTGAGGAACGGCTGCTCGGCCGGGCCGTGGCGGCATGGCACGAAGAACCCGCCCTGGAGATCTTGGGCAACCTCGAGGCGGAGCGGCTCTCGATCGTCTCCTTCGTCGTCCGCGCGCCGTCAGGCCGCTACCTGCACCACAACTTCGTCGTGGCGGTGCTCAACGACCTCTTCGGGATCCAGTCGCGCGGCGGCTGCTCCTGCGCCGGCCCCTACGGGCACCGGTTGCTCGGCATCGACGTCGAACGCAGCCACGAGTTCGAGCGGGAGATCACCGGCGGCTGCGAGGGGATCAAGCCTGGGTGGGTGCGGGTGAACTTCAACTACTTCCTCTCCGACGCGGTCGCCGACTACATCGTCTCCGCCGTGCGGCTGGTTGCTCGCGAGGGCTGGCGGCTGCTCGGTGACTACCGCTTCGACACCGCCACCGGCATCTGGGTCCACCGAGACGGCCTGGTCGAGCCGCCCCTGCGACTCGGGGCGATCAGCTACGACGAGGACGGGATGCATGCCCCCAGCTCGCACCTGGCGGGCGATGAGTCCCTGCTCGCGCAGCACCTGCTCGACGGGGAGAAGATCCTCGCCGAGACTCCCCCGCCGGACCTGACCCCGCCGGGTTCGCTGAGCGCCGACTTCGAGCACCTGCGCTGGTTCGACCTCCCGGCGGCAGCGGTTCTCTGAGCTTCGCCTATCTCATTCGGTCCAGCAGGCGATCACGGCCGAGGCCACGGCGTACGCCGCGTCCCGCTGGCTGTAACCGTCGCGCAGCGCTTGCTTCGGCACCTCGGCTGCGTCGACCCTGAGGGTCTTGCCGTCCTTGAGGAAGACCACCTGATCGGTGGTCGCGAAGGCAGGAAAGCCGAAGTTCTCCATGCCTCGCAGATCGGTTGCGCCGGGGAGCCGCTGGCGTAGTCCGTCGAAGTAGGCCAACCCAGAGGCGTCGTCGCCGGCGTCCTGCACGGAGAGCTCGAAGCTCCCCCCTGCGAGCTGGTAGCTGCAGGTGTAGACGCGGGTGTCCTTGGACCAGCTGTCCGACGACTCCGGGGTGGTGCTCAGCGCGAAGGTCCTGGCGACGGCGTCCCCGATCTCGCTGGTGCAGATCATCGAGGCGGCCGACGAGGGTCCACCGGTGGAGCTCATGTCCATTCCCTCGACGTGCACATGGTCACTCGCAGCGGCGGACGGACTGGCACCGCTGGCGGCCGGTCGGGTGTCGGCGGTGGTGCCGGCCGAGCAGCCTGCGGTGAGCAGGGTCGCGGCGAGCACCGGCCCCAATAGCACTCGTGCCCGCATCGCTTGCTCCCTACTTGGTGGTGACCTTGACCACAGGGGTTCGGAGCCGAAGCCGGAACGGTTTGCCCAATTCGAGACTGGAAGCCGTTCTGAAGTTTGTTGAAGATCCCACCAATCCAGCCGGGGCGGCTGTGACGAACACCACTTGTCAGGAGTGATCAAGGCTCCGAGCACCTTCCGGTGGATCTGAGTCCTGACGCTTGGATCCTTCGAAAGGGAACCTCCATGCACAAGCTTCTTCGCACCCTTGCACCGCTCGCTGTGGTGACCGTGCCGTTCGCGCTGATCGCGGCGCCGGCCTCTGCGGACACCGGAACCTCCTACCAGACCACGTTGAACCCCCTCAACGGCTCCGGTGGATCCGGCATGGCGACCGTGACCCTCAATGGCGACTCCGCGCAGGTCAAGGTCAGCTGGACCGGCCTCGCCGAGGAGTTCGGTGGCGGCCCCTACCCGCACGTCCAGCACATCCACATCGGCGGCCAGGGCCAGTGCCCGTCACCGTCCGCCGACAAGGACGGCGACGGCGTCGTCAGCACCACCGAGGGCGGCCCGGCGTACGGCGGGATCGGCACCACGCTCTCGACCAAGGGCGACACCAGCCCCAAGGCCGGAACCGACATCAAGATCGCGCCGAGCGGTGGCAACACCGACTACTCGCGGACGATCAAGCTCAGCCAGGACACCGTGGACGCGCTCAAGGCCGGCACCGGAGTCGTGGTGGTGCACGGGCTCGACCCCGCCACCTTGAGCAAGAAGGCCCAGAAGGCCAAGAGTGACCTCGTGCCCAGCCTGCCGCTGGCCGCGACCTCTCCCGCCCTGTGCGGCTCGTTGAGCGCGATGCCGTCCGGTGGCGTGGCCACCGGAACCGGTTCGACCGGTGGCATCGAGGACCTGGGGCTGCTCGCCCTCGGTGGCGGTCTGCTCGCACTCGGTGGCGGCGCCATCGCGACCCGTCGACGCGTGACCGCGAAGGTCTGATCCAAGAGATGTCCCGCAACCCGATCGCCGGCGTTCGTCGGGGTGTGCCCAAGTGGCTCGCCCTGGTGCTCGTCGCGGTCGGGGTGGTGCTGATCGTGGTGGCTCTGGCCGCGCAGGTACGCGCGCCAGAGCCCCCGCGGTCGGTGGGCCAGATCGACCCGGCCTCCCCGACCACCCCGGCGACGACGCCTACGGGGCCGGGAGCCGCCGCATCATCCGTCGGCGCGGCCAGCAGGCCGGCTGAAAAGCCTCTCGCTCCCTCGAGCCCGGTCCAGATCTCGATCCCCTCGATCGGTGTCCGGTCCGAGATCAAGCCGATCGGTCTGGCCAAGGACGGCACCCTCGCAGTCCCCCAGCCAGGGCCGGACGAGGACAAGGCCGCCTGGTTCAAGAACTCACCCACCCCCGGCCAGCCTGGCCCCGCCATCATCGAAGGTCACGTCGACACGACTTCGGGGCCCTCGGTCTTCTTCGAGCTCGGCAACCTCCGTCCCGGCGCCAAGGTGCTGGTGACCCGTGCCGACGGCGTGGTCGCTGTGTTCACGGTCAACGCCGTACGCAACTATGACAAGGACAGCTTTCCCACGGGGACGGTCTACGGGGCCAAGGACCTGAGCCGTCCCGCACTGCGCCTGATCACCTGCAGCAACTTCGACTCGGCACTTCGGACTCACACCGGCAACGCGGTGGTCTTCGCCGAGCTCACCTCGACGCGCCCACCCCGGTGACCGTGTCGGCGCCACGCCGACATCAGTGCTCCTCTACGAAAGGTCCGTCATGAAACGCCTCCCCAGGATCGGTGCCATCGCGGCGACCGCTGTCCTCGCCGTCGCCACGATCTCCGGCTGCGGATCCAGCGATTCGCCGAGTGCCGGGGCCGGATCGTCGACCCCTACGACCACCGCGTCAGAGAGCGCGGCTCCCTCTTCCGAGCCATCTGCGTCGACCGACGCCACGGAGGCCCCGGCCGCCGAGTCGGTCGTGCTCACCATCAAGGACTTCGCCTACTCGGGTCCGGGCAAGGTCGCTCCTGGCACCGAGATCACCGTGAAGAACGATGATGACGCCGCGCACACCGTGACGGCCGACGGCGAGGGAGGCTTCGACGTGATCCTTCAGCCAGGCAAGTCTGCGACCTTCAAGGCACCCAGCAAGGCCGGGGAGTACGACTACCACTGCACGTACCACGCCAACATGCGCGGCACCTTGTCGGTGGGCTGAGCCATGGCCAGCTCCCGGTCCACCTCGCTCGGCTTGATCGTGCGGGTTCTGGTCGCGGCCGGCCTGGTGGTCGACGCCGTCGTCCACCTGCGTCTGGCCTCGCAGTACCAGCTCGCGCAGCCAGCCGGCATCGGCCAGGGCAACCTGTTCCGGATCCAGGCCGTCGTCGCAGTGCTCGTCGCGGCGTACGTGCTCCTGCGAGGCAGTCGGCTCGCGTTCCTCACTGCTGCAGGGGTCGGGCTGAGCGCCTTCGCTGCAGTGGTGCTCTACCGCTACGTCCAGGTGCCGGGGCTCGGCCCGATCCCGCCGATGTACGAGCCGGTGTGGTTCTTCCAGAAGAGTCTGAGCGCGGTCGTCGAGGGTGCCGCCGGCGCCTTGGCACTGGTCGCCGCTCTCAGGGCAGGACCAGCCGCCCGATCTCGCCGGGGTTGACAGCGATCTCCCAGCGGAAGCCGTCCGGGTCCGCGAAGTAGCCGCTGTAGCCACCCCAGTCGCGACGCGTCGCGGGGGTGGTCTCGGCGCCAAGGCCTGCCGCCAGGGCCAAGATCTGGTCCACCTCGACCTCGGTGGCCACGTTGTGTGACAGCGTGACCGGCACCGCCCCCGAACCGCGGCGGATCGGTCCGACCTCGGCCTCGAAGGCCGCCTCGGCCCACAGCGAGAGCACCAGCCGTTCCCCGGTGCGGATCATCAACACCTCACCCGGAACGAACAGCTCCGCGGTCCACCCGAGACCGTCGAGATAGAACGCCCGGCTGCGGTCGAGGTCGGCCACCGCGAGGGTGAGAAAGCTGATCCGCTGGTCCATCGGGTCAGCCAATCACGACAGCTTGGTCGAATCACGGGACGTCGCTCAGATCACGGCGTCGATGAGCAGCCGGTCGACTTGGCGTACCCGTTCTTTCACACCCGCTTCCATGCCCCTGGCGAGGATGCCGTCGCGGGCGGCGAAGCTGTCCACCAGCGAGGTGGCGTGCGGTCGGGTCCGATCTCGTGGAAGCATCCGCGGAACCCGTGCTCGCCGTCGCCATGGCCCACGACGTACCGGGAGCTGCCACTGGTGCGTGGTTCCAGTCGGT
>JBDSBU010000022.1:0-9500 GCA_039921445.1 Marmoricola sp. | reverse complement strand
TTCAGCCGCACACACAGGCGACTGGCGAACTCCGCAACCCGATGCGTCCGGTCGATCACCTCACTGGTCATGAAAACCACGCTAGCCGCGACCACCGACACAATCGCTCAGGTGTTCTATACCAGACCAGACTCCGAGTAGCCCAGTGGGGGGCGAATCCTCGCTGTGCGATTGGCTCCGGGGGTTCGAGACGCTCGCTTCGCGGGCTCCTCAACCACCAGGGCGGAGGTAGCGCCCGCGGCGGTGCTCCAGCGGAGAGTCGTCCTCCCCCACCGTCAGCTCTGCGACCACCGCCGTGACCAGCGCGGACCAGCCGACCTCCACCACTGACTCCAACTCCACCGTCGCCCAGGTGAGCGCCGAGCCCAGGCGCGGCCCGTGCGCGGTCTGCTCGAACTCCCCCGTGGTGAACGGGCCGCCTGGGGCAGGCATCTGGCCGGCGAACGCCTCGGCCAGGTCGCGGTGCTCCCACCTCAGCAGGTGTACGACGCCTCGCCCGGTCTCCTCGAGAACGTCGCGAAGGTCGGAGTCGGGATCGATCAGCGCCAGCAGCCGACCGGACTCGCCGCCGGCGACCATCAGCGACGACACGGTCAGTCCTGCGCGAGAACCCGATCCGGCCCCGGCCGACGGCACCGAACCGCTCGTCCACAAGGTGACTGCACCACCGAGCCGACCGCGGAGGCGGCGTACCGGGTCGGCGTCAGGGTCCAGGAACGGATTGGTGCTGTGGATCGTCACGACCGCTCCTTGGGCAAGCCGAGCTCCCACTCGGTCCCGCGTCCCGGAGCAGTGGTCAGCTCGGCCGTGCCGCCGAGATCGGCGAGCCGGCCGAGGATCGACTGACTGACACCCAAGCGGCCCTCCTCGGCAGACTCCTCGAGCCGACCCGAGGGGATGCCTTGGCCGGCGTCGCGCACCGAGACCACCCAGCGGTCGCCCAGGTCCTCCAGCAGCACCCACGCCTCGGCATCCTGGCCCACGTGGTGGCGCACATTGCTCAGAGCGGCCTCCACCGCGGCCACCAGCTCCCGGGCCGCGTTCGCGGAAAGCAACGCAGCCTCACCCGGCGTCGACACGTGCACCCGAGTGGTCTGCACCCGGTTGAGCAGGGAGACCAGGTCCAGCTCGCCCTCCGGAGCCCTGGGCGCACGCGACTCCTCCTGGACCAGCAACCGCAGCTGCGTCTCCTGCTCGCCGGCGAGCCGACCGAGCTCGGCACCGTCCGGACCAAGCTCAGGTGCCCGTCGCTGCACCAGGGCGAGTGCCTGCAGCACCCCGTCGTGGACCACCCGAGCGAGTCGCTGTCGTTCGGCCGCAGTCGCTGCAGCCAGCTGCGCCTGGTCGCGCTCGTGGGCCATCCGCTGCATCAACGCCGAGAGGAAGCCGATGATCAGCCCGCCCAGGAGCAACAGGAAGATGTTGCCGTAGGCCTTCTGGGTGAAGTCCGTGCGGATCGCCAGATCGGCCGCCGAGACGGCCGCGGCCGCCGCCAGTCCCCCGGGTGTTCGCCACAGCACCGCCCACGCAATCACCACGCCCATCACCCAGAACCCCGGGAGGGTGGCGTTCATGCTCGCGCCCTTGACGTACGGCGAGAGACCGATCGCGACCAGTGCGACGAGCAGGTCGGCCGTCAACAGCCAGGGGCCGCGTCTGCGAGGCGCGTCGTAGGCCCACACCACTAAGCCGGTCCAGACCACCAGCACCGCCATCACCACTGCTCCGACGGCCGGGTGGTCGTAGCCGCGGTAGCGGACCAGGTAGAGACCGACCGTGTTCAGGAGCACGATGAAGCGCAGCACCGCCAGGGCACGGAGCATGGTGTCCTGCACCGGACCGTGCGGCTGGATCGTCTCCCTCACCGCAGGAGCAGGCACTGCTCAGGAGGCCTTCGGGTCTGCAGTGGCATCGTCGACCGGAGCCGCCCCGGCCTCAGAAGTGGCCCCGGAAGTGGCCTCAGAAGCGGCGCCAGCAGTGGCCGTAGGCGCGGCCTCGACAGCAGCAGAGGCGCTGGCCGCAGCGACAGCGGCCTCCTTGTCGGCCTTCTTCTGCGCTTCCTTGGCCACACCGGCGTACTGGTCGACGTACTCTTGGCCAGAGAGCACCATGATCTCGTACATGATCTCGTCGGTGATCGAGCGCAGGATGTAGCGGTCGTTCTCCAGGCCTTCGTAGCGCGAGAAGTCCAGCGGCTTGCCGAAGCGCACGAGCGGGCGGGTGATGCTGCCGAACTTCTTGCCTGGAGGCGCGACGACATCGGTCCCGACGACGGCGACCGGGATCACCGGCACCCCTGTCTCGAGCGCGAGTCGAGCCACACCGGTCCTGCCGCGGTAGAGCCTGCCGTCGTGCGAACGGGTGCCCTCGGGGTAGATGCCGAAGAGCTCCCCGCTGTCGAGGACCCTCTTCGCGGCGGAGAGCGCACCCTCGGCGGCCGAGGCGCCCGACCGGTCGATCGGCACCTGCCCGGCACCGGAGAAGAACCGCTTCTGGAACCAGCCCTTGATCCCCGGGCTGTTGAAGTACTCGGCCTTGGCCACGAACGTGACCCGGCGCGAGAGCGTCAGCGGCATGAACAACCAGTCGGCGTAGGAGAGGTGGTTGCTGGCCAGGATCGCCGGACCCTCCTCGGGGAGGTTCTCAGAGCCCGTGACCTGGGGTCGAAACACGGCCCGCAACACGGGACCGAGAGCGATCCACTTCAAGAACCAGTAGAACAATTGGCCACCCACCTCTCACCCCGGAACCCTAGGGCACGATCGCGCGCGCCGACGACCTGCCGCTCCACCAGAGTGGGGGCCCAAGGGTCTCCGGTGGCCAGTCGGGTGGGCAGTCGGGTGGTCGGTCCGGTGGTCCGTGCTGGCCGCCCGTGTCACGATTGCCCGAACCCCGTCCCTGACACGCCCAGCACCAAGGAGCCTTCGTGCAGATCGACCCCGCCACCGAGCCGTTCACCGTTCCAGGCGACCCCGGCACCCCCCAGGGCAGGGTGGGCGTGCTCCTGAGCCATGGCTTCACCGGGTCACCAGCCTCGATGACGCCTTGGGGGCGATCCCTCGCCGAGCTGGGGTACGCCGTCTCGGTGCCCCGCCTGCCTGGCCACGGCACCACGTGGCAGGACATGTCCACCACCACGTTCGCCGACTGGTACGCCGAGCTCGAGGGCGAGCTGGTGAAGCTGCACGCGACCTGCGACCAGGTCTTCGTAGGTGGTCTGTCCATGGGCGGCGGCCTGGCCCTGCGGCTGGCCGCGCTCCACCCCGACAAGGTCGCTGGCGTCATCCTGGTCAACGCGGCCGTGGCCAGCACCAACAAGCAGCTCCTCGCCGTACCCCTGCTCAAGCACGTGCTCAAGGCGATGCCCGGGATCGGCAACGACATCAAGAAGCCCGGCATGGACGAGCACGGGTACGACAAGACGCCGCTGCGCCCACTGCACTCGATGGTCCAGGGCTGGAAGCAGATCCGCGCCGACCTCGGCAAGGTGACCTGCCCGCTCCTGGTGTTCCGCTCAGCCGAGGACCACGTCGTCGACCCGTCCTCGGCACGGATCATCCTCGCGGAGACGTCGTCGACCGACGCTGTCGAGCGGGTGCTGACCGACAGCTACCACGTCGCGACGCTCGACAACGACGCCGAGACGATCTTCGAGGAGTCCGCTGCGTTCATCGCCAGGGTCTCCGGGGTCGGCGTCGGGGGCTGAGGTCACGGTGAGCACCCCGCAGGACCCGGACGAGCCGCACGAGGAGCTCGATCAGGGTGCTCCCGAGCCGTCCCCGGAGAGCAACTACGACGCTCGCTGGGCGGCCATCGTGGAGAACTTCGGCGACCGGGCCGCGCTGGAGGAGCCGCAGCCAGAGCCGCGTCCGATCCCGATCTCCTACTACGACCGCGACGACGACGGGGAGCCCGAGCCCGCGCCGGACCCCGAGGACCGATTCATCCCGCCACCGCCGCCCCCGCTCCCACGCCCCGAGCCTCGCCGGCTGCTGGCCTGGCTGGGGCTGTTCGGGGTGCCCGCCTTCGTGCTGGTCAGCGTGGTGGCAGGGCTCTCGCTGCCGCAGTGGCTGGGTCTGATACTCATGGGTTGGTTCGTGGGCGGGTTCATCTTCCTGGTCGCGTCCATGCGGCCCGGCGAGCGCGACGGGTACGACGACGGGGCGGTCCTGTAGCCCCCAGCGAGAGGGAACAGCCGTGAGCACCAGCGAGATCGTCGAGATCACCGGACACCTGATCGACTCAGGTTCGCTCTCCAGGGTGCTCAACGACGTCGACGAGTACGGCGGCGACTACGTGATCCAGCGCTTCGACGTCGGCCACGGCACCGACGACCCGTCGTACGCCCTGCTCGAGGTGACCGCCGACGACGAGGAGTCGCTGCAGCGGATGCTGATGCGACTCCAGACACGCGGGGTCAACCAACTGCACCCGGGCGAGGCGGCGGTAGGCGTCGCCGAGGTGGACGGTGTCTTCCCCGACGGCTTCTACTCCAGCACCAACCTGGTGACGCGGGTGCGGCTCGACGGTCGCTGGATCGAGGTGCTCAATCCCGAGATGGACTGCGGGCTGATCGTCGAGGGCTCGCAGGCGGACCCTGTCGTGCGCACCCTGCCGATGGCCGACATCCGCGCCGGGATGAAGGTCGTCTGCGGCGCCTCGGGCATCAAGGTGATCGTCCCGATCGCCAAGGAGGCCAGCGGCTTCGGGTTCATGGACTCCGACGTGTCCAGCGAGAAGCCGCAGGCAGTTCTGGTCCGCCAGGTGGCCGACGGCATGCGTGAGGCCAAGGAGGCCGGCAAGTTGGTCCTCTGGGTCGGTGGCCCCGGCGTGGTCCACACGGGCGCCGCCCCGGCGATGGTCGCCCTGGTCGAGGCCGGCTTCGTCGACGTGCTCTTCGCCGGAAACGCGCTGGCCACCCACGACATCGAGTCGGCGCTCTACGGCACCTCTCTGGGCGTGGACCTGGCTCGCGGCATCGGCGTGGAGCACGGCCACGAGCACCACATCCGCGCGATCAACACGATCCGCAAGGCCGGCTCCATCCACGCGGCCGTCGAGCAGGGGGTCCTCACCAGCGGCATCATGCACGCGCTGGTGACCCACGAGAAGAAGTTCGTCCTGGTCGGGTCGGTGCGCGACGACGGGCCGCTGCCGGACGTCTACACCGACGTCATCGACGGTCAGCGCGCAATGCGCGCCGAGCTCGGCGACGCCGGCTTCTGCCTGATGGTCGCGACCATGCTGCACAGCGTCGCGACCGGCAACATCCTGCCGGCCTCGGTGCCGCTGGTCTGCGTGGACATCAATCCCGCGACCGTCACCAAGCTCGCCGACCGAGGCTCCTCACAGGCCCGCGGCATCGTCACCGACGTGGGGCTCTTCCTCGAGCAGCTGGCCATGGAGCTCTCGCCCACCTACCGCCGCCAGTAGCTCGACGCGCACTTCCACCGTCGTCCTCGGCGGCGGCTCGGGCGAGGTCGGCCACCCCGACCACACCGGCCAGCGGCCCGAGCTCGGCTGCTACCAGCTCGGGCACTGTCCGGAAGCCGGCTCCGACGAGTGAGTCCTCGAGGATCCGTCGCGCGGGGCCCAGAAGCAGCTCGCCCGCGGCCGAGACTCCCCCACCGACCACCACCAGCTCCGGGTCGAAGGCAGCCACCAGGTTGGCAGCGCCGGTGCCGAGCCACCCACCCACCTCGGCGTACGCCGACAGGGCGGCTGGATCACCGGCTTGGGCGGAGGTTGTGATCGCCCGGCCGGAGAGCGTCGATCCCGCGGCCGCGGCGGCGCGAAGCAGCGCCCGCCCGGAGCAGTATTGCTCCCAGCACCCGTGCCGGCCGCACTCACACGCACGACCATCGGGGACCACCTGCATGTGCCCGAACTCGCCCGCCATGCCGTTGGCTCCGCGGTGCAACGTGCCGCCGAGCAGCAAGGCGCCGCCGATGCCGGTTCCCAGCGTCACCATCACCACGTGCGCCGCCTCGAAGGCGACTCCGAAGCGCGCCTCGGCCCACAGAGCCGCCGTGGCGTCGTTCTCGACCACCACTCGGCCGACCAGGTGCTGCTCGAGCCGGGCCGTGAGGTTGTCGGCAAGCGGTTCGTCGCGCCAGGGCAGGTGCGGGGCGAATCGCACCCGCTCCCCTCCTGCGTCGACGAAGCCTGCCGCGCCGATCCCCACGGTGCTTCGGCCGTGTCGCTCGGCCAGCAGCGTCACCACCCTGACCAGCGCGTCCTCGACCTCGAGAGCGGTTGCCGGGTGAGCCGTGCCCACCGGAGTGGCCACCTCCTCGGTGTCCAGCACCCGCCCGGTCTCGTCCACGACAGCGGCGAGCACCTTCGTGCCGCCGATGTCGACCCCGATGGCAGGGCGCGCGGTCGACGTCATCCGCGACGGTCGCTGTCGGGTCTCGGACTCACCGGCGTCTGGCGAGGTCGGCTACCCCGATCATGCCGCCGGCGTTGCCGAGCTGGGCCGGACGGATCTCCAGCATCGGGCGGTGCCCACGTCCAGTGACGTGCTTGGCGAAGGAGGTGCGGATCGGGTCGAGAAGCAGGTCACCGGCCTCGCTGACCCCACCCCCGATCACCACCACGTTGGGGTCGAGCACGGCGGTCAGGGTGGCCACCCCCTGTCCGATCCAGTGCCCGAGGTCGGCAAGGCGGTCGATGGCAAAGCCGTCTCCGGACTTGGCAGCCTCGGTGATCAGCGGACCGGTGATGCTCGCGGCCTCCCCACCAGCCCGCTCCAGCAGGTCGCTGGCAGCGATCGGGCTGGCCACCGCGCGCTCGCGGGTCATCCGCACCAGGGCGCTTCCCGAGCCGTAGCTCTCCAGGCAGCCGAGGTTTCCGCAGCCGCACGGAACCCCGCCGGGGACCATCCCGATGTGGCCGACCTCGCCGGCGACCCCGAAGCCTCCACGCATCAGGCTCCCGTCGAGCACCACGCCTCCACCGACACCGGTCCCGATGGTCAGCATCAGCAGGTCCTCGACGTCCTCGCCTGCACCGAAGGTGAACTCGCCCCAGGCTGCGGCGTTGGCGTCGTTCTCGACCACGACCGGGAGCCCGACCTCCTGCTCGACGCGCTCCTTGAGCGGCTCGTCCCTCCAGGCCAGGTTGGGCGCGAACAGCAGCGTGGCTCGGCGCTTGTCCACGAAGCCGGCGGCAGAGAGGCCGACGGCCTCGACCTCGTGGTCACCCTCGATCGATGCGGTGAGTGCGGCGACGAGCCCGGCGATGGTCATGACGATCGCGTGCGGATCCTTGGCGGGGGACTCGGTGCGGTCCGAGACCACCACCTTGCCGTGCTCGTCGATGACGCCGGCGGAGATCTTGGTGCCGCCGACGTCCACGCCCACGGTGTAGCTCATTGCTCGTCGTCCCATCCTGCGTCGAGATCGATCTTCTCCACCGGCGCGTTCGACTGCCGATCCGGGGCATGCGTGGCAAGCACCCCGGCCGCCGCCTGGATCAGCGAGCTGGCCGCGACCGCGAGGTGGGTGCGCACCTCGGGGCTGGTCTGGCGAACGACGTGAATGACCTGGCAGACCGGGCAGTAGCGGCAGTCCTCGCTCTCGGTGGCGACGTGGTCCTTGACATCCTTGACCGCGTCGGCGAACGCCCCGGCCGCCCCGCTCGCCGACCCTGCGTACTCCCCGCCCTGCTCGCGCGCCCAGTCCGAGAGCGCACCGAAGAGCTTGGCTGCTTCCTCGCCCACACTGCCTACGGTCTCAGCCTGGTTGTCCTCGTCACTCACGCCTGCTCCTCCTGCTCGAAGCGGAACCGTACCTGCAGGGAGCCGTCCTCCACCCGCGCGGCGCTCACCGTGAGCCGTGCGAGGGCGGCAGGCAGGGCCAGCAGGCGACGGTAGGAACCGACCGTGACCACGAGCTCGTCACCGTGGCGCGCCAGGTCCACGTCGGCCTTCTGCGCGAACGGCAGGGCGATCCTCAGCACTGCTCCGGCGCTGGTGCGGGTGATCGTCATCGGGCCCTCGCCCGGGGGCATCGCCAGCGGGTCGTCACCGGCGTACGCCGCCTCGGCGAACGCCGCGAGCGAGTCCTGCCCGACCGGCTCGCCGGGTTGATAGGCCGAGAGCCAGATCGGGAGGTCCGCGAACGACTGCCGGACCTCGTCGAGGACAGCGCCCTGCGAGGCCACCCAGCCCTGCCGCCACGGGTCGTCGCCGCCGTCGGGAAAGACCCGGTTGGCGATCACGCCATCGACCCGGTAGCCGTAGAGCGAAAGCGTGGTCAACGAACGACGGGCCTCAGCCACCACCACGGTCTCCGGGGTGAGCACGAGCCGGACAGTCGACTCCTTCTCGGTGAGGATCTGCTGAACCTCCTCGAGGTCGCGGTGCAGCCGCTCGACGGCGTCGAAGACCGAGTCCTCGGGCATCGGTACCCCGGCCGCCCTCGTGAGCACCGGCCGCAGGGCCCGCACCACCTTGCGCTGGACTCCGAAGACCCGGGTCATGTACCAGCCCAGCGCCTCCGGGAGGGCAAGCAGACGCAGTGTCTCGGCCGTGGGACCGCAGTCGACCACGATCACGTCCCACTCGCCACTCAGGGCGTGGGTCCGCAGCTCCAGCAGGGCCAGGACCTCCTCCGCGCCCGGGATCACGGTCAGCTCCTCCGCCGTGATCGGGTCCACCCCGGCAGCATCGAGGACGGAGACCAGGTAACCCTGGATCTCGCTCCAGGAGCGCTCGAACCGGAGTTGGGCGTTGACCTGCTGCACCCACAGCAGTTCAGCGACCTCGGTCGGCTCCGAGCCGATGACCGTGCCGAAGGCGTCCCCCAGGGAGTGCGCCGCGTCCGTGGAGATCACGAGGGTGCGGTGGCCGCTGCGGGCGGCGAGGGTCGCCGTACCGGCAGCGCTGGTGGTCTTGCCGACGCCACCCTTGCCGGTGAACAGGACGATACGCGCGGTCACCGGGATGCTCAGGCCAGCGACTCGACGCGCTTCTTCAGCCCCTTGAGCGCCGTGTCGATGATGATCTTCTCCGCCTTGCGGCGCAGCATGCCGATCATCGGGATGCTCAGCTCGACCGCCAACCGGTAGGTCACCTCGGTCGCGGACCCGGCGGCGCTCAGCTCGTAGGCACCCTCCATCGACTTCAGCACCTTGCCCTCCACGAGGTTCCAGCGCACCGCCTGATCGCCCTGCCAGTCGTAGGCGAGGGTGTAGGCATCCTTGATCGGCGTCGCCTCGAGCTCGAAGTGCACGCGGTCGGCACGTCCGGCGGCCCCCTGATCGACCACCTCGACGCGCTTCATCCCCTGGACCCACTCCGGATAGTGCTCGAAGTCGGCGATGACTGCCATGACGTCCGCCGGCGCTGCGTCGATGACGATGCTGGAGGTTGTCTGCTCGGCCATGGGGCGGGTCCTGACGTCGTGGGTCTCCCGGCTGGAGCGCCGCTGGTCACCGGGCGGGTCCCGGCGCATCAAGGCTATCGGAGTACCTTGCAGTGTCGATCAGCCCCGCTC
>JBDSBU010000021.1:0-15611 GCA_039921445.1 Marmoricola sp. | reverse complement strand
GACCTGACCGCGCGTCCGGGTGGTTTCCCGCGCTCGGACGTGCCTGTCGGCGTGCGCTTCGTCACGTCGCTCGGCCTGGTGGCTCCCTGCCACCGACCGAGGGCGGAGACAGGCTCCGCCCCGGCTTGCGGCGGGGATATCGTGGTAAGTCGTGCCGCCCCCGCAAGGGCGGGCGCTACGGAGCACGCACCACAGTGGGAAGAGGCAGCAGAAGGTGACCAAGCAGGTCCAGCAGCTCGACCGGGTGATCATCCGGTTCGCGGGCGACTCGGGTGACGGCATGCAGCTGACCGGTGACCGGTTCACCCAGGAGTCGGCGGCGTTCGGCAACGACCTGTCGACCCTGCCCAACTTCCCCGCCGAGATCCGCGCGCCCCAGGGCACGCTGCCGGGCGTCTCGTCGTTCCAGGTGCACTTCGCCGACCACGACATCCTCACGCCCGGCGACGCCCCCGACGTGCTGGTCGCGATGAACCCGGCCGCACTCAGGGCCAACCTCGCCGACATGAAGCCGGGCACCTCGATCATCGTCGACAGCCACGACTTCACCGCTCGCAACCTCACCAAGGCGGGCTACGTCGGCAACCCGCTCGAGGACGACTCGCTTGCGGACTACGCGCTGAACGTGGTCGACCTGACCGGGATGACGATCGCCGCAGTCAAGGAGTTCGGTCTCTCCCGCAAGGACGCCTCCCGCGCGAAGAACATGTTCGCGCTCGGACTGCTCTCCTGGATGTACGGCCGCCCGACCGAGACCACCGTCACGTTCCTCGAGCGCCGCTTCGCCAAGGCCCCCGACATCCGCGACGCCAACATCACTGCGTTCAAGTCCGGGTGGAACTTCGGTGAGACCACCGAGGCGTTCGCGGTGCAGTACGAGATCAAGCCCGCACCGATGGCGCCCGGCATCTACCGCAACATCACCGGAAACCTCGCGCTGGCCTACGGCCTGGTCGCGGGCGGGGTGCAGTCCGGTCTGCCGATCTTCCTCGGCACCTATCCGATCACCCCTGCCTCGGACATCCTGCACGAGCTCAGCAAGCACAAGCGCTTCGGAATCACCACCTTCCAGGCCGAGGACGAGATCGCCGGCATCGGTGCCGCACTCGGCGCCTCGTTCGCCGGCTCGCTCGGCGTGACCAGCACCTCTGGGCCCGGTGTCGCGCTGAAGTCGGAGACCATCGGCCTTGCCGTGATGACCGAGCTTCCGCTGGTCATCGTCGACGTCCAGCGTGGCGGCCCCTCGACTGGCCTGCCGACCAAGACCGAGCAGGCCGACCTGCTGCAGGCGATGTTCGGGCGCAACGGCGAGGCCCCGGTCCCGATCGTGGCGCCGCAGTCCCCCGGCGACTGCTTCGACGCGGCCGTCGAGGCAGTTCGGATCGCGGTCACCTACCGCACGCCGGTGATGCTGCTCTCGGACGGCTACCTCGCCAACGGATCAGAGCCATGGCAGATCCCCCTGGTGGAGGACCTGCCGGTGATCGACCCGGCCTTCGCCACCGAGCCCAACCACGAACTCGGCGACGGCAACCGCGACTTCTGGCCCTACCTGCGAGACGAGGACACCTTGGCGCGGCCATGGGCGGTCCCCGGTGTGCCCGGGCTCGAGCACCGCATCGGCGGGCTGGAGAAGGGCGATGGCCACGGGAACATCTCCTACGACCCGGGCAACCACGACTACATGGTTCGCATCCGGCAGGCCAAGGTCGACCGGATCGCCGACTCGCTGCCCCCGCTCGAGGTCGATGACCCCTCGGGAGTCCCGGGCCAAGGCAAGGCGCGGGTCCTCGTGCTGGGTTGGGGTTCGACGTATGGCCCCATCGGCGCCGCGTGCCGCCGGGTCCGCAAGGCAGGGCTTGACGTCGCGCAGGCACACCTGCGACACCTGAACCCGTTTCCCAAGGACCTCGGCGAGGTACTCAAGGGGTACGACGCCGTGATGATCCCCGAGATGAACCTCGGGCAGCTCTCGATGCTGGTCCGTGCCAAGTACCTCGTCGACGTGGTCGGCTACAACCACGTGCGCGGCCTGCCGCTGAAGGCGGCCGAGCTCGCCGAGGCGATCACCGACCTGATCGAGACCACGACCGGCGACCTGGACTCCGCAAGCCTCATCGCCACCGACGAGAGCAAGGAGAACGTCTCGTGACGACCACAGAGCTCCCCTTCCCCGGACTGCAGGGCGTGCCGACGCTCGGCGAGGGCGAAGCCAAGGCGACCGGCAAGGACTACACCTCCGACCAGGAGGTGCGCTGGTGCCCCGGGTGCGGCGACTACGCCGTGCTCAAGGCGGTGCAGTCCTTCCTGCCCGAGCTCGGGCTCCGCAAGGAGAACATCGTCTTCGTCTCGGGCATCGGCTGCTCCTCGCGCTTCCCCTACTACCTCGACACCTACGGGATGCACTCCATCCACGGCCGCGCGCCCGCGATCGCCACCGGTATCGCCACCGCACGCGAGGACCTCTCGGTGTGGGTGGTGACCGGTGACGGCGACGCGCTCTCGATCGGTGGCAACCACCTCATCCACGCGATGCGGCGCAACGTGAACATGACGATTCTGCTCTTCAACAACCGGATCTACGGTCTGACCAAGGGTCAGTACTCCCCCACCTCAGAGCCCGGCAAGGTCACCAAGTCCACCCCGGCCGGCTCGGTGGACCACCCCTTCAACCCGGTCTCGTTGGCGCTCGGCGCGGAGGCCACCTTCGTGGCACGCACCATCGACTCGGACCGCAAGCACCTCACCTCGGTGCTCGCCGCCGCAGCCGCGCACCGTGGGACGTCGCTCGTGGAGATCTACCAGAACTGCCCGATCTTCAACGACGGCGCGTTCGACGCGATCAAGAACCCCGACACCAAGGCCGATGCGATCATCCCTCTGGTGCAGGGAGAGCCGATCCGGTTCGGTGCACCAGGCGAGGACGGTCGTGGCACCAAGGGCATCGCTCGCTCCGCCTCCGGCGGGGTCGAGGTGGTCGAGATCGCGCCCGGTGGCGACATCACCGAGGCCGACCTGCTCGTCCACGATGCCACCCATGACGACCCGAGCACCGCTTTCGCGCTCTCCCGGCTCACCGATGCCGGCGTACTGCATCAGTCACCGATCGGGATCTTCCGCCAGGTGGACCGGGCGACCTACGACGACCAGGCACGCAGCCAGATCGTCACCGCCTCCTCCGGGCAGGACGACGCCAAGGCTGCGCTCGCCAGCCTGATCAGCGGCGGGGACACCTGGACCGTGGTGTGAGCCTTGTCAACTGATCGTTGACATGAGTCGATGTGTCAACCTATCGTTGACGTATGGCCTCACACCTCTCTCCGACCAACCGCTTCCTTCCGATGTACGGCGCAATCGCCGCGTCCCTGCTCTTCGGCGCCAGCTCGCAGCTGGACTCGTTCCTCAAGGGCCTGTGCTTCGGCGCCGGCTTCGCGCTGCTTGTACTCAGCGTCCTGATGGTCGCGCGGTTGCGTTCGGGGCCGGCAGCCACGAGCGGCTGGCGTCCCACCAGTGACCCCGGCCAGCGGCCCGAGGACCAGATCGGCGTGAACACCGATGACCGTGACCAACGATGAGCACGGACGCCGACCTGCGATCGGTTCTCGCAGAGGCCATCCTCGGTGATCGTGCGCACGCCCCGCTGGAGAGCCCCGAAGCCCAGCTCGCCCTGGTGGCACGGGTGCGGGACGCGGAGACCGAGGTGCGCACACTGCTCCAGCAGTCGGTGAACGCGGCGCGGTCGGCCGGGCAGAGCTGGGGTGCGATCGGCAAGACGCTGGGCATGTCACGTCAAGCCGTCCAGCAGCGCTTCGGCAAGGAGACCCTGGACCTGCCGGAGAAGGCAGCGGGCGTACGACAGCGATGGCTCGGACCGGTCACCGCCTTCGACGAGATGCCTGAGCTCGAGCTTGCCGGGCGACTCGGCTGGCGAACCGTGGGCGCGCGGATGTTCTACCACCTGGTCGAGCACACCCCGACCCAGTGGGAGTGCCGACGCACGATCTGGTCCGGACCCACGCGACGCTTGGAGAAGGACGGCTGGGAGGTGGCGCTCCTCGCCTTCCCGTGGGTCTACCTGATCCGCGACCTCGGTCAGCCCGCTCCTGCCCCCGAGCCCGGTCAGGACTCCCGCTCCAGCGCAGATTAGTCTCGCGAGGTGAGTGAGCAACGGCGCGGTTTCCTGCTGGGCGCCGCGGCGTACGCCATGTGGGGTCTGTTCCCCCTCTACTGGCCGCTGCTCGAGCCCGCCGGGGCGATCGAGATCCTCGCCCACCGGATCTGCTGGTCGCTGCTGACGATGGCCGTGCTGACCCTGCTGCTGCGGCGTACGGCGCAACTGCGCGCCATCTTCACCAACCGGCGGACTGCCGCGATCCTTGGTGCCGCCTCAGTCGTGATCGGCGTGAACTGGGGCGGGTTCATCTACGGGGTGAACGCCGGCCGCGTCGTGGAGGTCTCACTCGGCTACTTCATCAACCCGCTGGTGACAGTCCTGCTCGGCGTGATCGTGCTCAAGGAGACCCTGCGGCCGCTGCAGTGGGCAGCGGTCGGGATCGCCACGCTCGCCGTGATCGTGCTCGCCGTCGACTACGGCCACCCGCCATGGATCGCGCTGATGCTCGCCGTCTCCTTCGCCACCTACGGGTTGGCCAAGAAGCAGGCCAACACCGGTGCCGTCGAGAGCCTCACCTTCGAGACCGTGATGCTTGCCCCGCTCGCCGTGGGCTACCTGGTCTGGCTCTCCGTCGCCGGATCGGGCACCTTCATCGGCGAAGGACTCGACCACTCGGTGCTCCTGACGACCACCGGCCTGGTCACGGCGGTGCCGCTGATCGCCTTCGGCGCGGCCGCGATCCGGATCCCGATGACCACGATCGGCCTGCTCCAGTACCTCGCCCCGACGATCCAGTTCGCGCTCGGCCTGCTCGTCTTCCACGAGGCGATGACCCCGGTGAAGTGGGCCGGCTTCGGCCTCGTCTGGGTGGCGTTGGCGATGTTCACCTCCGAGGCGCTCCGGCACCGGAGCCGCCAGCTGCGGATGACTGCGGAGGCTTCGGCTCTCTGACGGATTTTCAGGAGACCTTGTGAAACTGGCACTTCTCCGTCGTTGCAACGGCAGAGAAGTGCCAGTTTCTAGGGGTACGTCGGCCCCCGGTCGTTCACCAAAGCGTCACGAGGCGCTTACTCTCACGGGAGAAGCTGTCGGAGGCCCATCACTTCTTGACTCGGAGAGACGCATGCCAGATCGCACCCTGCTTCCCCTGCTCACGACCGGGCCGCACGGCTCGCGCAGCTCCATGACGTGCCACTACCGGTGCGGCAACGCCTGCGACAAGCCGATCCCGAACCAGACCAGCCACGCCATGTTCCACGAGATCGCCGCGCAGGCGATCGCGCGCCGCTCCGTGCTCAAGGCCAGCGGTGCTGGGCTCGGCGCGCTCGTGGTCGGCGGACTCAGCGCCGCGCCTGCGGCTGCCACTGGCAGCAGGCGGCGCAAGCGCGGGGGCGGCGTCGGGCGAGCCAAGTTCAGGCCCGTTGCCCCGAACGTGGACGACAAGGTCACCTCGCCCAGCGGTTGGCGCTCCGACGTGGTGATCCGCTGGGGCGACCCGGTCACGCGTGACGCGCCCAGGTTCGACGTTGACCGCCAGACGCCGCAATCGGCGGGTCGACAGTTCGGCTACAACAACGACTACCTCGGCGTACTGCCCCTGCGCGGCGACCGGGCCCTGCTCGTCGCCAACCACGAGTACACCAACGAGGGTTTGATGACGGCCACGGGTCGCTATGACTGGAACACCAAGAAGGAGATCGCGATCGCCTCGCACGGCATGTCCGTCGTCGAGATCGTGCGCGGGCGGCGTACAGGCTCCTGGGTCACGGCCCCCCACCGCAAAGCACGGCGCAACCGCCGGATCACAGGGGAGACCCCATTTCGCCTGGACGGCCCGGCGACCGGCGACCCTCGGCTCCGCACATCGGTCGACCCGACGGGGCGCAACGTCCTCGGCACGCTCGGCAACTGCTCCGGGGGTACGACGCCCTGGGGGACCGTGCTCTCCGGTGAGGAGAACTTCAACGGCTACTTCGACGCCTCAGGTCCTCTCGACTCGCGCTACGACGCGTCGTACCAGCGTTACGGCATCACCGGGTCCGGACGCGGCTGGAAGGACGTGGATCCGCGGTTCGACCTGACCCGTGAACCCCATGAGCCGTACCGCTTCGGTTGGATCGTCGAGCTCGACCCGACCGACCCGACCTCGACCCCGCGCAAGCACACGATGCTGGGTCGCTTCAAGCACGAGGGCGCCAATATCGCGCTCTCACGAAAGGGCCACGCAGTCGCCTACATGGGCGATGACGAACGCGGAGAATACATCTACAAGTTCGTCTCCCGCGATCGCTTCGACGCCCGCCGCCGCAGGTCCGCGCGACGGCACAACCTGCGACTTCTCAGCGCAGGCACGCTTTACGTTGCCCGCTTCACTGGCGACGGCGACCAGGACGGTGTGCACGACGGTCCCGGCCGCTGGATCCCCTTGACCACGGACCGCAAGTCGTTCGTTGCGGGGATGAGCGTGGCCGACGTACTCATCGACACCAGGCTCGCCGCCGACAAGGTCGCTCCCACCCGCATGGACCGACCCGAGGACATCGAGCCCAACCCGGTCAACGGCAAGGTCTACTGCGCCCTCACCAACAACACCAAGCGGGGATCGGACTACCCGACGGATGAGGCGAACCCGCTGGCAAACAGCATGGTCAAGGACACGCTCGGCGGGCCGTTGCGGGCTGAGAAGGGCAATCGCAACGGCTATGTCCTCGAACTCAGTCCCGCGAGGAACGACCACGCCCGGTCCTCGTTCACCTGGGACCTGATGCTTGTCTGTGGCGACCCCGACGCACCCGAGTCCTACTTCGCCGGTTACCCCAAGCAGCTGGTCAGCCCGATCAGCTGCCCTGACAACGTGACGTTCGACGCTCAGGGCAATTTGTGGTTGGCCACGGACGGCAACTCCCTGGGCTCCAACGACGGCCTGTTCCGAGTGCCGGTCGCCGGCCCGCAGCGCGGGCACGTGCAGCAGTTCCTCACCGTGCCGATCGGAGCCGAGACCTGTGGCCCGTTGATCAGCCGCGATCAGCGATCGGTCTTCATCTGCGTCCAGCATCCCGGCGAGGCTGATGGCTCGACCTTCGAGAGCCCCGCCAGCACCTGGCCTCACACCGACTCGTTCCCGCGTCCGTCGGTGGTGGTGACCTACCGCGGCTGAACGGGCTGTCGGAGTTTCAGGAGACCTTGTGAAACTGGCACTTCCCTGCCGTTGCAACGGCAGGGAAGTGCCAGTTTCCAGGGGTAGGTCAATCCAGTTCGTTCGCACACACCCACCGACTCCCCGTCGTGTCCACAATGGCCGCAGCCAGCCATGCGGTCGTCGTAGGTTTGCCGCAGTCTCGGCGCGTGGAACCACTCTTCAGCCTGCACCCCAACGGACTCTTCCTCCGGCGCGAGGCGCTCGACTTCGGCGTCGACGACCGCGAGTTGCGAGCAGCACGACGGGGCGGGGTGATCACGCGCATTCGCCATGGCGCGTACGTCGACTCATCAGCTTGGAACCATCTCGACGCAGTCGACCAGTACCGCGTCCGTGGTCAGGCAGTTCTGCTCTCGCACCATGGCAATGTCGCACTCAGCCACTCCTCCGGAGCCGCCGAGCACGGACTCCGCCTGTGGGACGTCGACACCAGCCTCGTCCACGTCACTCGGCTCGACGGCGGCCCGGGCGGACGTCAGGGCGACATCGTCTACCACGTGGATACGTGCTCTCCCGCCGATGTCATGTCCAAGAACGAACTACCGGTGCTGGGTCCGCAGAGGTGTGCCCTGGGTGCGGCCGCATTGGGCTCGGTCGAGAGTGGGCTGGTTCTGCTCGACTCCGTGCTCGACCTGGGGCTCGGCTCGGAGGCGTCACTCTGGGCGACGTACGCCGAGATGGCCCGGTGGCCCGGCGCGCGTCGGCTGCAGGTGATCGTCCGCCTCGCCCAGCCCGGCGCCCAATCGGTTGGCGAATCCCGGTCCCGCTACCTGTGCTGGGTCCAGCACCTGCCTCGGCCGGAGCTTCAGTTCGAGGTGTACGACGACAATGGCGACCTGGTCGGCATCACGGACTTCGCCTGGCCCGAACACGAGCTGCTCGGTGAGTTCGACGGCAAGGTGAAGTATGGGCGGCTCCTCAGGCCCGGGGAGGAGCCGTCCGACGTGGTGTTCCGCGAAAAGGTTCGCGAGGACCGGCTCCGCGAGGTCCTGGGTTGGACGATGGTGCGACTGGTGTGGAGCGACCTCCACCACCCTCAAGAGACCGCGACCCGGATCCGGCGTCAAATGATGCGGTCGCGCGCCGCCTAGTTGCGGCGTACTCACCCCTAGAAACTGGCACTTCTCCCCCGTTGCAACGGCAGAGAAGTGCTGGTTTCACAAGAGAACGTGAAAAACCAGCAGGCACTCAAGCGGTCCGGGTGGCCACCACGTCGGCGAAGGAGTCCAGGGCGGTGCGGACGGGGCCGTGGGGCAGCACCTCGAGGAGCTGCTTGGCCTCGTCTGCCAGGGCGAGGACGTGGGCGCGGGCCTGCGCCATCGCAGGGTGGGCGCGGAGCAGGGTGAGCGCCTCTGCGTGGGTGGCGTCGTCGGTCAGGTCGGTGTCGAGCAGCTCGAGCAGGCGCGCGTCCGCGGGGTCGGTCGAGGTCTTCGCGATCAGGACCGGCAGGGTGGGGACGCCTTCGCGCAGGTCGGTGCCGGGGGTCTTGCCCGACTCGGCGGTCTCCGAGGCGATGTCGAGGATGTCATCGGAGAGCTGGAAGGCGACGCCGACCTTCTCGCCGTAGTGCATCAGCGCGTCCTGGACGGCCTGGGTGGCACCGGCGAAGAGAGCGCCGTAGCGCGCTGAGGTCGCGATCAGCGAGCCGGTCTTTCCGGCAACCACGCGCAGGTAGTGCTCCAGCGGGTCCTCGCCGTCAGTGGGGCCGAGGGTCTCCAGGATCTGCCCCTCGACGAGCCGGGTGAAGGTTCGCGCCTGGATCCGGACCGCGTCCGGGCCGAGGTCGGCGGTGAGCTCGGAGGACTTGGAGAACAAGAAGTCCCCGGTGAGGATCGCCACGTGGTTGTCCCACCGGGCGTTGGCCGATGCGGCACCTCTGCGCAGGTCGGCCTCGTCCATGACGTCGTCGTGGTAGAGCGAGGCCAGATGGGTCAGCTCGACGACGCAAGCCGAGGTGAGTACGCCGGGAGCGTCAGGATCCCCGGTCTCGGCAGCGAGCAGCACCAGCAACGGTCGCAGGCGTTTGCCGCCCGCATCCATCAGGTGCCGCGCGGCCTCGGTGACGAACCTCGCCTCGCTCTCGACGTGGCCCACCAATGCCTGCTCGACCTCGCCCATGCGGGCCCGAAGTCGGCCTCTTAGTTCCGGGTCCACGATCGGGAGGGCCAGGGAGGTGGTCACCTGACGAATACTCCCACGCGGCCGAGCAGGTCGAGCAGCGTGCCCGGCACGACCCCGAGAAGGAGCGTCATCGCGACGCCCACCACGATCACGGTGCCGGTCAGGACACTGGGGGTGGTCACCGAGGGGCCCTCGCCGACAGGCTCGGCGAAGAACATCAACACGATCACGCGGACATAGAAGTACGCCGCAACGGCCGACATCAGGACCGCCACGATCACGACCGGCCAGGCGCCGACCGAGAGGGCCGCGGCGAAGACTGCCCACTTGGCGGTGAACCCGCTGGTCAGCGGAATACCGGCCATCGCCAGCAGCAGGAAGGCGAACAGTCCGGCCACGACCGGTGACTCCTTGCCCAGACCCTGCCAGCGGGAGAGGTGCGTGGCCTCGCCACCGGCGTCGCGGACCACGGTCACCAGGGCGAACGCCGCCAGGGTGGTGAAGCCGTAGGTGGTCACGTAGAACAGCACGGCCGAGACCCCGGTGAGGCTGCCCGGCGCAACCTCGGTCAACGAGCGGATCCCGAGGAAGCCGACCAGGATGAAGCCGGCGTGCGCGATCGAGGAGTAGGCCAGCAGCCGCTTGATGTCGGTCTGGGTCAACGCGACGACCGAGCCGACCACCATGGTCAGGATCGCAACCACGTAGATCATCGGCGTCCAGTCACTGCGGCTGGAGCCGAAGGCGACGTAGAACAGTCGGAGCAGCGCACCGAAGGCAGCCACCTTGGTGGCGGCGGCCATGAAGCCGGTCACCGCGGTGGGGGCACCCTGGTAGACGTCGGGAGTCCAGGCGTGGAACGGCACGGCGCCGATCTTGAACAGCAGGCCGACGGACAGCAGGCCGATCCCGCCAATGAGCAGCGCATGACCGCCGTTCTCGCCGGAGACCGCTTGCGCGATCTCAGCGAAGCCCATCGAGCCGGCGTACCCGTAGGTCAGCGCGATCCCGTAGACGAAGAACCCCGAGCTGAACGCACCCAGCAGGAAGTACTTCATCGCCGCTTCCTGACTCAGCAGACGTCGGCGTCGCGCGAGCCCGCACAGCAGGTACAGCGGCAGCGAGAGCACCTCGAGCGCGACGAACATCGTGATCAGGTCGTTGGCGGCCGGGAACATCAGCATCCCCGCGACGGCGAACATCATCAGCGGGAAGACCTCGGTGTGCTCCAGGCCCTTGGTCGAGGCCTCGCGCTCGGCCTCGGTGCCTGGCAGTGCCGCTGCCTGCCCGGCGAAGGAGAGTACGCCGGCCTCGAGGTGCCGCTCGGCGAAGAGCAGCACGCTCAGCCCTGCCAGGACCAGGATCAGCATCCAGCTGAACAGCGCCGGGCCATCGGCCGCCAGCGCGCCCATCGCCACGACCTTGCCTGGCTTGGGGGTCTGCGCCCCGGGGTCGAGCCGTGAGAAGACCACGACGGCTGCGACGAACGCAGCGACCAGACCGACCAGGGAGAGGAGCACCTGCACGAGGTAGCGGCGACCTCGCGGCAGGAACGCCTCGATGAGGACGCCCAGCACCGCCACGCCGAGCACGATCAGGATCGGTGAGACCGTGAAGTACTCGATCGTCGGAGTCGTGAAGCCGTTCACTCGTGGACCTCTCCATCACGCACGGTCGGTTGGGGATCGCTCTTCCCGACCTCGGTCATCGTGTGCTCGACCGAGGGGTTGATCACCGCGAGCAACGGCTTGGGGAAGAAGCCGAGCACCACGATCAGCAGCAGCAGTGGGGCCAGCGAGGCCACCTCGCGACGGTCGAGGTCACGCATCCCGATGACACCCTCGCGAACAGGTCCGGTCATCGTGCGCTGATACATCCACAAGATGTAGACCGCAGCCAGGACGATCGCGAGGACTCCGACGGCCGCCACCCAGGGCGAGAACACGAACGCCCCGATCAGAACCAGCATCTCCGAGACGAACGGCGAGAGCCCGGGCAGCGAGAGCGAGGAGAGCCCCGCCACCAGGAAGATTCCGGCGAGCACGGGAGCAACCTTCTCGACGCCACCGAAGTCGCTGATCAGGGCCGAGCCTCGGCGCGAGATCAGGAAGCCCGTGACCAGGAACAGCGCGGCCGTGGAGAGTCCGTGGTTGAACATGTAGAGGTTGGCACCCGATAGTCCCTGGCTGTTCATCACGAAGATGCCCAGGACGATGAAGCCGAAGTGCGAGACGCTGGTGTAGGCGATCAGTCGCGGGATGTTGTTGGAACCGATCGCCATGAATGCGCCGTAGAGGATGCTGATCAGCGCCAGCGCCACGACCACGGGGGTGGCCCAGCGGGAGGCCTCCGGGAACAGCTCCAGGCAGAACCGGACCATCCCGAAGGTGCCGATCTTGTCCAGGACGCTGACCAGCAGCACCGAGGTGCCGGGCGTGGCCTGCTCGGCGGTGTCCGGCAGCCAGGTGTGTACCGGGAACATCGGCGCCTTGATCGCGAAGGCGATGAAGAAGCCGACGAACATCCAGCGTCCCACGTTGGTGCCGAAGTCGATCTGCGCCAGCTCGGAGATGAGGTACGTCGGTCCGCCATCGGTCTTGGAGGACTCCACGAACAAGCCGATCACCGAGGCCAGCATGATCAGGCCACCGGCCAGCGAGAACAGCAGGAACTTCACGGCCGCGCGCACCCGGTCCGGTCCGCCGTACCCAGAGACGAGGAAGTAGACCGGGATCAGGGTGGCTTCGAAGAAGACGTAGAACAAGAACACGTCGGTCGCGGCGAAGACCCCGATCGAGAGCCCCTCGAGAGCCAGGATCCAGGCGAAGAACGCCCGCACCGAGCCGGAGGAGTGGTCCGCGTCGTTCCACGAGGCCAGGATCACCACAGGGGTCAGGATCACCGTGAGCAGCACCAGGGTGAGCCCGATGCCGTCGACGCCGAGGGCGTAGTGGGCGCCGAAGAGGTCGATCCAGCTCAGGTCCTCGGTGAACTGCATCCCGCCGTCGGGTCGGTAGCCGATCGCGATGCCGATGCCGATCAGCAGGGTCAGTGCCGAGACCCCGAACGCGATCTGCTTGGGCGCCGCCGGGGCGTCCTCGCGAGCAGGCTGGAGCATCAGCACCAGCGCGCCGGCGATCGGCAGCAGCATCAGGATGGAGAGCCAGGGAAGGTTCATGCGAGGTTCACCACTACCAGTGCGAGAAGGACGAGGGCAGCACCGGCGAGCAGCGAGAGCGCGTAGGAGCGGACGAATCCGTTCTGGACCATGCGCAACCGGCTCGACAGGCCTCCGAGGGCGGTACCGGTGCCGACGAAACCGCCGTCGACCACGCTGCGGTCGAAGGTGGCCAGGCCACCGGTGAGCTGCTTGGTCGGCCCAACGACGAAGGCGTCGTTGAACGCGTCTCCGTAGAGGTCGTTGCGCCCGGCAGTGGTGAACATCGACACCTCGGTCGGTGCGACCCGCGGCACGTCGCGCTTGCCGACCAGGAACCACGCGGTCGCGACCCCGACTGCGACGACGAGCACCGCGAGCAGGCTGATCACGATGGCGGGCAGCGGCGGCGACTCGTGCACGGCCTCGCCGACGACCGGCGAGAGGAAGCTGACGATCCAGTCGTTGACCAGCAGCAGGCCTCCGAGCACCGAGAGGGCAGCCAGCACGATCAACGGCACGGTCATCACCTTGGGCGACTCGTGCGGGTGTACGCCGGGCTCCCACCGCTTCTCGGTGAAGAACGTCATCAGCATCAGGCGGGTCATGTAGAAGCCGGTCACCCCGGCGCCGAGCAGCGCACAGATGCCGAGGACCGGGTTCTGCGCGAGCGCTGTCTCGATGATCTTGTCCTTGGACCAGAAGCCGGCGAATCCGGGGAACCCGATGATGGCGAGGTAACCCATCGCGAAGGTCACGAACGTCACCGGCATCGCCTTCTGCAGCGCCCCGTAGTGCCGCATGTTCACGTCGTCGTCCATGCCGTGCATCACCGACCCGGCACCGAGGAACATGTTGGCCTTGAAGAAGCCGTGGGTCAGCAGGTGGAAGATCGCGAACGCGTAACCGGCCACGCCCAGGCCCGAGGCCAGCACCATGTAGCCGATCTGGCTCATCGTGGAACCAGCCAGGACCTTCTTCACGTCGTCCTTGGCGCAACCGATCCAGGCACCCATCAGCAGGGTGATCGTGCCGATCACCGCCACCGCCATCCGAGCGTCGGGGGTGTACTCGAAGATGAACTGCGAGCGGACGATCAGGTAGACGCCCGCGGTGACCATCGTCGCCGCGTGGATCAGGGCCGAGACCGGGGTCGGGCCCTCCATCGCGTCGAGCAGCCAGGACTGCAGCGGGAACTGAGCCGACTTTCCGGCGGCAGCGAGCAGGAGCAGCAGCCCGATCGCGGTCATCACGCCTTGCGAGGCACCGGAGGTGAGCTCGGAGACCTTGGCGAAGGACGTGGTGCCGAACGTGGCGAAGATCAGGCCGATGCCGAGGGACAGGCCGATGTCGCCGACCCGGTTGATCACGAAGGCCTTCTTGGCAGCCGCTGCCGCGCTCGGCTTGTACTGCCAGAACCCGATCAGCAGGTAGGACGCGAGTCCGACGCCCTCCCAGCCCAGGAACACCCCGATGTAGTCGGAGGCCAGCACCAGCACCAGCATCGCGGCGACGAAGAGGTTCAGGTAGGCGAAGAACCGACGACGTCGCTCGTCGTGCTCCATGTAACCGATCGAGTAGACGTGGATCAGGGCGCCCACGCCGGTGATCAGCAGCAGGAACAGTGCCGAGAGCGGGTCGTAGAGCAGACCCAGCTTGACCTCGTAGTTCCCAGCGGTGAAGAAGGTCCACAGGTCCTGGTTGATCTGCCGGTCCTCGACGCCCCGCCCGAGCAGCCCGAAGAACAGCACCAACGAGCAGACGAACGAGCCGACGACGGTGGCAGTGCCGAGCAGATGCCCGAAGCGGTCGGTGCGGCGCCCGCCGAGAAGCAGGATCGCTGCACCCAGGGCAGGTAGGGCAACGACCAGGACCAGGGGTACGGCGAGGCCCCCGGCCGCGCTCGGGTCGACGACGGGCACGTTTCCGTGCGCCCCTTCGGCGAGAACGCTGATGGCGGAAGTGATCACGAGTAGCCCCTCAGTACTTCAGCAGGCTGGCGTCGTCGACCGAGGCCGAGCGGCGGGTGCGGAAGATGGTCATGATGATGGCGAGTCCGACCACGACCTCGGCGGCGGCCACGACCATGACGAAGAACGCCGCGATCTGCCCCTCGAGGTTGCCGTTGGTCCGCGAGAAGGTGATCAGCGCCAGGTTGCTGGCGTTGAGCATCAGCTCCACGCACATGAAGACCACGATCGCGTTGCGGCGTACGAGAACGCCCACGGCGCCGATCGTGAACAGGATCGCGGACAGCACGATGAAAGGTGTGGCGCTCATCGTCCCGCCGTCCCGGAGTCGTCTCGCGGCGGCACGGTGGTGTCGCCACCGCCGAGCTGCTCGACCTGACTGGCACTGCCGGGCGAGGTGTTCACCGAGCCTCGGGCTGCGAGCACCCGGGAGATCGAGGACTCGGCAACGCTGCCGTCGGGCAGCAGCGCCGGGGTGTCGACCGCGTTGTGCCGGGCGAAGACACCCGGGGCCGGCAAGGGGCCGGGGTGCTTGCCGTGGTCTGCGTAGTCACGCATCCGCTGTGCGGCCAGATCAGCCTGACCGAGCTTGGGCGTGAGCCGCTCGCGGTGCGCAAGCACCATCGCACCGAGCGCAGCGGTGATCAGCAGCGCGGAAGTGGTCTCGAAGGCGAAGACGTAGCGGGTGAACAGCACCTCGGCGATCGCCGGGACGTTGCCCTGGGCGTTCGCGGCAGCCAGCCCGGTGAAGGTGCCCACGGTCGCTTGGGCGACGCCCAGGATCAAGGTGCCACCGAAGAGCAGACCCACGATCGTCGCCAGCAGCCGCTGGCCGCGGATGGTCTCGACCACCGAGTCCGAGGAGTCGACGCCCACGAGCATCAGCACGAACAGGAACAGCATCAGGATCGCGCCGGTGTAGACGATCACCTGCACCGCAGCGAGGAACGGGGCATCTTGCAGCGCGTAGAGCCCGGCCAGGCTGAGCATCACGCCGGCCAGGAACAGCGCGCAGTGGACGGCGTTCTTCGCGATCACCATCGCCAGGGC
>JBDSBU010000020.1:0-9314 GCA_039921445.1 Marmoricola sp. | reverse complement strand
CCCGCCCAGGACAAGAAGACCAGCTCGCGAGCGCGCACCGGTTGGACGAGCGAGGCCAGCGCCACCGAGATCGGCCGGGCGAGGAAGGTGAGCGCCGTTCCGGCGGCCAGTGCCAGGCCCACCGTGGAGTGGTCGATCCTGCTGGGTGAGAAGAGCAGGCCCAGCATCACGAAGAGCCCGATCTGGGCGAGCCAGGCGATGCCCTCGGAGAACGACCTCGTGGCCGCACGGTGCGGGAGCTCGGCGTTGCCCAGGATCAGCGCAGCGACGTACACCGCTGCGAAGCCGGAGCCATGCAGGGCCGCGCTCCCGGCGTAGGCGAGCACCGCGAAGGAGAGCACTGCCAGCGGATAGAGGCCCGAGCTGGGCAGTGCTGCGCCTCGCAGCAGTCGGGCGCCGAGGTACCCGACGACCAGCCCACCCACCACGCCGATCGAGAGCTCCATCGCGATCTCGGCCAGGAAACCGAGCGCGCTGTGGTGCGTCCCGGAGCTGATCAGCGTCACCAGCACGACGGTGGCGGCGTCGTTGAGCCCGGACTCCGCCTCGAGCGACCCAGTCAGCCGATGTGGGAGCGGCACCCGTCGCAGCACCGAGAAGACGGCGGCGGAGTCGGTCGGCGAGGTGACTGCGCCGAGCAGCACCGAGATCTGCCAGCTGAAGCCCAGCACGTAGTGGGCGAAGGCGGCCATGATCAGGACGCTCAGCGCCACCCCGACCGTCGCCAGCGACACCCCCAGTCGCATGACCGGCCGAATCTCGGGCCATGACGTGGTCAGGCCACCCTCCGCCAGGATCAGCATCAGGGCACCGAACCCGAGCGCATGCGCGAGCTCGGCGTTGTCGAAGCGCAGCCCGAGACCGGCCTCGCCCATGCCGACGCCGATCAGCAGATAGACCAGCAGGCTCGGCATTCCCACACCGACGCTGAGCCGCACGGCCAAGATCGCGAGCAGCAGGACACCCGTCCCCACCAGGAGGATCTGGTTCAGGCTTTGGACGTCGAGTGTCATGAGTGGCGCCTCGGCGATGGGGGGCAGTGGCCCTGAGTCTAGTGGCGGGGCGGGGTGACCCGAGCCCGACGTCCGGCCGCAAACGGGGTGACTGCCTAGAACTTGTTCTAGTTTCTTCGTAGACTGCGCCCATGACCATCGACCTGCCCGAGACCGTCGCCGGTGCCGACGTCGAGACCTGGAGCGACGAGGTCGACGTGGTCGTCGTCGGCTTCGGGATCGCAGGGGCCTGCGCCGCGCTCGAGGCAGCGCGGGCGGGGGCGAGCGTGATCCTGCTGGAACGAGGCGCTGAGTACGGCGGAACCAGCGCCATGGCCGGCGGGCACTTCTACCTCGGCGGCGGTACGGCGGTGCAGCAGGCCGTGGGCGTGACGGACTCGGCCGAGGAGATGTTCAAGTACCTGATGGCGGTCAGCCTCGACCCGGAGGAGACCAAGATCCGGGCCTTCTGCGAGGACAGCGTCGAGCACTTCGACTGGATCGAGTCCCTCTGGATGCAGTTCGAGCGATCGCTCTACGAGGAGAAGGCGGTGATCCAGCCGGGGACCCAAGGGCTGATGTACACCGGCAACGAGAAGGTGCACCCCTTCCGCGACCTCGCCAGGCCGGCGCCGCGTGGCCACAAGGTGCCGAAGCCCGGGGACACCGGCGGCGCGAAGATGGTCCTGGACCGCCTGGCCGAGCGGATCGCCGAGAACGACATCGAGGTGCGCTACGAGACCGGCGCCAGCAACCTGGTCACCTCGGTGGTTGAGGAGCCGGGGAACGAGGCGTCTCGAGTCCGCGTCGTCGGCGTGGCCTGGCGCCGGTTCGCCGAGCGCGGCTTCATCCGGGCCGGTGCGGTGGTGGTGGCAGCAGGCGGCTATGTAGGCAACGACGCCATGGTGGCGGCGTACACCCCTCAGCTCGGGGCCAACCTGTTCCCGCTCGCCTCCACCTACGACGACGGGATGGGGATCCGCCTCGGCGCCTCTGTCGGTGCCGAGCTGCGCTTCATGGAGCAGGCGTTCGTGACCGCGCCGTTCTACCCGCCCGCGCAGCTGGTCACCGGAATCGTGGTCAACAAGCTGGGCAAGCGGTTCGTGGCCGAGGACTCCTACCACTCGCGCACCTCGGGATTCGTGCTCGACCAGCCCGACCAGGCCGCCTACCTGATCGTGGACTCCGCGCACATCGCGCACCCTGACTTCGCGCTGTGCCCGTTTCTCGATGGCTGGGAGACGGTGCAGGAGATGGAGGAAGGGCTGGGGCTTCCCTCCGGGGCGCTGCAGGAGACCCTGGCGGCGTACAACGAGGGCGCGAGGCGCAAGGAGGACCCGGACTTCCACAAGCATCCGGACTGGCTCGAGCCGCAGGACGCCGGCCCTTGGGGTGCCTACGACCTGACGCTCGGCAAGGCGATGTACGCCGGCTTCACGATGGGCGGCATGCGGGTCGACCTCGATGGTCAGGTCGAGCGGGCCGACGGCACGGTGATCCCGGGCCTGTACGCCGCAGGCGCCTGCGCGGCGAACATCGCCCAGGACGGCAAGGGCTATGCCTCGGGCACCCAGCTCGCCGAGGGGTCCTACTTCGGGCGGCGCGCGGGCCGGCACGCCGCGAGTGGGCCCAACTCGCCCGGCTTGTGACACGGCGGGAGCGGTAATCGGTTTGTCCGGCTGCCGTCCTTCCGGTGGAATGAGTCCATGCCTCCCAAGCGCCCCTCGGCGCCCCACCTCGTGGAACCGCAGCTGAAGAACGTCACCGACGCGACGTTCAAGGAGTTCCACGCCGCGATCTCGCGGGGGTTCCAGGAGCCGCCGCGGACGGAGACACTGGAGTTCGACCGTGCGATCTTCGAGAACGAGCGGATGTTCGGCTTCAAGGTCGGCCGGCGCTGGGTGGCCACCTGCGGTGACTTCGCGCGCCAGCTGACCGTGCCGGGTGGCGCCGCCGTGCCGACAGCGGCGGTCACCGTGGTGACGGTGCACCCGCCGTACCGCCGACGTGGCCTGCTCACCGCGATGATGACCCACCAGCTGGAGCAGGTCGCCAAGCGTGGTGAGCCACTTGCTGCTCTCTGGGCCTCGGAGTCGCTGATCTACGGACGCTTCGGTTACGGACCGGCCGCCAGCCGCGCGGTGCTGACCGGCACCAACCGTCGGCTGGACTTCCTGCCAGGCGTGGAGCTGGCGGGCTCGGTCGATGAGGTCACACGGGAGGACTTCTTGAAGGTCGCGCCTGGCCTGCACGCCACGATGCGGTCCGAGCGTCCCGGGACCATGGTCCGCGACAAGTCGGTGTGGGAGTTCGCGCTCTTCGACAAGGAGTTCGCTCGGCGAGGTGCCTCCGAGATCCGCTACGTCGTGCACTACGACCAGGCCGGTGACGCCGACGGTTTCGCCAGCTATCGGTTCCTGGACAAGTTCGACCTGGAGCCCGAGGGCGTCGTGCGGATCAAGGAGGTGTGGGCCGAGGATCCAGCGGCGTACGCCGGAATCTGGCGCTACCTGCTCGACCTCGACCTCGCTCGCTCCTTCCACGTGTGGAGCTCGCCCCTCGACGAGCCGCTGCGGCACCTGGTCACCGACGCACGCGCCGTCGTCACCTCGATCACCGACAGCCTCTACGTCCGCGTCGTCGACGTGGAGGCTGCGCTGCGGGCCCGGAAGTACGCCGCCGGCGTCGATCTCGTTCTCGAGATCGATGACCCGCTGCTGTTTGGCAACACCGGCCGCTACCGGCTCGTGACGGACGGCGACCCCGAGGGCTCCACGGCCGAGGTGACCCGCGTGACCTCGGCCCCCGACCTCTCGATGGGCATCCTGGAGCTCGGCACCATCTTCCTCGGTGGCGTCCGGCTGACCGACCTGCACCGCGTACGCCGGGTCACCGAGCACACCCGCGGCGCAGTGGCCGCCGCGTCGACCGCCTTCGGCTGGCACCGCGCCCCGTGGTCCTCGGACATGTTCTGATCTTGCAATGAGCAGACGTTTCGAGGAGCTCGCCTCCCAGGACACCCGACTCGGCCTGATCACCCTGCGTCGTCGGATCGACCCACAGATCGGTGTCGAGATCTACGAGGTCAAGCTCGACGACGAGTTCTTGATGTCGAGCCTGTTCACCGTGGCCGAACGGGAGCTGGCCACCATGGGTCTGGCCGCTGCTCCTGGCCCAAACCTCGATGTGCTCGTCGGGGGGCTCGGCCTCGGCTACACAGCGCTCACCGCACTGGCCGATGACCGGGTGCGTTCACTGAGCGTGGTCGATGCCCTCGGTGAGGTGATCGCCTGGCATCAGCAGGGTCTGCTTCCCGAGGCCACGGCCCTGAACTCCGACCCCCGAGCCCAATTCATCGAGGGGGACTTCTTTGCGCTGATGCGCGGTGAGTCGGCTTTCGACGACTGCGTTCCGGAGTCGTTCCACGCGATCCTGCTCGACATCGACCACACCCCGCGCGATGTGCTGCACCCCAGCCACTCGACGTTCTACACGGTCGCCGGACTGACCCAGCTCAGCCGGCACCTCACACCCGACGGCATCTTCGGGCTCTGGTCCGACGACCCGCCGGACGAGGACTTCCTCGCCGCCCTGACGACGGTCTTCCGCGAGGCCACCGCCCAGGTCGTCACCTTCGCGAACCCACTCACCCGGGGGGAGTCCACCGCGACGGTCTACGTCGCTGCTCTCTAGGCTGGGTCGAGTGCTGAGGTGGTCGCCAGAGCGACCGCTCCGGCACTCAACCTGTCGGGGCACAATGGCGGCCAGCCGACCGAGGAGACCGATGACCCACCCGATGCAGGTGGCACAGCGGGCGAACGTGCCGCCCTTCCACGTGATGGACCTGCTCGCTGCGGCCCAGCGACGA
Organism: Marmoricola sp.; assembly: GCA_039921445.1. GTDB lineage: Bacteria > Actinomycetota > Actinomycetes > Propionibacteriales > Nocardioidaceae > Marmoricola. Next base: position 4,454 of record JBDSBU010000020.1, on the reverse strand, counting down.
CAGCTCAGCCACGGGGACCTGGTCAACATGGTTGCGGGACAGCCCTCCACCGGTGCGCCCCGGGCAGTGCGCGAGGAGGCCAAGCGGCTGCTCGACGAGGAGGTGCTCGGCTACACGGTCGCGACCGGCGTACCCGGGCTGCGCGAGGCCGTTGCCGCGCACCACCGCCGAACCTCCGGGATCGAGGTGACCCTCGACGATGTCGTGATCACCACGGGGTCCTCGGGCGGCTTCCTGCTCGCGTTCCTGGCGGCCTTCGAGCCCGGTGACCGGGTGGTGATGGCTCGCCCCGGTTATCCCTGCTATCGCAACGTCCTGACCGCGCTCGGGTGCGAAGTGGTCGAGATCGACTGCGGCCCGGAGACCAGGTTCCAGCCGACGGTGGAACAGCTCGCGGAGATCCCCGGTCCGGTGGCGGGCCTGGTGATCGCCTCCCCGGCCAACCCGACCGGAACGATGCTGCTGCCCGATGAGCTCGACGCCATCGCGCGCTGGTGCGAGGAGAGCGGGGTCCGGCTGGTCAGCGACGAGATCTACCACGGCATCACCTACGGCGGCGGCGGCGTACGCAGCGCCTGGCAGACCTCCCGCACCGGGATCGTGTTCGGGTCGTTCTCGAAGTACTTCTCGATGACCGGGTGGCGGCTGGGCTGGATGCTCGTGCCCGAGGACCTGCGCCGTCCGGTCGACGTGCTCACCGGGAACTTCACGATCTGTCCGCCGGTGCTCAGCCAGTACGCCGCCATCGCGGCCTTCACCCCGGAGTCCTACGCCGAGCTCGACGCTCACGTGGAGCGCTACTCCGCCAACCGCGCGCTGCTGCTCGACGGCCTGCCGAAGCTGGGGATCGACCGGCTCGCGCCCGCCGACGGGGCGTTCTACGTCTACGCCGACATCGGCCACCTGACCGGGCGCGACGGGGAGGACTCCCACGCCTGGTGCCTGCGCCTGCTCGAGGAGACCGGGGTGGCGACCGCGCCCGGCATCGACTTCGACACCCAGCGGGGCAACGAGTTCGTCCGGCTGTCCTTCGCCGGCAGCTCGGCCGACATCGGCGAAGGGCTCGACCGGCTCGGTCGCTGGCTGCCCTAGCCGGGTTCGGGAGCGGCCGGGGTCTCCACGTCGGCCGGCTTCCTCGACGCCGGGGGCGGGCTTGCCGGGGGCGGCGGCGGCGCAGGTTGGGCGTCGTCGCTGGTGATCGAGACCGTGCGCGAGGTGTCGCGCAGCTTCAGCCCGCTGGCCGAGCGGAGTCGGACGCTGAACCGCTCCACGCCCTCGAACGCGAGGTCGTCGATCACCGGGATGTTCAGCGTTGCCTTGGTCGCACCGACCGGGAACACCACCCGACGCGAGACTGAGGTGAAGTCCTCCTCCGGGTTTGCGGTCCCACCGACAGTCGCGACGACCACCGAGACCTGGCGACTGGTCGGCCGGTCGAGGGTCAGCGTCACGTGGGCGGGCACCTTCCCGGCCTCCTTGGCGTTGGTGACGCTCATTCGCAACGACGGCACCGGCACCGCCGGAAGACCCGAGGAGCTCAACGTGGTGAAGCAGTAGCCGCGGGCGCGAGCACCCTTCACGATCTGCGGCACCGCCTCCACCGACGTCGGGGACCGGCGAACACCGTCGTGCTGGAGCACGATGTTGACCTTGTGCGGCCGCAATCGGCTCAGGACGCGTTGGGCGATCTGGCTCGCCGTGCCGCCGGCATAGTCCTTCGTGTCGATCGTCCACAGCACCGGCACGTAGCCAGCGCCGCGCACCACCTTGTTGACGCGCGCGTTGGTGGCGCCGTACGGCGGGCGCATCAGCTTGCTGGGCGTGACTCCGACGCGTCGCAGCTCCTGCCGGGTCGTGGCGAGCTCGTTGCGGATGGAGCTGTCGCCGAGCCGGGTCAGGTCGGTGTGGGACCAGGTGTGGTTGGCGATCACGTGCCCGTTGCTCGCCACCAGGCGCGCTTCCCTCGGCGCCGTACGCACCCGTGACCCGACCATGAAGAAGGTCGCCTGCACGTTGCGGTCGGCAAGGAGCGTGAGCAGGCGCGGGGTGACGGTGGTTGCTGGACCGTCGTCGAAGGTCAGGGCCACCAGGCCGCGCGAGCACGCCGGCACGGACTGGGCGGCCAGGCTCGGGGGTGCGAGGAGGAGCCCCCCGACAGCAAGCGCGCCCACCATCGTGGTCTTGAGCCCCATGGACCTGATCACGGCTGCCGTCACTGGGTGAGGATCGCACCTGCGCGGAGGGGACGCCATGGCGGACACCAGGTGGGGCAGACCTGAGTAGTCATACTCACCAAACCCGAGCCTGCGCCTCCACTCCGACGACCCCGAACGCGCCTAATGTTCTGGCGAACGGACCATCTCGGTCCCCCACGAGGGAGCACACCATGACATTGCGAAAGCTGATCATCCTTGCCGTAGCGGCACCCGCGCTGGCTCTCATCCCGGTCGCGGCCAACGCCGCGAACGTCACCACCCACGACGCCGCCCACGATGTCGTCTCCGGGGGACAGGAGGACGACACCATCAACGTTCCGGAGCCGCTGCGACGCGAGGGTGACGTGCTCTCGCTGCGCGTCAACCACCGGGCCAACGTCGTCCGCGTCACGATGTTCGAGGACCAGCTCACCAGGGTCCGCAAGGGCGACATGGCCTTCCACGTCTTCGCGCTGCGGACCAACGAGGGCAAGCGGGCAGACGTCTCGCTCCTCACTCAGAAGGGCAAGTGGCAGGGCAAGGCCGACTTCTTCTCGGGCCGGACCACCAAGTGTCGCGGGTTGCGTTCGAACGTCGACTACGCGAAGAACAGCGTGCAGGTCACCATCCCGCGGCGATGCCTGTCCAACCCGCGTTGGGGGGAGGTCGGTGGCGGCACCGGCGTACTGACCGAAGGGGAGGCGGGCCGGATCTACGCCGACGACGCCAACCTCGACGCGAAGGTCGAGGACGACATCGCCTTCGGCCCACGGGTACGCCGCGGCTGAGTCCTCACACGGCAATCTGCCTCTTCAGCCACCGCGCCTGGTGGGTGAAGAGGCAGATTGGGTTCCCCACCTGGGAACCCGGATCGAGGGGTATTCCGACCTCAGCGGGCCTTCCGGTTCAAGAACGCGGTCATCGCCTCGCGGGCCTCGTCGGAGCCGAAGAGCCGGGCGCTGAGCGCGGCCATCTCCTCGGCGTGCTCGTCTAGGTGGGCCACCACGTCGCGGGTCAGCAGGGCCTTGGTCTCGCGCAGCCCTTGAGGGTGTCCCTTCGCGAGATCGGCGCACACCCGGTCGACCTCGGCATCGAGGTCGGCCGGGGTCACGGCGCGTGTGACCAGGCCCATCCGGACGGCGTCGTCGGCCTCGAAGCTGCGGCCGGTCAGGAAGCTCTCGGCCGCACCTCGACTGGTCAACCTCGGAAGAACGGTCAGCGAGATCACCGCCGGGGTCAGCGCCAGCCTGACCTCGGTGAAGGCGAAGGTGACGTCGCTGGCGCAGATCACCACGTCACTGGCCGCCACGATGCCAAGCCCGCCGGCACGGACCGGACCTGCAAGCCGGGTCACGACCGGGAGCGGGTGGGTCAGGATCCGCCGCTGCAGCGCGACCAGCGCCTTGGCACCCTCTTCCATGCCACCGCTCGCTGCCTCACTGAGGTCGGCTCCGGAGCAGAAGACCCGGTCCGCGGAACGGAGCAGCACCACCCGCGCGGACTCCTCCCCCTCGGCTCGGTCCAGGGCGTCGAAGAGGCCGGAGACCAAGCGGCGCGAGAGGGCGTTGCGGTTGTGCGGAGAGTCCAGGGTGATCGTGGCGAGACACTCGGCACTCTCGTAGTGGACAAGCTCAGCTCGGTCGTCGGTCATGGTGCTCCTTCGGGCTCGATCTTCCGCGGGCTCAGTAGGACTTCGGCAGGCCGAGGGAGTGCATCCCGACGAAGTTCAAGATCATCTCGCGGCTGACCGGGGCGATCCGGCCGGCTCGGGAGGCGACCAGGAGACCGGCGACGCCGTACTCCTGCGTGATCCCGTTGCCACCGTGGGACTGTACGGCGCGGTCGGCAGCGTCGCAGGCAGCCTCGGCGGCGGCGTACTTGGCCATGTTCGCCGCCTCACCAGCCGCCAGGTCGTCGCCCTCGTCGTAGAGCGCGGCCGCCTTCTGGGTCATCAACCGGGCCAGCTCGATCTCGATCTTCGACTGCGCGAGCGGGTGCGCGATGCCCTGGTGGGACCCGATCGGGGCCCCCCAGACCTCGCGTTCCTTGACGTAGGCCGTGGCCTTGTCGAGCGCGTAGCGAGCCAGGCCCGTGGAGAACGACGCGGCCATGATCCGCTCCGGGTTGAGCCCGGCGAAGAGCTGGACCAGGCCCCCGTCCTCATCGCCGACCAAAGCCTCAGCCGGGAGCCGCACGTCGTCGATGAACACCTGGAACTGGCTCTCCGGGCTGACGATCTCCATCGGGATCGCGGTGAAG
>JBDSBU010000019.1:0-12063 GCA_039921445.1 Marmoricola sp. | reverse complement strand
GAAGATGAAGAAGGAGTAGAACGTCTTTTCGATAGTGCTATAAGAAAGTGGCCTCTCTTTCGACTTGCCGCCGAAGTCGATGTACTCCTTGAGGCGGTTTTCGACGTCGATGCCGAGCCAGGCAGGTGGACTGGGACGTTTGCGGACCACTGCTCCGTTCTACTGCATCCCGGGACTGCGCGGCGACGACTCGGTCGGCTTGGGGGTCCGGATGAAGAACCAGACCACCCACCCGATGCCGACGATCATCCCGAGGGTGATGAGGCGGAACAAGACGGTGGCTGCGAGTGCCTTGGCCGGCCCGGTGCCACCCGCGATCAGACCGAGGATCAGCGCGCCGTCGACGACACCCAGACCGGCTGGCACGAACGGAACGCTCAGCGCGGCCATTCCCGCCGTGTAGGCAAGGATCACTGCGACCGGCGAGGCGTCCGTGACCCCGACCGCCAACAGGCACAGGTAGAGGCAGAGGCCGTCGAGCAGCCAGTTGGCGATCGCTTGCGCCCACACGATGGCGAGGTTGCGACCACCGATCCTCACGGCGGTGAGCTCAGCGACCAGATCCTCGATGCGGTCACTCCCCCGCCGCGGGTCGCGTCGCAACACGCGGTTGACCCCCCTCAACGAGCCCAGCACGGCAGCGACGACCAGGTCTGGTTGGCGCCGTACAGCACGGACACTCCAGATCAGGGCGGCGGCGATGACGGCGTAGCAGAGAAGGGCCACACCGTCGGTGCTGCCGGTCGCGAGGAGGCCAGCCACGACGCCGATCACGATCAGGGCGGCGCTCGAGAGCACCCCGCTGAGTGCGATCACCCACGACGCGACCGCCGCAGGGGCACCGAGGGTCCGCATCCGGCGAAAGCTGAACACGGTCGAGAAGAGCGGTCCCCCGGGCAGGGTGTCGCTCAGCGAGTGCGAGGCGTAGGCGAGCGCCAACGCATTCGGCAGCGACACCGATGTGCCTCCCGCGCTCAGCAGCCGTCTCTGCAGGCGGGCATAGGTGCCCATCGAGGCCACGTCGGCGAGGATCGCGAGCGCGAACCACCCCCAGACGGGAACCGGCAGGCGCTTGAGGTCGGCGGCGATCGAGGGCCAGCCCTCGTAGGCCTCGATCACCAGCAGACCAAGAGCAACGAGACCCGCGACCCGAACGAGCCAGCGCCATCTCAGCACTCGACGCACTGGGCTCCTCTCCTGGTTCCCGTTGCACCCCGTCGTACCTCAGCGGACGGGCTGGAGCGTCTCCTCCGCAGTCGCCACGTCATTGTGCTCCGTCGTGCCCGGGACAACCACCGGCTCGTTGCCGCGGTGCTCGAGGCGGGCGCCTTCGATGTCGACGTCCGGCAGGATCCGGTCGAGCCACTTCGGCAGATACCACGCGCTCTCGCCAAGCAGCGTCATCACCGCAGGGACGATCGTCATCCGGACCACGAAGGCATCGATCAGGACGCCGATCGCCAAGGCGAAGCCAATGCTCTTGATGGTGGGGTCGTCCCCGAGGACGAAGCCGGCGAAGACCGAGGACATGATCAGCGCAGCCGCGGTGACCACGCGTGCACCGTGCTGGAAACCTCCGATCACGGCCTCCCGCGGGCTTGCTCCGTGCACGAAGTCCTCCCGCATCCTGCTGACCAGGAACACCTCGTAGTCCATCGCCAGGCCGAAGAGCAGCCCGATCAGGAGGACCGGCAAGAAGCTGATGATCGGACCTGTCTGCTCGACTCCGATCAGCCCGGCCAACCAGCCCCACTGGAAGACCGCGACCAGGGCGCCGAACGTCGCTGCGAGGCTCAGCAGGAACCCGGCCGTGGCCTTGAGCGGAACCAGCAGCGACCGGAAGGCGAGCATCAGCAGCAGCAGCGAGAGCCCGACGACCACCAGGAGGAAGACCGGCAGGGCACCGGTGAGCTTCTGCGAGATGTCGATCCCGATGGCCGTGTTTCCCGTCACCGAGATCTCCGCGCCTGTCGACTGTTCCAGCGGTCCGCGAAGTGCGCGGATCTCGCCAACAAGGTCCTTGGTGGTCACATCTGCAGGCCCACTGGCGGGGACAACCGTGACGATCGCCGTGTCGCCCGCCTCGTTGAACATGGCAGGGGCCACGGCTGCGACGTCGTCGAGCTCGCTGAACTGCGCGGCGACGAGCTTCGCGGCGGCCTCCGGGTCTCCCACGCCCTCGGCATCGAGTACGACGGTCAGCGGCCCGTTGAACCCTGGCCCGAACCCGTCGGCCAAGAGGTCGTAGGCCTTGCGCTGCGTAGTGCTGCTGTTCAGGTTGCCCTCATCGGGCAGCCCCAGCTGCAGGTCCAGGGCAGGCAGCGCCAGGGCGCCCGCGCCGATCACGGCAACGATCAGGAAGGGCACAGGACGACCAGTAACGAGGGTCGCCCAACGGCCGCCTGTCGACGTCGACTCCCGGAGCCGCTTCTGCCGACCTCGCAGACCAGGAACAGGCCAGCGGTTGACGCGCGCACCAGCAAAGCCCAGCAGCGCGGGCACCAGGGTCAACGCGACGGCGACTGCCAGAGCCACCATGCCTGCGGCGACCAGACCCATCTGGGTGAGGAAGGGGATTCCGACCACGGACAGAGCACCCAGGGCGATCATCACGGTCGCTCCGGCGAAGACGACGGCGCTCCCTGCGGTGGCAACGGCAGTGGCCGCAGAGTCGATCGGGGTGACACCCTCGGCCAGCTGCTGCTTGTGTCGCATGGAGATGAACAAGGCGTAGTCGATGCCGACCGCGAGACCGACCATCAAGCCCAGCGTCGGCGCGGTGCTGGTCAGGTCGACCACGGCCGAGAGTGCTGTCACACCCGCCATGCCCGCCCCCACGCCGATCAGCGCGGTCAACATCGGCAGCCCGGCCGCCAGGAGCGACCCGAAGGTGATGGCGAGCACGAGCAGGGCCACGAGCACCCCGATGCCCTCGGTCGCGCTCTGTGCGACGACCGCCTGCGTGGCCTCGCCGCCGACCTCGACCTCGAACCCCGCCGCGCGTGCAACATCGCCGACTGCCAGGAGCTGCTCACGTGCGGTGTCGGTGATCGCTTCGACCTGGACGGCGTACGACACGGTCAGGTAGGCGACCCGACCGTCCGGTGAGACCGACTGGGTCTCGAAGGGGTCGGTCACGTCGACGACCTGCTCGCTCTTGGAGGCCGCCTCGACAGTCTGTTCCACGGCCGAGCGACCTGCAGCGCTCTGCAGGCTCTCGCCCTGCGGCGCTGCCACGACCACCCGCGCTGTCGCGCCACCGACCGCGCCCCCGGGAAAGCGGTCCTGCAACAGCTCGGTCGCCTGCACGGACTCGACGCCCGGGATGGACATCGGTGCGTCGGCGGTCTTCCCCACTGCGCCCGCGAGGCCGCCGAGGACGGCGAGGAGCAACACCCACGCCAACAGCACGGTCTTTCGTCTCTCGAACGAGAAACGTCCGATCCGGTAGAGGAAGGTAGCCACTGCAGTCTCCGTCGTCATTGAAGTCGATGATCGGTCGCCCTCGCCGAACGACACCTAGAAGAGTGAACGCTCAACTAGCCGTATGTCAAGTTGGCGCCTAGCCACTCGGCTAGCATTTCACTTGACGATCGACCAGTCCGAGCCTACGGTCTCTCCATGACTCACGCCGGCTCGCTCGCCGATCTGTCGGCCGCCCCTGCCGCGCAGCAACGCTTCCTGGACGCCGCTCTCGACCTCTTCGGCGAGCACGGGTTCGAGGGCACCTCGCTGCAGCTGATCGCGGACCGGCTGGAGGTCACCAAGGCAGCGCTCTACTACCACTTCCGGACCAAGGACGACCTGCTCGCTGCCCTGGTCGGACCTGCCTTCACGGATCTCGAGAGGTTCCTCGACGAGGTCGAGTCGATCGGTCGTGAGACCACCCGACGCAAGCGGGCGCTCGAGGGCTACGTCGACTACCTGATCCGGCATCGACGAATCGCGACGTGGCTGGCAGGCGATGTGGCAGTTCTCGCCAACGAGAGCGTCTGGGGTCCTGCCCAGACGCTGGGCCTGCGCCTGAACGCCTTGCTCACCTTCCACGACGACAGCGACCCGGTCGCCCTGGTCTGGTCCGCTGCGATCACGCAGTCACTGACCGGCGCCCTCACCGCGACCGCCGACATGCCGGACGAGTGGGTGCGCAGCCAGCTCGAGGAGATCGGCGAGCTGCTCATGCGCGGCTACCGGGCTGCCCGACGGCGGGACTGACCGGCTGCCCCAAGATGCCGTCAGCGATCGCCTGCTCCAACCACGCACGATAGGCGCGTTCGGACCAACCACCGGTCTCGCGCATCAGCAGATGCACCTCCGGCGACGTGAGGGTCCAGACCATCTGCGCGGCCCGGTTCACCGAGAGCCCGTCCCTCAACGGGCCGTTCGCCGCGATCCAGCCCACGATCGTGCGCATCGCCGTACGCCGTTGACGCACCTGGATGTCCTCGCGCAGCGCGGCTGCCTCGGCGTCCACGGCGGCAGCACCACGCAGGATGTCGTCGAGGGGGCGGATGCGTTCGAGCTGACGAGTGACACCCGCCGCCAGCATCCGCACCTGGACACGCTGGTCGGCCTCCTCGCGCAGCGCTCGTGGCGCTGCCCTCTCGAGCAAGGACACTGGTGCGTCGTCGCCGCCGATGGCAACGTCGAGGAGCTCCTTGAGCAGGGCGATCTTGGAACCGAACGTCTTGTAGACCGTGTCGACCGAGACCCCCGCCGCTTCGGCGACCTCCGCAAGTGACGTGCTCGCGTAGCCAGCGTCCAGAAAGCGCGCGGTGGCCGCCTCGACCAGCCCCCGTCGCGTCTCACGGGCACGTTCGGCACGCACAGATGAGTGGTAGGGGCGGCGGGCACTTGACACGACCTCATCGTTCGACACATATTCATTCTAGTTCTACTAGAGTCAACTACCCGTCACCACGCGGATAGAGGAGCGGCATCATGCAGGCCAGTCACACATCCCTGGAGGTCATGCACCGCATGTTCGACGAGGGCTTCTCCACCGGCAACGATGCGATCGTCGACGAGCTCTGCTCACCTGACCTCGTCGAGCACCAGTTCGGCCTCGCCGGTGTCGGCGCGGAGGCGATCGCCCACGTGAAGGCCGCCATCCGCGACGTGCATGCCGCCGTCCCGGACATGCGCTTCACCATCGAGGACTCCGTGGTCGAGGGCGACCACGTGTGGGTGCGCGTGCGCGGACGCGGGACCAACAGCGGCCCCTTCTTCGGAGCGCCGTCGGGCCGGCCCGTCGACATCACGGTCTTCGACCAGGCCCGCGTCGTCGATGGTCGGATCGTCGAGCACTGGGGCGTGCCGGACAGGTTCGCACTGCTCGCGCAGACGGGAGTGCTCGCGCGGGTGGGTTGAACCCCTTCCTCACCGTCGCCAGGTGATCGGCAGCCGCTTGACCCCTCGCTGGAAGTTCGAGCGCAGCCATGCCGGATCGCCAGCTGCTTCGATCCAGCTGGTGCGGGTGAGCAGCTCGGTGAACAGCGCGCGCATCTGCGTCCGGGCAAGGTGTGCCCCGAGGCAGAAGTGTGGACCGGCGCCGAAGGCCAGGTGTCCCCGGCCACCGCGCACGAGGTCGAAGTCGTCTGGACGCCCGAACGCCGCTGGGTCCCGATTGCCCGCGGTGAACGAGACCACCACCTTGTCGCCGGCTTCGATCTGCGCCTCGGCGAGCTGCACCGGCCTGGTCGCCGTACGCCGGAACGTCATCACCGGAGTCCACCAGCGCAGCATCTCCTCCACCGCGGCGGGGATGAGCGTGGGATCGGCACGCAGCTGCCGTTGCGCCTCGGGATGCTCGAGCAGCGCCATCATCCCCCCCGGGATGCCATTGCGCAGGGTCTCGTTGCCCGCCACTGCGAAGAGCCAGAAGAGATTCTCGAACTCCTCCACGCTCACCGAACCACCAGCATCGTCGCGCTGCCCCATCAGGGTCGACATCACGTCGTCGCCCGGTCGCTCGCGCTTCTCCTGCCCGAGCAGGTGGGCGTAGGTGTAGAGATCGAGCATCCCCGCCCTCGACCGCGGGTCCGGCATCCGCGCGTCGGGTCCCGGCTCCGGTCTCAGCAAGGCCGCCTCGCGAGCGAAGGCACTCCCACTGGCGGTGTCGAAGGCCCTGCTGGTGGCGTAGTCCTCGTCCTGCCAGCCGATCACCCGGTTGGACCAGTCGAACATCAGCATCCGATCCTCGGCCGGCACACCCAACACGTCCGCGAGGGTGAGCAGCGGCAAGTCCGCTGCGACGTCCTTGGCGAAGTCGCAGGTGCCCTCTGGACCTGCCGCGAGCATTCGGTCGACGATCCCGCGCGCATGTCCGAGGATCTGCTCCTCGAGCTTCTCGACGGCGCGCGGGGTGAATGATCGCGCCAGCATCTTGCGCAGCCGGGAGTGTTCCGGCGGGTCCATGTTGAGCATCATCCGGCGTACGAACGCCAGGTCCTCCTCGGTGCCAGGGTCCCGGATCTGGGTGCCGCCCAGCTCGGAGGAGAAGGTGCTCGCGTCCTTGACCACACGGTCGACATCGGCGTGGCGCAGCACCAGCCAGTAGCCGCTGCCGGCTGGCCATCCCGGCCGCTCAGGCTCTGCCACCGGGACGACGCCATGCTCCTGCTGCAGTGACGCGAGCTCGGCGAACGGAACCCCCGTCACGTAGGTGTCGGGATCGTGCACGATCCCCGTGGCGTTTCTCGATGCCGGGTCGAGTCGGTCGTACGCCGCTGCCACGGTCCCTGTGGTGTCCGGGTCCGAAGGGACGTCCCCTGACCTCACTCGGACAGGAAGCGTTCCATCACGGTGGCCAGGGCGACCGGCGTCTCGTACATCGCGTAGTGGCCGGCGTTGGCCATCACCTCGAGCCTGGCGTTGGGGTAGGTCTTCATCCAGGTGGCGTTGACCGTGTCGGCCCCGAGGGCAGGGTCATGCTCGCCCACCACGGCCAGCGCTGGGACCGGGTTGTCGGAGACCTCCGCGGAGAAGTCGGCCTTGGCCCAGGACTCCAGGTAGGCACCGAACGCCTCACGGGTGGAGCGGTCGACCGAGTGCTGGACCACCGAGTCGATCCATCGCTGCGAGAGCCTGTTGCCGGTGGTCAGGTCGATGATCGCGGCCCGGTTGCCGTCCTCCTGCGCGGCACCGGAGAACAGTCCCCAACCCTGGTCGTCGAAGGGCACCCCTGAGGCAGGCACCGGGCTGATCCCCACCAGCCGCTGGACCCGATCGGGAGCAAGTGCCAGCACCTTCTGGGCCGCACTGCCACCCATGGAGTGACCGACGACCGAGAACCGGTCGGCACCAAGCTCGTCGGCGAGATCGAGCGCGTCCTGCGCGATCTCCTCGACGGTGTAGTCCCCCGAGACATCGGCGCGCTCGCCGTACCCGCGGTAGTTCATGAACACGTAGCGGAAGGTCTCGCCATCCAGGACTGAGACGAAGTCCTCGCCCCAACCCGTCGAGGAGCCGAACCATCCGTGCAGGCACAACACGGTGTGCGAGCCAGAGCCGAGAGTGCGGTAGGTGTCAGTCATGGCGCGAGGTTACGCACCGGCGCCGGCAACACGCCAGACCTCAGGGGTCGATGCCAACCGATCCTCGACCAGCCGTCCGTCCACCATCTGCACGACCTCGTGCATCCGCGGCAGGTGCACGAGATCGTGGGTGACCAGCAGGGTCGCGGTGCCGAGCTCATCGGTGAGGCGCAGGATCAGCTCGATGATGCTGGCTCCTCGCTCCTGGTCCAGGGCGCTGGTGGGCTCGTCGACCAGGAGGACGCTCGGGTCGTTCATCAGCGCCCGGGCGATGTTGACCCGCTGCCGCTCCCCACCCGACAGCTGGTGCGGTCGCTTCGTGCGGTGATCGCCCAGCCCGACCGCATCGAGCAGCTGATCAGCGCGTGCAGCCGCCCGTGCACGATTTCTTCTGCTGTGCCGGTTGCCCAGCTCGTTCATCACCTCGAGCTGCTCGGTGCACGTCAGCGAAGCAATCAGGTTCGACTGCTGGAAGACGATCCCGATCCGGTCGCGACGAAGTCGGCTCCGGCCGGCCGGATCAAGCCGCGTCGTGTCGACGTCGTCGATGAGCACCCGTCCGAGGTCGGGAGAGATCAAGGTTGCCGCGACGGCGAGCAGGCTGGACTTGCCGGAGCCGCTGGGCCCGGTGATGCCAGTGACGGTTCCGGCGTCTGCGCGGAGCGTCACGTGGTCGACCGCCGTGACCCGGCTCTCGCCGTCCTCGAAGGTCAAGGTGATGTCGTCGAGAAGGATCATCGGGCGCTCCCTAGGGCGGTGAGGGGATCGGCGGACACGACGGAGCGGAGCGCGAAGGCAGCACCAGCAAGCCCCAGGACGACCATCACGGCGCCGGGCAGGAGCGTGGTGAGGGGGCTGAGCAGGAACGGCAGGACCCCACCGGCGAGCACGCCGAGCAGCGAGACCAACGCGATGCCGGCACCGATGCCGACGAGCAGTACGACGAGCGCCTGGCCCAACGCGTCGCGGACCAGCGAACGGGTGCTGGCACCGAGGGCCTTGAGCACCGCGATGTCGCCCTTTCGTTGCATCGTCCAAACCGTGAAGAACGCGCCGATCACGAGGGCCGAGATGCCGAACAGCATCGCCACCATCATCAGCAGCGATCCGATCTCGGACTTGAAGGCGCTCAACGCCGTGAGGGACCCGAGCGTGGTCCGCGCGACGGTGTCCGTACTTTCGGCGGCGACCGTCCAGTCGAGATCACCGGAGACAGCCAGGACGGTGGCGAAGGCATCCGGGTTGCCGGCCGACCTCGCCAGGGCCTGCCAGTCGTCCAAGGGCATCTTGACGACCGGCGTGTGGCTGTACCACCCGTCCCCGGCGATCGACCCGACCGTGAAGGGCTTCCCATCGATTCTCACGCGGTCACCGGTGTCGACGTGGAGCTGGCTTGCCGCCGCGGTCGACAGGCTGAGGGAGCCGCTCTCGACCGGGGTGGAGCCGTCGAACCCGGGCGCGACCCCGAACACCGCGATCGCGACCCGGTAGTCACCGGACGCGGCACGCGTCTGACTGATGCCGAGCGGCCGCACCGCGGTGACCCCGTCAGTGGAGGCCCAGGCCTCCGCCTCCGCAGGTGTGAGCGCAGAGTCGGAGAAGCTCACGGCGGCGCTCCCCTTGGCCGGAGCAGAGAACACGATCCGGTCGGCGGGGATCGAGAGCACCCCGGAGATGTTCTGGGAGGCAAGCCCTCCCGTCAGCCCGCTGAGGAAACCGACCAGGAGGGTGATCAGTGCCACGACCGAGCCGATGAGCAGGAACCGACCTCGAGCGAAGCGCAGGTCGCGCAGTGCAACAAACATGTCTCGTCCTAACGTGTCGCCGAGGATGACGACACCGCCAACTCTGTCCCCCGACCCGCGTCTGGACATCGGCCACAGGCATGGCGCTCGGCCGCGAAAGGAACGAGCTCGACGTCGTACTTTCGAACGATGAACACCACCGGTCGGCTGCGTAAGGTCTACTCATGGACCACAGCGCACTGACCCCGGTCTTCGTGGGGCTGCGCACGGGATTGCACACGCTGTTCGTCGCCCTCCTCGGGCTGGTCGTCGCTCGCACTCTGCTTGCCCCCACCGCTGCGAGTGCAGTGGTGATGGCGCTGGCAGTGCTGTTGTTGGCGACCTACATGATCGGTGGGCTGCTGGTTCGTCGTACTCACAGTGGTGGGCGCCGGCTCCGCTTCGCGTGGCTCGCTGTGGTCAGCCTCGAGTGGATCGCCCTGCTCGTGCTGATCCCGGACGCCGCCTACCTTGCCTTTCCGCTGTTCTTCCTCTACCTGCACCTGCTCGGTCGTCGAGGTGGCCCCGCCGCCGTTGCCTTGTCCACGGTCACCGCGATCGTGGCCCTCGGAATGCACAGCGGGTGGACCGTCGGTGGAGTGATCGGCCCCCTTGTCGGCGCCTGCGTCGCGGTCATGATCGGGCTTGGATACCAGGCGTTGGCGCGAGAGGCGAACGAACGAGAGCTGCTGTTGGCGCAGCTGATCGCCACCCGTGACCAGCTCGTCGCGAGTGAGCACGAGGCGGGGGTGTTGGCCGAGCGCGGGCGGCTCGCGCGCGAGATCCACGACACTGTCGCCCAGGGACTCTCGAGCATCCAGCTGCTGCTCCACGCCGCCGAGCGTGCCGACCCGGATCGTCCTGGCATCGAGCACCTCCGGCTGGCCCGCGAGACAGCGGCCGGGAACCTGACCGACACCCGCCGGTTCATCCGAGAGCTCACCCCTCCCAACCTCGATGACGAGGGCCTGGGCGCTGCTCTGCGCCGCCTCGCTGAGACCCAGTGGCAACCGCACGGTCTGGTCGTCGACGTCCGCGTCACCGAGTCGGGGACCTTACCGATGCATCTCCAGACTGCGCTCCTGCGCATCGCGCAGGGCGCGCTGGCGAACGTGATCCAGCACGCCCACGCGACCACGGTCACGATCACGTTGACGAGCGGTCACGACTCCTTGCAGTTCACCGTTGCCGACGACGGTCGCGGCTTCGACCCGACGGCTGCCGCTTCCCTGCGTCCCAGCGGCAGGACCGATTCCTTCGGGTTGCAGGCGACGCAGGAGCGCGTCGACCAGCTCGGCGGGACGCTGAGGATCGAGTCCGGTCCGGGGCGGGGCACTCTCCTGACGGTCGACCTCACGCTCGAGGACGCCGCATGATCCGACTTGTGATCGCCGATGACCACCCCATCGTCCGAGCCGGCCTGCAAGCCCTGTTCAGCTCCGAGGAGGGCCTGCTCGTCGTCGCCGAGGCCGCGACGCCAGACGAGGCAGTCGCGGCGGCTGAGCGGGAGAACCCTGATGTGGTCCTGATGGACCTGCAGTTCGGTGCGCGCGAGGCGATGACGGGGGTCGATGCCACTCGGAGGATTCGTGCGCTGCCGGCGCCGCCGTACGTGCTCGTGCTGACGAACTACGACTCAGACGCCGACATCCTGGCCGCGGTCGAGGCAGGCGCCAGCGGATACCTCCTCAAGGACTCCCCGCCCCACGAACTCACCACCGCGGTCTTCGCGGCAGCTTCCGGGGAGAGCGCCCTCGCGCCGGTCATCGCCTCACGGCTCCTGACCAGGCTGCGCGCTCCCCAGGTGAGCCTCAGCTCACGCGAGATGCAGGTTCTCGAGGCAGTGGCCGCCGGCTGCTCCAACACCGAGGTCGCGCGGACGCTGTTCGTGACGGAGACGACAGTGAAGTCGCACCTGGCCCACATCTTCGCCAAGCTGGACGTGACCTCGAGGACGGCCGCAGTGGCCGCGGCGCACCAGCAGGGAATCCTGCGTCACTAGCCCTGCTGAGCGCCTAGAAGCAGCCGCCGGACGCGCCGACCCGAACCATGCCAGCCAGGTCACCGGCGCCGAACCTGTGGTTGCGCGACGACGCCGTCGGAGCCATCAGCTGGGTGTCGGCCGCGGCGTGCCCGAGCCCGATCGTGTGGCCGATCTCGTGCACCATCACCTGGCCCCAGGTCACCGCCCCTCCGACGTCGAACCCCGAACGCAGGACCTCGTCCCGGTCGAGCACGAGCGATCCGGCGAAGATCTTCCACGGTCCACCCGACGAGCTGGCCTGCGGTCCCCCGACCCCGACGACGTGACCGGAGAGATGCGGGTCCCGGTTGGCGTCGGACCAGCCGACGACCATGTCGACGTTGCCGGGTCGGTCGTGAGTTGTCTCGAAGGCTCGGTAGTCGAGGGTGCCGACGTACTTGAAGTGCAGCCCGGTGCGACCAGCGGTCAAGGCGAAGGCCCGCTTGATGTCGGCGAGTGATCCGGAGTACGAACCGGTGGCGTCGTACCCCCATCGAATGACCGAGCAAGGGTTCCAGCGGGCCTGCTGCTGCATCAGCCAGGTCCAGTCGCTGGACGAGCCTGCAGGCTGTGGATCCCCGGTCGGAGCCAGCTCGGCGGCGTCCCAGTCACCCGTGGGCGTCGGTGTCGGGCCCTTGGGCAGACCGTTGGCCGAGCCCGAGGTGGTACCGGGGGTCGGCTTGTCCACGGTCACGGCCACAGTGCGGCTCACGTACTTGGG
>JBDSBU010000018.1:0-12797 GCA_039921445.1 Marmoricola sp. | reverse complement strand
CTTCGACGACCGCGGGAACAGCGTCCCGGCGGTGTAGGTGTCGGGTCCGTCGGTCGGAGGGAAACCGCTGCGTCGCACGGATCGCGACTCGATGCCCAGCAGGCACACGGGATATCCACCCAGATGGGCGTCCTGCACGACCGCGGTGTCCGCGTCGGCCATGCCCGCCCATCGTTCGAGGGTGGCATGGTCCTGGTCGGCGACGGCCCCCATCACGGTGCGGATGTCGAAGGCCTTCTTGCGGTCCGGGTTCGAGGTGGCGGAGAAGATCTCCCCGACGGTACGGAAGTCGCTGCCCTCCACCACGTGGGGGTACGACGAGATGTCGCGGTCGTTCGCGTCCGTGGTGGAGACGCGACGTGGCCCGTCCTCACCTGGAACGACGTAGGTGTGCTCGTAGTGCGCCATCAGCACGCCGAAGGCACCGGCGAGGTTCGGCGCCCAGTACTGCGCCTGCCCGTTGGGACCCATCACCCGGTCGTAGCCGCCGATGCCGAAGTTGTCCTCGGCCGAGACGCCACCGGAGAAGTCCAGCGACTGCTTCCCGGTCAGCACCATCGCGCTGTCCGGGGTCATCACCAGGATCCCCTTGGTGTGCATCAGCATCGTCGCCTCGGCGTTCCAGTAGGGCTGCGCGCCGACGTTGATCCCCGCGACCACGACGTTGATCTCGCCGCCGTCCTGGGTGAACTCCACGATCCTGCGCAGCGCCTTCGCCACCCAGTCCATGTTCTCGGTGCCAGAGTCCATCGAGATCCGAGCACCAGCCGAGAGCGCGAACCACTCCACAGGCACCTGCATGCGCTCGGCGAGGTCGATCGCCGCGATCACCCGAAGACACTCGGGCTCGGCCACGGATCCCAGGGACTTGGTCGGGTCGCCGCACAGCACCACGCGGGTGACCCCCTCGGGGTAGGCCACGGTGGGTGTGGTCACCACGGCTGCGAGGATGCCCGCCTTGTTCAGGCCGCGCGGCCTGTCGACGGGGACGAGGACGCCGCTGTCGTCCAGGTCGTGCTCGACCAGGGTTCCCCCGGGTCCGGCGAGGACCGAGGTGAGCTCGTAGGGGTAGACCAGTCCGCGCCTGCGGGATCGGACCACCTTGGAGGCATAGTCGTCGAGCGGCTCGAGCAGCTCGGTGGGGGGTTCCTCGACCCTCGAGGCCACCCCCGCACCTGGTTGGGAGCTGAACCGCACGGCCACCTGGACCGGCTCGGCGCCGGCGACTGCGACCCGGCCCTGCGCCACCACCTCCTCGACACCCGCCCCGTCTGTGAGCGGGCTGAGCTTGGTGCCGAGGGCGGTCAACCCAGCCTCGTCGACGTCGACGACCGGCCAGACGTGCACCCAGACGTGGTTCATGTCCAGCTTGGCTCCCGCAGCGCCGCGGGCAACCCTGGCGCGACGAATCGCCTCCAGGCAGTTCTCCACTGCTCGCTCGGCGTGTGGCAGCGCGGTGACCATGCCGTTCTCGTCCCGGACGACCGACATCTGTCGCACCTGGGCGAGCGCCACGAGCCTGCGGTCGGAAGGGTTGCCCGGTGCGACGCACTCGTAGAGCAACACGTCCTCGGGGGCCGAGACGCGAGTGACCGTGAACTTGCGCAGCCGCCACAGGTTCAGCCGTCGACCCACCATCGGGTGCACTCCACGGGTGAGGTCGTCCACGGCCACGTGGCCGTCCGCGGAGGGGCGGAAGACGAAGTAGCCGACCGGCCGATCGGCACCGTGACAGACCGCGATGCAGATCCGGCGTACCTCCTTGGCAACCGGGAGGGCTTCCAGCAGGCTGCGTAGCCGCGCGCTGACGGAGTCGGCGTCCTCGGGTGCGTCGCGCCAGTCCAGATAGAGGTCGACCACCGCCTCCTCCCCGTCTGCACGCCCGGCAACGAGCGTCCTGACCGAGGTGACCAGGTCGCTGTCGGCGTCGGCCAGCTCCTCGACCGTGCCCAAGGACGAGACCAACAGGGTGGGCCGATCGTCGAGGGTGTAGCCGGCAACGACCGTCGGACGCCCGCCGGACTCGACGGACCTCAGCTCGTGGAGGTCGTACTCGCGGTAGTGCCGACGTGCCAGCACCTCCAGCATCGGCTCACGGGTGGGTACGCCGTTCGCGAGCCGCTCGGCGAGGAAGCGAACGATCTGCTCCGGGATGGCAGCCAACGACTCGATCCGCTCGGCCCGGTCAGGGAGCTCCTCCTCGGTGGCAAGGCTGTCCAGCTCACCGCGGACGCCAGCGAGGACATCGGATCGCTCCGCGTCGACGGCCGGCTGATCGAACCAGCGGAACCGGACGCTGCGGGCGAGGTCGCCGATGACGGGGAAGCGCAGCTGCGTCACCCGACCCAGCCGCTCGAGCAGCAGCCGCGCCTGGGCCACCAGCGCGCCGGAGGGCGGTGTCTCGTCGATCCAGCACCCGAGGATCGCGGAGACGAGTGCGACCTCGGGGACCGAACGCTGCTGAGCGAGGAAGATGCGGAAGACCGCCTCCTCCATCGCCGGGCTGCGCTCGAGGTCGTCCACCCCGTAGTGCGTCAGGACCCGGCACAGCCGCTCGCGGAACTGCTCGGGCAGCCCTCCACGCTCGGGGTCCAGGCTCTGCAGGAAGGTGTGGAAGTGCTCTCGGGAGCTGTGCACGCGCAGCTCGGTGTGCCGGTCCTCGTCCACCGGCCGGTTGCGGCTCAGCTCTGCGAGGTCGGCGAAGATGGAGAGCAGGGAAAGCTCACCGGCGACGACCGACTCGCCCTCCGCACGGACGTCGTCGCGCAGGGAGAGGTACTGGGAGAGTGCCGCGTCCTGATCCTCCGGCGGCACGTCGTAGCCGAGGACCACTGCGGTCAACGCGGCCAGAGCGCGTTCACCGCGGGCAGCGGCGGCGCACCCCTCCTCCGCCGTGGGCAGGTCGAGGGCTGGACCAGTGCTGGCCGCGACCTCCTCGACCTCTTCATCGAGCGGCTCCAGCTTGATCAGCGCGCTGCCGGTCTCGACCTGGCTGCCGGTGATGACGTGCAGCTCCTTGACCCGAGCGGCGAAGGGCGCGTGCACCACGGTCTCCATCTTCATCGACTCCAGGACCACCACAGCGGCTCCCTGCTCGACCTCGGCGCCGACGGCGACCGGAGTGGCAACGACCAGCGCCGGGGCCGGGGAGCGAAGTACGCCGCCCTCGTCGCGACTGACCCGGTGCGCCACGCCGTCGACCTCGACCAGGGTCGTGGGTCCGTGGATGGCGGTGACCAGGTTGTATCTGCGGTCGCCGATTCCCAGGCGCCGGCGTACGCCGTCGACGACGGCGAGCTCGACGTCCACGGTCTGCTCGGAGCTTCCGCAGGTGACGGCGACCCGATAGCGGCCGGGACCCGTGTTCACGGTGGAGACCTGGTAGGAGACGCCGCGGAGCTTGAGCTCGACCGGGCGACCGAGCTGGTGCGACGCACTCGGGCGCCCGCCGCGTGCGGTCTCCAGGAGGTGGGCGGTCTCGATCCGAGTCCGGTCGACGTAGGCCTCGATGGCCGCAGCGACGACGGCAATGCCCGCGTGCGCGTGCGAGACCAGACGGCCCTCGGCACGCACGCGGTCGATCCACCCGGTGTCGGCCCAACCGCCCTGTCCGTCGGTGATCTCGGGCTGCGCGAGCAGGTCGAGCACGAAGCTCTTGTTGCACGCACCACCCTCGATCACGACGGTGGTGGAGGACATCGCCCGGCGCAGCCGAGCCAGAGCCTCCTCACGTGTGCGGCCGTAGGCGATCACCTTGGCGATCATCGAGTCGAAGTCGGGTGGGATCGTGTCGCCCTGCGCCACGCCGGTGTCGACCCGGATGCCGGGGCCTGAGGGCAGGTCGAGGACCGCGATCCGGCCCGGGGAGGGTGCGAAGTCGCGGTCGGGGTCTTCGGCATTGAGCCTGGCCTCGACTGCGTGACCGGACTCGACGGGCTTCTCCCCCTCGAGTCGCCCTCCCTCGGCAACCGTGATCTGGGCCTTGACCAGGTCGATGCCGGTGGTGAGCTCGGTGATCGAGTGCTCCACCTGAAGACGGGTGTTGACCTCGAGGAAGGCGAAAGTCTTCTCGCCCGGGTGGTAGAGGAACTCCACGGTGCCGGCTCCGACGTACCCGACGGCCAGCGCGAGCCGCTCTGCTGAGTCCTTGAGCTCCTGGACCTGCGCGGGGCTCAGCAGCGGCGACGACGACTCCTCGATGACCTTCTGGTTGCGACGCTGGACCGTGCAGTCTCGTACGCCGAGGGCCCACGCGGTGCCGTGGCTGTCGGCGATCAGCTGGACCTCGACGTGCCGTGCCCCTGTGACCAGTCGCTCGAGGAACACCGTGCCGTTGCCGAAGGCACGCAGGGCCTCGTCACTGGTGCGCTGGTAGGCATCCTCGAGGTCGGCCGGGGAGGCCACCATCCGGATCCCTCGGCCACCGCCGCCGGCCGTGGCCTTGAGCATCAACGGGTAGCCGATGTCAGCAGCTGCCGCGAGGGCGCCCTCCAGGGTGTCGACGGCTCCCCGGCTCCACGGCGCCACGGGGACACCGACCTCTTCCGCGATCAGCTTCGAACCGATCTTGTCGCCGAGACGCCGCATCGCCTCTGCGCTGGGGCCGATGAAGCTCACGCCCAGCTTGTCGCACAGGTCGACGAAGCCGGGGTCCTCGGCGACGAAGCCCCAGCCCGGCCACACGGCGTCGGCCCCCGTTTCGAGCAAGGCCTTCTCCAGTGCCCCGAGGTCGAGGTAGGGACGTGCTGAGGCGGGCCCGAGGTCGTAGGACAGGTCGGCCTCGCGCACGAACATGGCGCCGGCCTCCCCCGCGGTGTGCAGGGCAACGGTCTGGATCGGTCCGCCACCGGCGGCATTGATCTCGCGGACGGCGTGGATCAACCGCATGGCGGCTTCACCGCGGTTGACGATCGCGACGCGGGCGAAAGACATGCTGACCTCCGTGGGGAAAACACGAGGGTAGTCTCGTGCTTTGCGCCCAAGGTGCCATGCTCACGGGGTTACGGGCGAGTCACATACGACGCGACACGACCTCGGCGAGGCGCGGCCAACCCTCGAAGGGACGTTGACCGGCGCTAGGCTGCGGCTGGGTCGATGGATGTCGCCGACATCACACCATTGATGATGCGGAGGCACGATGGACCAGAAGGGCGGGCAGCCGGCAGGGAAGTCCAGCCATGTCTACGTCGCCTCGTCGCGTGGGCGGATGGTCGTGCGTCTCGGGCTGGTCATTGCGCTCGTCGCCATGGCCGCTGGCACCGTCATGATCATCTCCAGCCGGACCACCGAGTCGGTGGTCATCACCATCGCCTCCGTGGTGTTGCTCGTGGCCTGCTGGGGGGCACTAAAGGCGACCATCCCGCAACGCGTCACCGTGCAGGGCCCGGTGATCGAGATCCGCCGGGACGGCAAGCTTCACCGCTTCGACCTCGAGGACCCCGGGGTGGACATCCTGGTCAAGGACGGCGAGATCGCGTTCGCCCAGTACAAGGACGGGTGGATCTCGGTGAGAGCCAAGGACGTCGACTGGAAGGTTTTCTCCGACGTGGTGATGCACTATCAGAACCAGGCCGACCACAATGCCGAGGAACGCGACAAGCGCTTCAACAGCTGAGTCTCGTCCTCACCAGGGCGAGGCCTCATAGTCCTTGAGGAACACTCCGTGCAGGTCCTCGCCGGCCTCTCCACGGACGATCGGGTCGTAGACCCGCGCCGCCCCGTCGACCAGGTCCAAGGGCGCCTTGAAGCCCTCGCTCGCCAGCCTCACCTTCGTCTGGTGGGGGCGCTCGTCGGTGATCCAACCGGTGTCCACGGCGGTCATCAAGATGCCGTCGGACTCCAGCATCTCCCCCGCACTGGTGCGGGTCAGCATGTTCAGAGCTGCCTTCGACATGTTGGTGTGTGGGTGACCGGGCCCCTTGTAGCGCCTCCCGAACTGGCCTTCCATCGCCGAGACGTTCACGACGTAGGTCCGGCGCGCGGACGACGCCGCGAGGGCGGGGCGCAGCCTGCTGATCAGGATGAAGGGTGCCGTCTGGTTGCACAGCTGGACCTCCAGGAGCTCGAGCTCGCCGACCTCGCCGATGCCCTGGACCCAGCTGTTGGTGTCGACGACGTCAGGGACCAGGCCACCGGCGTCGATCCGACCCAGGTCGGCGGACCCGGCGGTCAACGCCTCGGTCAGGCGGTCAGCGGTGGTCCCTTCGGTCTCCAGCACCGGGTGCGCCTCGACCGACCCGACCAGCGCCGCCGGGTGCAGGTCGCTGGCGTGACCGAAGGTGGCCAGCTCCGGCCCACCGTTGAGGTGTTGCAGCGCCGGTGGGAGCGGTGTCTGCTCCGCGCTGGCCAGCGGGGCATAGGCGCCGGGCGTACGCCGCACCGTCTGGGCCGCGTTGTTGACCAGAATGTCGAGTGACCCCCTGCTCCGGACGTCGTCGGCGAGCGCGATCACCTGCGCAGGATCGCGCAGGTCGATCCCCACCACCCGGAGGCGGTGGAGCCACTCGGCGCTGTCGGGCATCTGGGCGAAGCGGCGTACGGCGTCGTGCGGGAACCGGGTGGTGATGGTGAGGTCGGCGCCGTCACGCAGGAGCCGCAGCGCGATGTACATCCCGATCTTGGCCCGACCGCCCGTCAGCAGGGCCCGGCGTCCCGTGAGGTCGGTGCGCGCATGCCGCTTGGCGTGGCCGACGGCTGCGCAGGCCGGGCACAGCTGGTGGTAGAAGGCGTCGACATCGGAGTACTTCTGCTTGCAGATGTAGCAGGCTCGGGCCACCAGCAGCCTGCCCGCCGTCGCCCCAGGGGCCGTCGAGGTGAGTGGCAGCCCCGCTGTCTCGTCGTCGATCCGCGACGCCGACCCGGTCGCCGTCAGCTCCACGATGGCGCGGTCCGCCGCCCCGACGGTCTGCCTTCGGGCGCGGCGCCGCTCGACCTTGGCGGCCTTGAAGAACCCTGCCGACGCCCTACGCAGCGCGACGAACGCTGGGTCGGCGGGGTCGAGAGCACTCGCCTCGCGCAGGACGCGCAGTGCCAGCTCCAGCTCGTCCTCATCCACCCCCGAAGTATGACGGGCGCGCGGGCCGCCCCCCGGTCGGGCCCTCGTTCCACGGCCGAGCAGAAGCACATCGATCGGCCTGGTCGAGAAACCTTGGAGTTTTGCGCCCGGAGCCGATCCGCGCCATCCCCCGTTGGGTCGGGGTCCCAGCAGTCATTCCTAGTCATGCCCCCTGGGTCCGACCTTCATAGGTTGCGAGGGTTCCGCTCGGCAGGGCTCACCGGACCAGCGCCGGGAACCCTGACACGTCTGCTGCGGTCGGTGGTTCGGTCGCGGTGTTCCCGAGATCGATCACCTCGGTCATCGCGTCCAAGCCGATCGTGCCGTGCGTGATCCAGACCAGGCTGCGTCCGGTCGATGCCTCGAGCAGATCGCTGGTGAGCGCTCGGGCGGTGCTCGAGTCGAGGTGGGCTGTCGGCTCGTCCAGGACGAGTACCGGCTGGTCTGCCAGCAGGCAGCGGGCGATGCCGATCCGGGCACGTTCTCCGCCGGAGACCACTGCGCTCCCCTCGCCGATCAAGGTTCCCAGACCCTTGGGCAGCGACTCGATCCAGTCGCCCAGATGAGCCGCCCGAAGCGCCTGCTCCACCTGCGGGTCCTCGGCGTCGGGCCGGGCGAGCCGAACATTCTCGGCCACGCTCGAGCCGAAGATGTAGGGGTCGTCATCGACCAGCCCGACCACCCCTCTCAGGTCGGCAAGCGCGAGCGTGTCCAGCGGCTGTTGGTCCAGGGTGAGGCTGCCCGCTCTGGGATCGAGGAACCTCAGTAGGAGCGCGGTCAGGGTCGACTTGCCAGACCCGGACGGACCGACCACCCCGATCCAGCTCCCTGGGGACAGCGCAAAGGTGACGCCGCGGATGGCATCAGCCTCTCCCCAGCCGCCCCGGACGTCACGGGCAACCACCTCGTTGCCGAGGTGGTTGAGGGCGTTCGGCCGCTGCGGGCTGGTGACCGCTGGGATGCGTGCGCCCAGTCGATCGATCCGGGCCTGGGCAGAGCTGGTACGCACCGAGAGACCGGCTGCGTCGATCGCGGGAGACAGTGCATCGGCCAGAGCGAGGGGCAGCAGGACCAACAGCGCCAGGATCGCCGGACTCGTGGCCCCGACCGGCACCAGAAGCGCCATCGCGATCAGGCCCGACCCACCCCCCAACAGAGCCAGGGCCCTGCCTGCGGCCAGTGCCCGCGCAGTCCTGTCGGCCGCCCTGGCGAGGCGACGACCGAGGTCATCGAGCTCCTCGAGCGCGCCCTGCGTGATCTGCCACAGCTCGAGCTGCCTGGCGCTGTGCACGATCTCCTCCACGCGCGTCGACACGATCGCACGAGCCATCACGAACTCGGGTTCGGTGCGTCCGGCGCCGACCCTGGCCACCAGTACCCCGAAGGCGCAGAGAACCAGAGCGAACGCGACTCCGAGTCCAGCACGGGGGGAGACCAGTGCCGCCATGAGAGCCGTCGCGCTACCGACCAGAGCAGCGGTCCACAGGGGCTGTCGGACGCGCAGCTCCCGATCGACGAGTGCGTCGACGTCGTCGACGATGGAGGCGAGCAGGTCACCGCGGCGGATCCCTAGCCGCCCAGGGACGAGCGGCACCAGTGCGTCGTACACCTGGGCGCGGCGCTCGGCGAGGAGCCGCAGTGCCGCGTCGTGCGAAACCAGCCGCTCGGCGTAGCGCAGGACGGGTCTGGCCAGTCCGAAGGTGCGCACCGCCACGATGGCCACCATCAGCGTCAGCACCGGAGGGTGTTGCGAGGCGCGGGTGATCAGCCAGGCGGCAGTTGCCGTGAGCGCCACGCCCGAGGCGACCGACAAGACCCCGAGCAGGATGCCGGTACGTCGCCCGAAGCGGCCCTGCGACGGAGTCGGGGCGACAGGTACGACGCTCGAGCGTCCTTGCTGCCGAGATCCTCGGACAGGAATCGCTCCCGACGCAGCGGGGACGCCGGCCAGCGCGCGGGGTACAGCAGACACAGCTGGCAGGGTCAGCACGTGGTCGGCCGTGTTCACGATCGCCTCCCGGTGGGCCACCACGATCACGGTGGCGTCCCGCGAGAGCCAGCGCAGCGTGTCCAGGAAGACTGCCTCGGTGACCTCGTCCAGGTGAGCCGTCGGCTCGTCGAGCAGCACGAAGGGTCGCCGCGCGAGGACCACCCGGGCCAGTGCGACGCGTGATCGTTGCCCCGCCGAGAGACCGGCGCCGTCTTCGCCGAGCGCGGTGTCCATGCCCTGGGGCAGCGACGCGACCACCTCGTCGAGGGCGACCCGTTCCAGGGCCCTCCAGACCTCGACGTCGGTGGCTTCGGGGCGCCCGATCCGCACGTTCTCTGCGATCGACCCGGCCGTGAGCCAGGGTCGTTGAGGGGCCCACGCCAGCTGCCCACGCCAGCTGTCCGCATCGAGGTCGCGGAGGTCGACCTCGCCGACACGGATGGCGCCCGACATGACAGGGAGCTCGCCTAGCAAGGCCGCGAGCAGGGTCGACTTCCCACAGCCGGACGGTCCCGTGACAGCGGTCAACCCTGGGCCGGCGATGACTGTGTCGACTCCCTGGAGCACGCCCCGCCCCTGGTAACCGACACAGAGATCAACGAGCCGGATCGGCACCGGACCTGGCGTCGGCAGGGCCACGCCGGAAGCCGGGGTGCCGGCCACCTCGAGCAGTGCCGTGGCGGACCCGAAGCTGGCCACACCCTCGGCCGCTGCGTGGTACTCCGCGCCCACCCTGCGGATCGGCCAGAAGGCCTCGGGTGCCAGCAGGAGCACGATCAGGGCGGTTCGGAAATCCAGGGAGCCCGACGCGAGTCGAAGCCCGACGCTGACCGCCACCAGGGCCACCGACAAGGTGGCGATCAGCTCCAGGACGGCCGAGGAGGCGAAGGCGAGCCGCAGCGTGTCGTGGGTCGCACGCCGGTAGCGCTCGGTGATGCTCCGGATGGAGGCTCCCTGGGCCTCGGCCCTCCGGTGTGCCACGAGCGTCGGCAGACCACGGACGATGTCGAGGAAGTGGCCGGACAATGCTCCGAGCTCTCGCCACTGGCGCGCGGCCCGGTCCCGGGTGGTCATCCCGATCAGTACCGCGAAAACCGGCATCAGGGGAAGCGTGACCGCCACGATCAGTCCGCTGACCCAATCCAGCCAGAGGATCGTGGCCAGGGTGGCCACGGGAAGGGCCGCAGCGGCGACCATCGAGGGCAGGTAGCGGGTGAGGTAGGGCTCGATCGCCGCCATGCCGCGTGTCCCCAACAGGGTCAGCTCGCCAGTGCGATGCCGGGAGAGCTCCGTGGCCTCCATCCGGACGGCCGCCGAGACCACCCGCTGTCGCAGGGCGGTGGAGACCTGTCCGGCAGCCTTGGAGGCAGAGACGTCGACGATGTAGCCGGTGAGTGCTCGCAGGAGCGTGAGGATCGCCAGCCACCAGGCAGCCGCATGCCAGGAGGCACCAGCGGGATCCTGCACCAGGGCCACGATCAGGCTGCCCACCGAGAACGCCTGGGCCACGCTCAGAAGTCCCCCGGCGAGACTCCCTGCCACGACGAGGGTCAGCGCCCGGCGCGCAGGAGACAGATGCGGGCGGAGCCGAGGGTCCAGTGGCCGCATCAGGTCGATGCGGGGTCAGGGGCAGGGATGTGGTGGGTGCCGATCCGCTTGCGGAAGATCCAGTAGGTCCAGGCCTGGTAGCCCAGCACCACCGGTGTGAAGATCACCGCGACCCACGTCATCACCTTCAGCGTGTACGCCGTCGCCGCCGCGTTGGTCGTGGTCAGCGAGAAGGCGGCCTGCGTCGAGGAGGGCATCACGTCGGGGAACAGGGCCAGGAACAGGCCCGCGACAGCCAGCGCGATGGTCAAGAAGGTGCCGAGGAACGCGAACCCCTCTCGTCCCGCCATGGCCAGCGCCAACGCCGCCAGCAGCGCCACCGCAGCGAGAACGAAGGCCACGGCCGAGGCGACCGATCCCGTGCTGAGCTGGGTCCAGAGCATGAAGGCGACGGCCAGCACCGCAGTGACCGCGCCCAGGCGCACCGAGAGGGCGCGCGCCCGGTGGCGGATGTCGCCGGTGGTCTTCAGTGCGGTGAAGATCGCACCGTGGGTGAGGAAGAGGCCGAGGGTGACCAGACCGCCCAGCAGGCCGAAGGGGTTCAGCAGCGTGAACAGTCCACCGGTGAACTCCTTCTCCGCGTCGATCGGCACCCCGTGCACGATGTTGGCGAACGCCACCCCCCACAGGACGGCCGGTAGCAGGGATCCGAAGAACATGGCCTTGTCCCAGCCGGCCTTCCAGCTCGCGTCGTCGCGCTTGTGGCGGTACTCGATGGCGAGCCCACGCATGATCAGGGCGACCAGGATCAGCAGCAGGGGCAGGTAGAAGCCACTGAAGAGCGTCGCGTACCACTCCGGGAAGGCCGCGAAGGTCGCGCCACCTGCGACGAGCACCCACACCTCGTTGCCGTCCCAGACGGGTCCGATCGTGTTGTACATGACCCGACGCTCGGTCTCGGACTTCGCCAGGAAGGGCAGCAGGATGCCGACCCCGAAGTCGAAGCCCTCGAGGGTGAAGTAGCCGATCCACAGGACCGCGATCAGGATGAACCAGACGGTGGTGAGTTCCATGGAAGTCGTGTCCTCAGTAGGCGAAGGTCAGGGGGGCGTCGTCGTCGGCGTCGCCGCGCAGCGTCGGGTCCGGTGGTTCCTCGAAGGCGTCGGCCCCACGCTTGATGTACCTCACGAGCAGCCCGAACTCGACGACTGCGAGCGCGGCGTACAACAGCGTCAGCACCAGCAGGGACGTGGCGGCCTCGAAGACGCTCACACCCGGGGAGACTCCCTGCTCGGTGGTCATCAGGCCGAAGACCACCCAGGGTTGACGGCCCATCTCGGTGAAGATCCAGCCCCACGAGTTCGCGAACACGGCCGCGAAGGGCAGACCGATCGCCAGCCAGCCCAGCCACCTGCGGTCGGGGGCTCGTCCACCACGGGTCACGAAGAGCAGCAGCGCTGCGCCGAACGCCGCGAAGACCCCCAGACCGATCATCAAGCGGAAGGACCAGTAGGTCACCGGGATTACCGGGACGTAGTCCCCTGCGTGGTAGTAGCTGGCCCCCGGATCCGTGCCGTACTGCTGCTGGTACTGGTCTCGCAGCTGGTTGATCCCCTCCACCTTCCCGTCGGTCGAGCCCGTGCCCAGGAACGACAGCAGACACGGCACGGTCACCGCGAACTTCTCCGTCTTTCCGTCTGGGGTGCCGATCGTGAAGATCGAGAAAGGCGCACACGACTCCTCGGTCTCGTAGAGCGCCTCCGCAGCCGCCATCTTCATCGGCTGCACCTCGGTCATGATCTTGCCCTGGACATCTCCGCTGACGGCGACACCCAGACCGGCCACCAACGTGACGGCCGCGCCGACACGGATCGCCAGGCGATACAGCGGCCGGTCGGCCGCGTGCCGCTTCTTGAAGTAGAGGTAGGCGGCGACGCCGGCCACGAACGACCCGGCCGTCATGTACGCCGACAGCATGACGTGCGGGAACGTGACCAGCTGGACCTTGTTGACCATCATTGCCCAGAAGTCGGTGAGCTCGGCGCGGCCGGTGTCGGGATTGAACCGGTAGCCGACCGGGTTCTGCATCCAGGAGTTGGCAGCGAGGATGAAGTAGGAGGAGAACAGCGTGCCGAGGTGGACCAGCCACATGGTGGCGGCGTGCAGCCCACGAGGCAGCTTGTCCCATCCGAAGATCCACAGACC
>JBDSBU010000017.1:0-29366 GCA_039921445.1 Marmoricola sp. | reverse complement strand
TCGATGCCTTCCTCGTCGTAGCGCTTGACCCATCGATAGGCGCACGGGCGAGACACACCCTGGGCCTTCGCGGCATGGGCCGGCTTCCAGCCTTGTTCCCGGATACGGGTGACCAGCAGCAGCCGGCCGTGAAATGTCAGACGGGCGTTACGGTGGGACATGAGGACCTCCGGACGGTAGGCGACTTAGACATCACCCACCGCACCCGGAGGTCCTCGCTACGTCAACAACCCGACCGGAGTGTCACCAACGTCCTGGCCGAGTACATCTAGACGCACCGATGGCCGTCGCCCCCGTGGGGTGACGGCCATCTGCGTGTGTGCGGCGACTCAGATGCAGTCGCGGCAGATCAGCTTCTTCTCGTCCGCCAGCTGGCTGCGGTGGTGCACCAGGAAGCAGCTCATGCAGGTGAACTCGTCCAGCTGCTTGGGCTTGACCTCGACTGACAGCTCTTCGTGCGAGAGATCGGCGCCGGGGAGCTCGAAGGACTCAGCCGCCTCGGCCTCGTCCTCGTCGACCTTCCCGGAATTCTTGTCGTGCCGACGTGCCTTGAGCTCCTCGAGGCTGTCCTCGTTCTGCTCTTCCTCGGTCTTGCGAGGTGCGTCGTAGTCGGTTGCCATGCGGTCTCCTCTGCCCCCAACTGCGTAGTTGCCTGCCCGGTATCGCACGAGTCGTGACTCGACTGCGACCCGGATGACTTGATCAGCGCGCACTTCCACGTGACGGCGCAGATTGTGCACTACCCACGATGGATTCGCACAACCGACCTCCGGTGTGGTCCACACATGCTGTAGATGCCACGTGAACGCACCAGGGTGGCCGGTTGTTCCCGACCGCCGCTCGCGAAGTCTCCTGCGAGCCTCGGAATGGCTCCGTGGAGGCTCAGTCGGCCCCTAAGACGGACTCGGAGTCGAACCCACAAGACCTGACCAGGTCCGAGAACTGCGCCCAGGAATCATTGGGCGCACACACCACCAGCTCCTTGCCACGCGGCGTCGGCCAGACCTCCAAGGTGGCGCCGGACTCCCGGGCCACCAGACCCGCGGCGGCGTGGTCCCAGATGTGGGCGCCCTCCTCGACGTAGGCGTCACACTCTCCTCCGGCGACCGCGCAGAGGTCGAGCGCACAGGAGCCGATCCGGCGGATGTCGCGCACCTGGGGCAGCAGCTGGCCCACGCTGCGGGCCTGGTGCCGCCTCAAGCCGATCTCGTAGCCGAAGCCGGTCGCCACCAGTGACTGTGCGAGCGGGGGAAGCGGCCGCTCGGTCCCTCGCTGCGGGAGGAGTACGCCGTTGCGGTAGGCGCCCCCACCGAGCGTGGCGGCGTACTCGAGCGCCAGGGCGGGGGCGAACACGATGCCCGCGACCACCTCCCCATCGACAGCCGCCGCGATCGAGACGCAGTGGTGTGGCAATCCGTAGAGGTAGTTCACGGTCCCGTCGATGGGGTCGACGATCCAGACCACTCCTGATGAGCTCTCGGTCTTCTCGCTCTCCTCCCCGACGAATCCGTCACCAGGGCGCGAGCCCAGCAATCGCTCGCGGATCAGCAGCTCGCATGCCCGGTCGGCCTCGGTGACGATGTCGGTGGGGCTGGACTTGGTGTCGGCGACCGAGACACCGGCCGAGCGCATGCGGGTGATCAGCTCTCCTGCCTCGCGAGCCGTCGCCCGAGCGAGGGCCAGCAGCGCCGCCGACTCAGCTGGCGCGTGGGAGCCCATCAGTCGAGCCCCGAGAGCGCAGCTCTGGGCCCGCGTGGGTTGGGGCAGCAGCCCAGCGGACACACGTCCCACGAGGGGTCGGAGCCGACTGCCTGACGCTCTGGGGACTCCCCCCGTTCGACTGCTGCACGCTCCAGGAGCAGCTCACGGATCATCGCCACGAAGCGCTGGTCGACTCCGGCCGTGGCCGCCCTTGCGAAGGGCAGCCCGATCTCGGTGGCGGTGGCCCTGGCTTCGGTGTCGAGGTCGTAGATCACCTCCATGTGGTCGGAGACGAAGCCGATCGGCACCACCACGACCCCCGGCACTGCTCGCTGTTGCAGGTCACGGAGGTGGTCGTTGACATCCGGCTCGAGCCACGGGACGTGCGGGGGCCCGGAGCGCGAGCAGTAGACGAGCTCGAAGGGGTAGCGGTGGCCGGTCTCCTCCCGCACCCGCTCCACGACCTCGGCAGCAACCACCCGGTGCTGGGCGGCATAGGCGCCACCGTCGGGCCCACTCGTGTCGTTCATGCCTGTGGGGATGGAGTGCGTGACGAAGGCGATGTGACCGTTGTGCCGTGCGCCTTCGGGTAGGTCGGCGAGCGCGGCGAGGGTGGCATCGACCATGGGCTCCACGAAGCCCGGGTGGTTGAAGTAGTGGCGGAGCTTGTCGATCCGGGGGGCGCCTTCGACGGCACCGGCGGCCTCGGCGAGGTTCTCCCGGTACTGCCGGCACCCGCTGTAGGAGGAGTAGGCGCTGGTGACGATCGCAGCCACCCTGGTGATCCCGTCGGCCTTCATGGTGGCGATGGTGTCGGCGAGGTAGGGATCCCAGTTGCGGTTGCCCCAGTAGACCGGCAGGTCGAGGCCGCTCGCCTTGAAGTCGTCCTGCAGCGCCTCGATCAGCTCTCGGTTCTGGTCGTTGATCGGACTGCGTCCGCCGAACCCGAAGGAGTGCTCCCCGACCTCCTCCAGCCGGGCGTCCGGGATGTCCTTGCCCCGAGTCACGTTGCGCAGGAACGGGACCACGTCGGCAGGCTTCTCCGGCCCCCCGAAGGAGACGAGCAGCAGGGCGTCGTACGGGTGCAGGTCAGGCATGGAACACAGCCTAGGCTGGGTCCACATGCTCTCCGCCTACCGCCGCGTCTTCGCCCACCCGGGCGCCGTCGCCTTCTCCGCCACCGGGCTGCTCGCAAGGCTGCCGATCTCGATGATGACGCTCGGGATCGTCCTGCTCGTGAGCTCGCTGACCGGCTCCTACGCCCTCGCCGGGCAGATCTCGGCGGCCTACATCCTGGGCAACGCCGCCGTCGCCGTTCCCCACGGACGGTTGGCGGACCGGTTCGGCCAGGGCCGGGTGTTGTACGTCGACGCGGTGGTCTTCGCCACCTCCTCGACCCTGATGACCGTCTCGATCACGGCCGGTTGGGCCTTGTTCTGGCCGCACCTGTTGGCCGTCGTCGCGGGCGCTTCGATCCCGCAGATCGGCACGATGGTCCGCGGCCGGTGGTCCCACCTGCTCACAACACCCGAGGAACGGCACACCGCCTTCGCCGTGGAGGGGGTGGCGGATGAGGTGGTCTTCGTCACCGGCCCAGCCCTGGTCACGTTGCTGGCCACCACGTGGGCGCCTCAGGCCGGGCTCGTCGCCGCGACGGTCGCTGGTGCTGGTGGAGCGCTGGCCCTGGCCCTTCAGCGACGCACCGAGCCGCCTGCCCACCCGCGCGACCAGACGGCCGAGCGCCCGGCGATGCCGTGGGGCCTGCTCGTGCCGCTCGCGCTCGGCGCCGTCGCACTGGGCAGCCTGTTCGGAGCCCTCGAGGTGGCCACCGTCGCGTTCGCCGACGACGAGGGACGAAAGTCGCTGGCCGGCCTGATGCTCGGGATCTTCTCGGTCGGCAGCCTGCTCGCCGGTGTGGCGACAGGCGTGATCCGCTGGCAGCGAACGCCGTTGGAGCGGGCGCGGATCGGGATGGGACTGCTCGCGGTGGGCACCGTGGTGCTGCCGTTCCTGGGCAGCCTCGTCCTGCTCGGTGGCGCCCTGTTCCTCATCGGACTGACCGTGGCACCAACGCTGATCGCGCTGTTCTCCATCATCGAGTCCTCGGTGCCGAGATCGAGGCTCAACGAGGCGATGGGCTTCGTCCAGACCGGTGTCGGCGCCGGGATCGCGCCTGGGGCCTGGCTGGCCGGGGTGCTGGCCGACGAGCACAGCGGCTCCGAGGCGTTCTGGGTGGTGGTCGCCTCGGCCAGCCTGGCAGCGCTCTCGGGGCTGATCATCTCGGAGCGTCGAGTCCGCAGGGACATCGAGGTCTGACCAACCGACCGATAGCCTGCGCCCCATGCCTGAGACGCCGACATGGACGAACTGGTCGGGCCTCGCGACGGCCACGCCGGACCGGGCGCTCGCGCCGCACGACTCGGCCGAGGTCGTCGAGGCGGTGCGGACCGCTCGGGAGCACGGCCTGCGGATCAAGATGCCTGGCACCGGACACTCGTTCACCGACATCGCACTGACCGACGGGGTGCTGCTGCGCCCGGACAGCTTGCGTGGGATCACCGGCGTCGACCGCGACGCCATGACCGTGACCGTCCTCGCCGGCACTCCGCTCGAGGACCTCAACAGCCACCTCGAACGCCTCGAGCTCTCGCTGCACAACATGGGTGACATCGCCGTCCAGACAGTGGCGGGCGCGATCTCCACCGGCACCCACGGCACCGGCAGCACGCTCGCCTCGCTGAGCTCCCAGGTCGCCGGCCTCGAGCTGGTCACCGGCGACGGCACCCTGATCTGTGCCACGGAGGAGGAGAACTCCGACGTCCTCTCGGTCGGACGCGTGGGGCTCGGCGCACTGGGCGTGCTGACCTCGGTGACGTTCCGGGTCGAGCCGCTCTTCGTGCTCGAGGCACACGAGGCACCGATGGGTTGGGACGAGGCGCTCGGTGAGTTCGACCGGCTCACCAGCGAGAACCACCACTTCGAGATGTTCTGGTGGCCGCACACCGACCGGCTGCTCACCAAGCGCAACAACCGCACCCTCGACCCGGCCGAGCCGCTCTCCCGGCGTCGGGCATGGTTCGACGACGAGTTCCTTGCCAACCGCGCCTTCGGCTGGATCAACAGGGTCGGTAACGCCCGCCCGAGCCTGATCCCGCGCCTCAACCGGATTGCCGCCAGCGGCCTCGCCGAGCGCCGCTACTCCGACGTGCCGCACAAGGTCTTCACCTCGCCCCGGCACCTCCGCTTCCGCGAGATGGAGTACGCCGTCCCGCGGGAGGCCGGACTGCACGTGCTGCGCGATGTGCGCGCCCTGATCGAGCGCAAGAACTGGAAGATCAGCTTCCCCGTCGAGGTGCGCGTCGCTCCGGCCGACGACATCGCCCTCTCGGCGGCCTCGGGCCGCGACACGATGTATCTCGCGTTCCACACCAACGCCCAGACCGACCACACCGACTACTTCGGCTGCGTGGAGGACCTGTTGCGCGGCTACGACGGCCGACCGCACTGGGGCAAGCTGCACACCCGCACGGCTGGCGACCTCGACGTCTCCTACCCGCGTTGGCACGAGTTCCAGTCGGTGCGTGACCGGCTCGACCCCGACCGGCTGTTCACCAACGACTACCTCGAGCGGGTGCTCGGCGACTGAGCCTCGCCGACTCAGAGGCATCTTGGGCTCAGACGCTGGCAGGGCCCCGCGGAAGGGGCGCGTGCCAGCCGCGCCGCAGGGCGAGGAGTCGGAGTCCGACGCAGATCACCACTCCCGGGATCGCGACCATCCATTCGGGATGTCCGTGCCCGACCAGCAGCACCGCCCAGGTGCCGCCGAGCAGGGCCGGCGTCGCGTAGAGCTCGCTGGAGAAGACCACGGGCACACGACCGGCCAGCAGGTCCCGCGCCATGCCTCCGCCGATGCCGGTGACCATCCCCATCAGCGCAGCGGGCGCCGGGCCAAGGCCGTACTCGACGGCCTTGAGTGCCCCCGTCACGCAGAACAGTCCCAGCCCGGCGGCGTCGAAGATGTTGACCACGCGTTCGAGGCGGCCCACCAGCGGATGGAACACGAAGGTGATCAGGCCTGCGGCGACTGGCACCAACAGGTAGCGCCAGTCTGCGAGTGCCGCCGGCGGGGTCGCGTCGATCAGCACGTCACGAATGAATCCTCCGCCGAGCCCTGTCGTGCCGGCCAGCACCAGCACGCCGAAGACGTCGAACTCCCGGCGTACGGCCACCAGCGCGCCCGAGATCGCGAAGACGAAGATGCCGACCAGGTCGAGCACCAGCAGAAGGGTGCTTTCCTCGGCCATTCCCGCAGCCTACGGAACCTCAGCGGCGCGGCGCGCGTCGAGCCCCTCCCTGTCGGGCCACGCTGAAGTAGGCTCAGCGCACGGTCAAGCGAAGGAGTCGGCGAGGATGCAGGACCTCACCCCGGTGGGGCTGAGCAAGGACGGCAAGCACCTCTTGCTGATCAGCACCTCGGGCGAGGAGTTCGCCGTACCCGTGGACACCCGGCTGCGTGCGGCACTGCGCGGCGACAACGCCCGACTCGGCCAGTTGGAGATGAAGATGGAAAGCGCCCTGCGCCCCCGAGACATCCAGGCCCGCATCCGTGCGGGCGAGTCGCCCGAGGACGTCGCGACCGCCGCGCAGACCACGGTCGAGGCGATCATGGGCTTCGCCACTCCGGTTCTCGCCGAGCGCGCTCACGTGGCACAGACCGCCCAGAAGGCCTCCGTGCGCCGCCGGTCAGGTGAGTCCTCGTCCTCGGGGCGCACCCTGGGCGAGGTCTCCGAGGCGTTCTTCTCCAGCCACTCGCTCTACGACCACGACGTCACCTGGGACGCCTGGCGCCAGAGCGACGGCCGCTGGGCCCTGATCGCGGAGTACGCCGTCGAGGGCAAGCCTCGTCGCGCGGAGTTCGTCCACGACCTGCCGGGTCGGTTCGTGGTGGCCGACAACGACGAGGCCAAGCTGCTCACCGGCGAGATCGCTGCACCGGGAGCCAAGGGTCGAGCCGGATCGGGCGCGGCCCCCTCGGGACGACGCCTGTCCTCGGTGCCCTCCCAAGACGAGCTTCCCCTCGGCGACGACGCGATCGAGCTCGTCCGCGAGCCGGCCGACGAAGAGCCTGCGGACACAGAGGAGTCTGAGCAGTCCGGGCCGTCAGCCGCCGCCGTGCCGCCGCTCGACCTGACCGCCGAGACCGCCGACGCGGACTGGCTGGCCGTCGCTCCCCCTGCTGCGAAGAGCCCCGCCGTCGAGACTCCGGCTGCCGGAGCCGACGAGCCCGGCGAGGCCGTCGAGCCCTTGGCCACGGAGCCCGCGGCCAAGGTCACGGAAGCGGTCACGGAAGAGGTCACGGAAGCGGTCACGGAGGAGCCTGCCGAGAGCGCGG
Source organism: Marmoricola sp. (assembly GCA_039921445.1). Classification (GTDB taxonomy): domain Bacteria; phylum Actinomycetota; class Actinomycetes; order Propionibacteriales; family Nocardioidaceae; genus Marmoricola. The sequence continues at coordinate 22,273 of JBDSBU010000017.1, read as the reverse complement.
CCTCGAAGAAGAAGCGGCGCTCCTCGGTGCCGTCGTGGGACGAGATCATGTTCGGTGGCGGCAAGTCCGACTGACGCCGTCGTCCCACGCGATGGACGTCACAGTGGTCAACCCAAGTTACCCGTTGGTAATATAGCCGGGTCGCGTGACCACAGGGTGCACGGCAGGTTGAATCGACCACACGATCCCCCACCGAGAGCGGTGCACTACAGATGGCCTACTTCGTCACCGGCGCGACCGGCTTCATCGGGCGCCACCTGGTCCAGGAACTGGTCGACAACCGCGACGGCGAGATCTTCGTCCTGTGCCGCGAGGGCTCCCGCCGGCGCCTTGACGCGCTGATCACCCAGTGGGACACAGACCGGGTGACTCCGGTGGTCGGTGACCTCTCCGAGGCCGATCTCGGGGTGGACCCGGAGTGGATCAGCGAGCACAGCGGGACGATCGATCACTTCTTCCACCTCGCCGCGATCTACGACATGACCGCCTCCGACGAGATGAACCAGACCATGAACGTCGGCGGGACGCGCAACGCGATCTCCCTCGCTGCCGCCCTCGACGCAGGCCACTTCCACCAGGTGTCCTCCGTCGCCGCCTCCGGCGATCACCGCGGCGTCTTCGACGAGTCGATGTTCGACCAGGGCCAGAAGCTGCCCTCGTCCTACCACCGGACCAAGTACGAGTCCGAGAAGATCGTGCGTGACGAGTGCGTCGTTCCGTGGCGGGTCTACCGCCCAGCCGTGGTCGTGGGTCATTCCGAGACCGGAGCCATGGACAAGATCGACGGCCCCTACTACTTCTTCCCGCTGTTCAAGCGCCTGCGCGACACCATCCCGAACTGGATACCGATCCTGGGCGTCGACCTCGGTGACACCAACGTCGTGCCTGTCGACTACGTCGCAAAGGCGATGGACCACATCGCCCACCAGCCCGACCTCGACGGGCAGGCCTTCCACCTCGTCAACCCCGAGCCGATGAACACCGTCGACCTGATCAACACCTTCGCCGCCGCGGCCAAGGCCCCCCAGTTCGCCGTACCCGTCGACCGCACGATGACTGCCAAGCTGCCCACCGCCCTGCTTCCCCGCGGCCTGCGTCCGACGGACCTTCTCGGTGCCGTGCTGCGCACGCCGCCGATGCACCTGGCGCTCTCGCAGACGATCGGCCGCCTCGGCATCCCGCCGGAGGTCCTTGAACACGTCTCCTTCCCAGCCGTCTACGCCTCGCGAACCACCCAGAAGGCGCTGGCCGGCTCCGGCATCGCCGTGCCGGACCTGGAGTCCTACGCCTCCACGCTGTGGTCCTACTGGGAGGACATGCTCGACGACTCGATCAAGCGCGACTCCGCAGCAGTCAAGGCGCTCAAGGGCAAGACCGTGCTGATCACCGGCGCGTCCTCGGGCATCGGCCTGGTCACTGCCGTCCAGATCTCCAAGGCCGGCGGGATCCCGCTCCTGGTCGCCCGCGGCAAGGAGAAGCTCGACGCGACCAAGGCGCTGATCGAGGCGCAGGGCGGCACTGCCTTCGCCTACCCCTGCGACCTCTCCGACCTGCACGCGATCGACACCTTGACCAAGCAGGTCCGCGAGGACCACACCCATGTCGACTTCGTGGTCAACAACGCCGGTCGCTCGATCCGCCGCTCGCTGAAGCTCAGCGAGGACCGGTTCCACGACTTCGAGCGCACGATGCAGCTCAACTACTTCGGGGCGATCCGGCTGGTGATGGGGATCCTGCCGAAGATGCGCGAGCAGAAGTCGGGCCACATCGTGAACATCTCATCGATCGGGGTGCTCACCAATCCGCCGCGGTTCTCGGCGTACGTCGCCTCGAAGGCGGCCCTGGACGCCTGGGCCAACGTCGTGTCCAGCGAGCTGATCGGCGACGGTGTCTCCTTCACCAGCATCCACATGCCGCTGGTGCGCACGCCGATGATCGCGCCGACCAAGATGTATGACAAGTTTCCGACCATCAGTCCCGCACAGGCCGCCAGCAAGGTGATCACCGCTCTGGTCGAGCGTCCGCACGAGATCAACACCAAGACCGGCAACCTCGGCTCGCTGGCGCACACCCTGGCGCCGAAGACGGCCTTCCGCGTCCTGCACATGGCCTACCAGGTCTTTCCGGACTCCTCGGCCGCGCGTGGCGTGAGCGGCGAGGGCAAGTCCGAGAGCGTCAGCGCCCAGATGGTGCTCTCGCGGATGCTCAAGGGCGTGCACTGGTAGGCGGTTCGGATGCAGATCCATCACATCGCCACTGTCGAGGACTGGGAGGCGGCAAAGCGCTCCGGTGCCTATCGCACCTCGACGCGTGGACGCTCCCTGGAGGACGAGGGATTCCTGCACGCCGCGCGCCGCGATCAGGTGCAGCCGGTCTTCCAGCGCTACTACCGTGACGTGCGCGAACCCCTGCTGCTGCTCACCATCGACACCGACCGGCTCGAGGTGCCCTGGCGCGAGGACGAGGTCGGCAACGAGAGCTATCCACACATCTACGGAGCGCTCTCTCCCAAAGCCGTGATCGGCGTTCAGCCGCTGAACCGGCGGGGTGGGACCGAGACGCTGACCACGCTGTTCGTCAAGGAGATGCTGCGTCGCGTCGGCCTCGCTCTTGTCGTGATGCTGCTCGCGGGAGCCGGCTCCGTCGTCGTGCCTGCGATCGGTGCAGGTGGTGAGCTCCTCGGTGCCCTGGTGGGAATGGCGGTCGGTGTCGCAGTAGTTTTCGCGATCGTGCGGCGCTGAAGCCTCAGTCGCCCGTGGCCACCGGACGCGACGAGTCCGCGACCCACTCGCTCCACGAGCCCGCGTAGAGCGCGGCGTCGATGCCGACCAGCGACATCGCGAGGATGTCGTGGGTGGCGGTCACACCCGAGCCGCAGTACGCCGCCACCTCGTGTCCGGCTGCCGCCGCGTAGACCTGACGCAGCTCCTCGACGGGACGGAAGCGTCCCTGGTCGGTGAGGTTGTCCCCGGTGGCCACATTGAGCGCCCCAGGGATGTGACCGGCGACGGGGTCGAGTGGCTCGACGTCGCCCCGGAAACGCTCGGGGTTCCGCGCGTCGATCAGGACCTCCCGCTCGGCATGGCCGAGCACGTCGGCACGCGCCAGGACCGGCATCCCGCCCGGGCGCACGACCAGATCACCGCGCACAGGGTCGGCCGGTCGGTCCGAGACGGGCTGCCCGGCTGCGACCCAGGCCGACCAGCCTCCGTCCAGCACGCGCACGTCGCGGTGCCCGGCCCAGCGCAACAGCCACCAGCACCTCGCGGCGGCTCGACCGGCCCAGTCGTCGTACACCACCACAGAGTGGTCCTGGCGTACGCCGGCCGCGCGCATCGCCTCCTCGAAGTCCCCCGGGTCCGGCAGCGGGTGCCGTCCGCGGGCACCGGGCGTCCCTGCGAGCGCCGTGTCGAGGTCGACGTAGCTCGCGCCCGGGACATGCCCGCGGGCGTGCTCGGTGGCTCCCGGTGGACCCCCCACGTGGTAGCGCACGTCCAGCACGGTCGCACCACCCTGCGCGACCAGCGCGACCAGGGCCTCGACGTCGATGAGCGGGCTGTCAGCGGGAAGGCTCATGGCATGATCCTCCCCGATGGCTGAACTCCAATTCTTCACCGGCACGATGGATTCCGGTAAGAGCACGCTCGCCCTGCAGACCAACCACAACCACGACGCGCGTGGACGGGTGGGCAGGATCTTCACCACCCACGACCGCGCCGGCGAGGCCCAGATCTCCTCACGCCTGGGACTGACCCACAACGCCATCGAGGTCGACGCGGGATTCGACTTCTGGCGCTACGTCGTCAACGAGCTCACCCAGGGCGCTCGGATCGACTACCTGATCTGTGATGAGGCCCAGTTCTACACCGGGCTCCAGATCGAACAGCTGGCCAAGATCGTCGACGAGCTGCAGATCGACGCCTTTGCCTTCGGGATCCTCTCGGACTTCCGGACCGTCCTGTTCGAAGGCTCGAAACGCCTCGTCGAGCTCGCCGACCGGATGCACGTACTCCAGGTCGAGGCGTTGTGCTGGTGCGGCAAGCGCGCCACCCACAACGCTCGCACGAGCGACGGCGAGATGGTCACCGAGGGCGAGGTGATCGTGGTCGGCGACGTCGACAGCCACGAGCCCGCCGAGGTCGGCTACGAGGTGCTCTGTCGGGCCCACCATCGGCGCAGGATGACCGCGGCGCGGGCGCGCGCAATCTCGATGATCGCCGAACCGCTTCCGTTCGGCTGACACCCCGGGCGGACGCAAGTGCCCGCTCGGAGGTCTGGGGGCGGACGCGAGTGCCCGCTCGGCGGTCTGGGGGCGGACGCGAGTGCCCGCTCGGCGGTCAGCAGACCAGGATCGGGATGTTCATCTCGCGGGGGGTCAGGGAGCCGTGCAGGCCCACCAGCGTCATCTCGTAGGCGAAGTCGACCGAGCTCATCAGGGCCCAGTTGTCGTGGGCGGCCACGACCACGTCACCGAGCCGGCGACTGACCGAGGAGGACACCGGACCGAACCAGCCGCGTGCGGTCGCCTCCTCGCGGGTGAACACGCTCGCGCGACCGTGGAGCACCTCACGCCAGGTCGCCGCCACGTCCTCGACCGCGCCGCTGTGGCAGTAGACGTGCCGGAAGCGCGCCTCGCCACCGAGGAGGGTCACGCCGGCCCGAAGAGCCGGGGTCTGGTCGATGTCGATGTGCGTCTCGGGAGTGGAGTCGACCATGCCGTGGTCGGCCACGACGACCAGTCTGACCTCCCGTGGCAAGGCTTCGCGCATCTCCTGGACGTCCTCGTCGATATCGCGGAGCTGGCCGCGCCAACGCTGGGAGTCGACCCCGGCGCGGTGCCCGTGCCAGTCCAGGTCCCCGTCGTAGACGTAGGTCACCGAGGGCCGGTCCCGGGCAGCGTCCACGACCCCCGCAATGCGCTCACCGATGTCGTCGGCACCGACGTAGCGGGCGCCGCGCTGGCCGCACCGGGTCAGGCCCGAGTCCACGAAGTCGCGCTTGCTCACCACGGAGGTGCGTACACCGGCAGCCTCGAGCCGGTCGAACGCCGTGGGGTGCGGCTGCCACTCCAGCGGGTCGACTGCCTTGTTCCAGAACAGTGCGTTGAGCAGCTTGCCGGTCTCAGGCACGCGCGAAGTGAAGCCGACCAGACCGTGCTGACCAGGGGTCATCGCGGTGCCCAACGAGGTCAACGACGTCGCCGTCGTGGACGGCACCCCGCACGTCGCGGGAGGTTCTCCGAGCAGCGAGTGCAGGTATGGGGCGTGCGAGCGATGCTCGGCGAGCAGGTCGTGCCCGAGCCCGTCGACGAGCATCACGACGTACGCCGGAGCCGGCGGCAGCACCAGCGACGTCTCGTGGAAGCCGACATCGATGCCGAGGGCCGAGGCCACCGCAGGCAGCACGTCTCCCAGGGTGCGACCGGGCTGGGCTCCTGAGTAGCCGGGCTCGACGAAGCCGGGAGCCGCTGTGCTCACGGGCTCAGTGCTGGGTTCGCGCGGAGAGGCTCTCGGCGAAGACCAGCAACTCATCGACGGCGCTCTGCCCGTCGGCCGCAGAGCTGACGCGCACGGAGAAGTCGTCGGAGGCCAGCACTCCGGTGTAGCCGTGGTCGGCGTCGCATTCCGGATCCGCGCAGGCGGCCGGTTCGAGGTCGATCCGGCTGATGCCGCCCCAACCGATGCTCAGCACCACCTCGGTGGGCACGGGGGAAGCGCCCTCGGCGAACCCGGCCGGGTTCGCGACCATCCGATTCACGATCACCGACTTGACCGACGAGAGCCGGATCGCCTCGGAGGAGGTGGAGGTGTAGGGCTCCGGCAGCAGGTCGTCCGGCGCGTGCTCGTCGGTGTGGCACAGGATCAGCCGGGAGCCGGTGAGCACCGCGACGGTGATGTGGCGGCGCACCTCGTCACGATCGATGGTGGGCTCGTGGTGCACCAGGAAGGAGGTGACCTCCTCGCCGGCGACGGCAGCCCGCACACCGCTGGCCACCACCTGTGGGTAGTAGCCGGTCTTCTCGATCGCGACCACGAGCTCGTCGAAGCGGTCCTGGGAGGTGACTGAACGCATGGGAGTCAGTCTGTCACGACGGCAGAGCTCGCGGGCACGGCCGGTTCAGACCTCGTCCGGGTCGCTCACCTGCGCGGTGAGCCGACGCACGAACCTGTCCGAGCGAGGATCGGCCACCGGCTCGACCCGACCGGTCGCCCGCAGCACGCTGGTGCCCTCCGACGTCGCATGCACGAGCAGCAGGTCGATCCGGCACAGCTGGGGCAGGTCGATCTTGAGCTGAGCCACTCGGCGGATCAAGTCCTCGACGGCCGGGACGTCGACCTCCTCGCTGCCGCGGTAGCCGAAGAGCAACGGAGCCGCCTTGATCGCACGCACCGTCTCGGCCGCGTCGAGTCTGGAGATCGGCGGAATCCGGTAGGCCCGGTCGCCGAGCAGATCGGTGAGCGCACCGGAGACGCTGAAGGAGATGGCCGGCCCGAACAGCGGGTCCTCGAGCCCTCCGATCGCCACCGGGACCCCGGGCGGAGCGGTGCGCTGGACGACGAAGGCGGCGTCACCGGGGTCGGTGATCAGCTCGTCGAGCGCCTCCCAGGCGCCCCGCATGCTCTGCGCATCGTCGATGTTGCGGAACACGTGGGCCATGTCGGGGCGCTGTCGCAGACGCTCGGCGGTCGCCTTGACCACCACGTCCCAGCCGAGCCGCTCCCCGGCTGCGACAGCCTCGTCGAGGGTGTTGACCGGGATCCGCTCCCACAGGGGGACGCCGTAGTGGCCGAGCAGCTCTTGCATCTCGGCGTCAGTGAGGTCACGACCCTCGGGGGTGTGCATCAGCAGCTCGTTGACGAAGCGCGTCGCCGCCTCGATGTCGGTCTCGGCGAGGGCCTCGTTCGATTCCTCGGGCCGCGCCAGCCAGGCTGCGTAGTCGACCACCCGCGACAGCGCGCGGACCGCAGCCTCGACAGCCGGGTAGGACGGCACCGAGCCACGTCCGGCGGTGTTGCCCGAGAGGTCCGGCACCCGCAAGAGCTCCGGAACGCCCTCGCGGCCGAGGAAGGTCGAGACCAACGGCTTGTCGGACTGTTCGCCCACTGCCGCGAGCACGTTGGCCACGGCCTCTCCGCCTGCGTTCAGAGGCGGGATGTAGACGGCCACCACCGCGTCAACCTTGTCATCGTCGATCGCCGCGTCGAGGGCGATCTCGAAGTCCTCGGCTGTCGCGTCCGACCCCAACGGGATCGCGGTGGTGACGCTCAGCCCGCTGGCAACGGCGGCATCGACCGCCAGCAGCCCGAGGGCGTCGGAGTTGCCCACGATGGCCACCCGGCCACCACGCGGGAGCGGCTGGTGAGCGAGCAGCTGGGCGACATCGAACATCTCGTCGAGGGTGTCGACCTGGATGATCCCGGCCTGGCTGAACATCGCGTCGACTGCGGCCGGTGGGGCGGCGATGTGGCGCACCGCGTGACCCATCGGCACTCCTTGCGTCGTACGCCCCGAACGCACGGCGATGATCGGCTTCTGCCGCGAGACCCGGCGGGCGATCCGCGAGAACTTGCGCGGGTTACCGATCGACTCCAGGTAGAGCAGGATCACCTCGGTGGCGTCGTCCTCCTCCCAGTACTGCAGGAGGTCGTTGCCGGAGACGTCGGCACGGTTGCCGGCACTGACGAAGGTCGAGAGCCCCAGCCCGCGGCCACGCACCTTCTCCAGGATCGCCGAGCCGAGGGCGCCGGACTGGCAGAAGAACCCCGCCCGACCCCGCGGTGGCATCAGCTGCGCCAGCGAGGCGTTCATCGACACGTCCGTGGCGGTGTTGATCACACCCAGGCAGTTCGGTCCGATCACCCGCAAGCCGTAGGAGCGGGCCAGGCCGACGAGCTTGCGCTGACGCTTGCGACCCTCCTCACCGATCTCCGCAAACCCGCTGGAGATCACGATCAGGCCGTGCACTCCCTTGGCGGCGCAGTCGAGGATGACGTCCTGCACGGCCTCGGCCGGGACAGCCACGATCGCCACGTCGACGTCACCAGGAATGTCGCCCACGTTGTCATAGGACGGCATGCCCGCGACCGAGTCCGCGGCCGGGTTGACGACGTAGACCCGACCGGCGTAGTCCCCCAGCACCAGGTTCCGCACCAGCACCGAGCCGATGGTGTCGCTGCGACGTGATGCTCCGATCACCGCGACGCTGCGGGCATTGAGGAAGGCTGCGATCGAGGTGGCCTCGGACCGGTGCTCCCGAGCCGAGATCACCCCGAGCGCGGTGTCGGTCGGGTCGATGTCGAACTCGACGTGCATCACGCCCTCCTCCCACCCGCCGGCCACCTTGTAGCCCTGCTCGCGGAAGACCTGGATCATCGGCCGGTTGTCGGGCAGCACCTCCGCGGTGAAGCGGTCGACCCCTCGCTCGCGCCCGGCCTGGGCGAGGTGCTCGAGCAGGAGCTGGCCGATCCCGCGGCCCTGGTGCGAGTCCTGGACGAGGAAGGCGACCTCGGCCTGGCCCTTCTCGACGACGTCGTAGCGACCGACCGCGATGATCAGCTCGGCCACTGTCACCACGAAGGCCACCCGGTCGCGGTGGTCGACGGTGGTGAACCTGAGCACGTCGCGCTCGGAGAGCTGTGGCATCGGAGCGAAGAACCGGAAGTACTTGGACTGGTCGGAGACCTGTTCGTAGAAGTCGACCAGTCCCTGGGCGTCCTGTGGGGTGATCGGACGCAGGTGCGCGGTGCGACCGTCGCGCAGCAGCACGTCTGCTTCCCAGTGCGCTGGGTAGTCCCGCACCTGAGGCGTAGAGGTCTGCGTTTCCGGCACGGTCACAACAGAACGATACCGTCCCACCCCCGATGGAGACGCCGTTACGGCGAGCCCCCGGCGGGATCAGGCTGCTGTCTTGGGACAATCCCCGACATGGCTCGACGCAGCGCACCCCCGACCCCCGAGGACTTCGAGGAACACATCGTCGACATCGATGTCGGTGACGAGATGCGCACGAGCTTCCTGGAGTACGCCTACTCGGTGATCTACGCCCGCGCGTTGCCGGATGCGCGCGACGGCCTCAAGCCGGTCCAGCGCCGCATCCTCTACGGCATGCACGACATGGGACTACGCCCCGACCGTGGCCACGTGAAGTCCTCCCGCGTGGTCGGTGAGGTGATGGGCCGCTTCCACCCGCACGGCGACACCGCGATCTACGACGCACTGGTCAGGCAGTCCCAGAGCTGGTCGATGCGTCTCCCGACGGTCGATGGCCACGGCAACTTCGGCTCGCCCGACGACCCCCCCGCGGCCATGCGCTACACCGAGTGCCGGATGGCTCCGGCAGCCGTGGCGATGACCGCAGACATCGACGAGGACACCGTCGACTTCAGGTCCAACTACGACGGCCGCGAGATCGAGCCTTCGGTGCTCCCCGCTGCGATCCCGCACCTCGTGGTCAACGGGGCGTCGGGGATCGCAGTGGGCATGGCCACCAACATCGCCCCGCACAACCTCATCGAGGTGATCCAGGCGCTGCGGCACCTGCTCACCCACCCCAAGGCCGACCTCGACGCGCTGATGCGGTTCATCCCTGGCCCCGACCTGCCCACCGGAGGCAAGATCATCGGTCTGGAGGGTGTGCGCGACGCCTACGAGACCGGGCGCGGCAGCTTCCGCATGCGTGCCACCACCCGGATCGAGTCGGTGACGCCCCGACGCAAGGGCATCGTGGTCACCGAGCTGCCCTACGGGGTGGGCACCGAACGCGTGATCGCCGCGATCAAGAAGCTGGTGCAGGCCAAGAAGCTGCAAGGCATCAGCGACGTCAAGGACCTCACCGATCGCGAGAAGGGCCTGCGCCTCGTGATCGAGGTGAAGAACGGCTTCCACCCCGAGGCCCTGCTCGAGCAGCTGTTCAAGAGCACCCCGATGGAGGACGTCTTCTCGATCAACACCGTGGCGCTGGTGGACGGTCAGCCCCGGACCCTGGGTCTCAAGGAGATGCTCGAGGTCTTCTTGGCCCACCGCTTCAACGTCGTACGCCGGCGCTCGGAGTTTCGACGTGGCAAGGCCGCCGACCGGCTCCACCTCGTCGAAGGCCTCCTGCTGGCGATTATCGACATCGACGAGGTGATCCAGCTGATCCGCGCCAGCGAGACCGTGCAGGAGGCACGCGAGCGGTTGATGACGGTCTTCGACCTCACCGAGATCCAGACCAACTACATCCTGGAGATGCCGCTACGACGGCTCACGAAGTTCTCCCGGATCGACCTGGAGAAGGAGAACGAGGAGCTTCGCCGAACGATGTCGGAGCTCGACGAGATCCTTGGCGACGACGCCAAGCTGCGCAAGGTGGTCTCCGAGGAGCTCACCGACGTCGCCAAGACCTACGGCACCCCGCGCCGGACGGTGCTGCTGGAGTCATCGGGTCAGACCGCCACCTCGACCGCCACGCCGCTCGAGGTCGCCGACGACCCCTGCCACGTCTTCTTGTCCTCGAGCGGCCTGCTGGCGCGCACCACCAACCTCGACCCGCCCGGGGACGGCGGAGGTCGAGCCCGGCACGACGTCATCGTCTCCTCAGTCACCGCCACTGCCCGCGGCGAGGTCGGCGTGCTCACCTCGGCCGGCCGGGTGGTCAAGCTCGGCGTGCTCGACCTGCCCACGCTGCCGAGCACCGCCAACCACCCCAACCTGCAGGGCGGGGCACCCGTCGGGGAGTTCCTGACCCTCGACGGCGAGCGAGTCCTGGGGCTGACCAGCTTCGCTCCTGACTCCCCCGGCTTGGCCCTTGGGACACGTCAGGGAGTGGTGAAACGCGTGCACCCGGAGTACCTGGCCAACAAGGACGACTGGGAGGTGATCTCGCTCAAGGACGGCGACGAGGTCGTCGGTGCCTTCGAGCTGCGCACCGGCACCGAGGCCCTGTGCTTCGTGACCAGCGATGCCCAGCTGCTGCACTACGGTGCCGACAACGTGCGGCCCCAGGGGCGGGCAGGCGGCGGCATCGCCGGCATCAAGCTGGTCGCCGACGCGCGCGTGATCTCGTTCACGGCGTTGGCTCCAGAGGAGTCGGTGCTGCTCTCCGTCTCCGGGACAAGCTCGGCGCTGCCCGGCACCGAGTCGGGCTCGGTGAAGCTCACCCCGTTCTCGGAGTACCCCGCCAAGGGACGCGCCACCGGTGGCGTCCGCTGCCACCGCTTCCTGCGGGGTGAGGACGAGCTGGTCTTTGCCTGGGCGGGTGCCTCGCCGGTGCGCGCTGCTGCGGACAGTGGCGCACCAGTGGAGCTGCCGGAGCCCGTCGCCCGCCGCGATGGATCCGGAGTTCCGGGCAGTCAGCCGATCGTGGGCGCGTCATCCGCGGCGGTCTTCGCCTCGGTCGCTGCCTCGGTCTCTGCCTCTGCCGCGACCGACGACGTGGCAGGCTGATCCCATGGCCTTCGACCCCCTGCCCCGCCGGCTGCGGCCCCTTGCCCTCGCACTCCTCGCCGGAACGCTGCTGCTTTCCGGCTGCGGAGGCTCCTCCGCGAAGGCCGATGAGCCCTCACCTGCCGAGGTGATGAAGGTCGCCAAGAAGAACTTCGACGATGCCAGCAGTGTGCACATCGCTCTGTCCACCTCTGCAACTCCCTCCTCGGGCAACGGAGTGCTGGGGGCCGACGGTGACCTGACTCAGGCGCCGGCCTTCCAGGGCGAGGTCAAGGTGGTGCTCGGCGGCCTGACCGCGACGGTCCCGATCACCTCGCTCGACGGCAAGGTCTACGCCAAGCTGCCGTTGCAGACGAAGTTCGCCGTGATCAAGCCGAGTGAGTACGGCGCACCCGACCCTGCGGACTTCGCTGACCCCGCGACGGGCCTGTCCTCGCTGCTCACCCAGATGAAGGATCTGAAGAAGGGCAGCGAGAAGCGCTCCTCCGACCAGATCCTGACCAGCTACAGCGGCACCGTGCCTGGTGCCGCGGTCAAGGCGATCATCCCCAGCGCCGACACTGCCTCGACCTACAAGACCGTGGTGGGTATCGACGAGAAGGGCTTCGCCACGACCGTCAAGGTCACCGGGAAGTTCTTCGCCGGCAACGACGACACCACCTACGACGTGAAGTTCGACCAGTACGACAAGGGCGTCACGATCACCGCTCCTGCGGCCTGATCGGTCCGGCGCCCGTGGCCACTGCGAACCCCGGCGCGCCGACGACGACGGATCCCGGTCGTGCCGGGCGACTGCTGCTCGGCCTGGCCTCGGTTGCCGTCGCCTTCGCGGCCGCCGACACCTATGTCGTGGTGCTCTCCCTGCCGGACATGATGGCCTCGGTCGGTCTGAGCGTGGACCAGCTGCAGCGCGCTGCCCCGATCGTGAGCGGCTTCCTGCTCGGCTACGTCGCGATGTTGCCGTTGATCGGCCGGATCGCAGACCTGCGGGGCAGGACCCCGGTGCTCGTGGCCGCGCTGCTCGTCTTCGCGTTCGGCTCGCTGGTCACTGCGGCGGCGTACGACCTGAACAGCCTGGTGGCGGGCCGCTTCCTCCAAGGCGTCGGGGGTGGTGGCCTGGTGCCGGTCACGTTGGCGCTGGTCGCCGACCTCTACCCCGCGGATCGACGGGGCGTGCCGCTGGGCGTCGTGGGGGCGGTGCAGGAGCTGGGCAGCGTGCTCGGTCCGCTGTACGGCGCTGTGGTGCTCGCCTTCGGGGACTGGCGCGACATCTTCTGGATCAACCTCGCCGTCGGTCTGGTGCTGGCCGCCGCCGTCGCCTCCCTCTCCCTCTCTGGTGGTCCCGATCCCGGTTCCCCACCACACGCCGACGGTGCGGCCGACGCGTGGTGGCGGCGCTTGGACTGGATCGGACTGCTGCTCGGCGCCCTGGCCCTGGTCGCGATGCTCCTGGTGATGCGCCAGCCCGACCGGTTGGTCACCTCGGTCGCTCTTGGTGGCCCTTTCGTGCCGTTCCTCGACGGGAGCTCACGCTGGTTCTCGCTGGTCGGCGTGACCACCCTGCTGTTGGCGGTCGCGTTCGTGGTCCGGTTGTTGCTGGCCACGCGTCCCCTCGTCGACGTGCGCAGCTGGTGGGGGTCGGTGCGCGAGGCCGACCTGGTGGGCGCTGGCCTGCTCTCGGTGGCCCTGGGCGGGATCATCCTGGCCTTCGCGACCGCCAACCCAGAGGTGCAGGTCCTCTCCCCCGCCGGCCCTTGGTACCTCGCCCTGGCAGCCGTGGCCACGGTGCTGTTCGCCCTGCACAACCGCCGCTCCTCCAAGCCCCTCGTCCCGCACCAAGCGTTCGCCCTGCGTCCCGCATGGGGCTCGCTCGCGGTGAGCTTCTTCGTGGGCGCGGCCCTGATCGCGGCGCTGGTCGACATTCCGATCTTCGCGCGCGTCACCATCGCCGAGGGCGACCAGATCAAGGCCGCCTTGGTGCTCGTGGAGTTCTTGGTGGCCCTGCCCGTCGGCGCCCTCATCGGCGGCTGGTTGGTGCGTCATGTCCCCGCGGGGCTGATCGCTGCCCCGGCCATGCTGCTCTCGGCCGTCGGCTTCCAGGTGATGGCCGGATGGGGCTTCGACTCGCTGAACCAGCTCTCGTCCTCGGCAGTGCTGGCGCTGACCGGGCTCGGCTTCGGGCTGGCTCTGGCTCCGGTCAACGCTGCCCTGCTCGCCTCCACCGAGGACGCCGTCCACGGCGTCACCAGCGCCCTGCTGGTCGTCTCACGGATGGTCGGCATGCTCGTGGGCATCTCGGCCCTGACCACGATCGGGCTGCGGCGCTATTACGCGGTCGAGACGGGGATCCCCTCGCCCAACGACGTGTGCACCGGTGGGCGGACCCGTTGCGCGGCGTACACCCGTCTGATCGAGCAGGCCGGCGTCGAACAGCTCCAGGCCATCTTCTCCGGCGCCGCGGTCTGTGCCGTGATCGCCGCCGTCCTGGCCGTGCTGCTCTTTCGCGGCGCTCGCACCCGCTGACCCTGCCCTGCACTGACCCTGTCCTGCACTCCGCCGACCGGGCACTCGCGTCCGTCTCCACGTCGCCGACCGGGCACTCGCGCAGACCCGACGGTGGCCTACATCACGTGTCGAAATGACAGCTGAGGCACTAGGTTCAGCACTGTGACCTCCGGAGCTTTCGACGACATCCTGAGCGCGAACCAGTCGTTCGCCGAGACCTTCGACCTGGCCGGCTTCGACGGCGTGGCCCATGCCGGCATCGCCATCGTCACCTGCATGGACTCCCGGATCGACCCGCTCGGGATGTTGGGCCTCGAGCCCGGAGATGCCAAGATCTTCCGCAATCCCGGCGGGCGCGTCACGCCTCAGGCCCTCGAGGCCCTGGTGCTCGGAGTACACCTGCTCCGCGTGGAGCGGATCCTCGTGGTGCCGCACACCCGCTGCGCCATGGCGAGCGCCACCCAGGAGGAGCTGCGTGAGCAGGTCGGGAAGTCCGCCGGTGTGGACGCCTCGTGGCAGACCTTCGGCGTAGTCGAGGACCAGCAGGCAACACTGCTCGATGATGTCCGCAAGGTGCGGGCCCACCCCCTCATCCCCGACACGATCGCCGTGGGCGGCTTCCTCTACGACGTGGACACCGGGTTGCTCGACCAGCTCGCCTGAGGCGGCGACTCACTGGCCGCGAGCCACACTGAATCCATGGACCTCGACACGGCACGCGCCTTCATCCGCTCACACCACCGCGCGGTGATCGCCACGCGCAGTGCGACCGGGCTCCATCAGAGCCCCGTGCTCGTGGGCGTGGACGATTCGGGCCGGCTGACGGTGAGCAGCCGCGAGACGGCGTACAAGACCAAGCACCTGCGGGCCGATCCTTGGGTCCAGGTCTGCGTGTTCCCCGATGGATTCTTCGGGCAGTGGATCTACGTCGAGGGCGAGGCAGAGGTGATCTCCCTCCCCGAAGCGATGGAGCCGCTGGTGGAGTACTACCGCGGAATCAGTGGCGAGCCTGAGGACTGGGACGACTACCGCGCAGGGATGGAACGCGAGCGTCGGGTTCTTCTCCAGATCACGCCGACCCACGCCGGACCCGACAAGCAAGGCTGAACCCTCCCGTCCACAACCCCGATCTACAAGCGGTTCCGGGCCGTACGCCGCTGCAGCCAGCGGGCCAGCACGGTGCCCTCATAGGCCGCGAGGACCGCGCCCGCGAGATTGCGCAAGACGTCACCGGTCTGGCAGGTCCCCAGGTTGAGGACCGCCTGGACGGTCTCGACGGCCGCGCTCAGGCACAGCGCAACCACGGCCACGGGCCACACCCGGCGAAGAAGCCTGCGGGAACGAGCAGCGCGAAGTTCAGCACCTGCTCGGGAGTGATCAGACGCACGCCCCAGCCCCACTCGCAGGTAGGCACGCGCAGCTCGATGCCGTGCCGGGCCAGCGTCATCGCGGGGAAGATCGCAAGCCCCAGAGCGGCGAGGACGCCGAGCACGCGCCGACCCGTGGCCCAACCCGCCCGACGGGTCAGCGCGAGGGCCAGTGCCACGAGCCCGACCGCCGAGACGACGTACCCCAGCCGCACGGACCGACGGTCCGTCAGGATCACCACCACCGCCCACACCTGGTCCCACACGGTGGGTCCTAGGCGTCGATGGCGTCGGCGTCGACCTCGTAGGCACCGGCCACGATGAAGTCCTTGCGCGGGGCCACGTCGGTGCCCATCAACAGCTCGAAGACCTGGGCCGCGTCGGCGGCGTCGTCGGCGGTGATCCTCCTCAGGGTGCGGTGACGGGGATCCATCGTGGTCTCAGCGAGCTGGTCGGCGTCCATCTCACCGAGGCCCTTGTAGCGCTGCACGGGGTCCTTCCAGCGCACGCCCTTCTTGGTCAGCTCGGCGAACTTCCGCTGCAGCTCGGCGTCGGAGTAGGTGTAGATGTACTTGTCCATCCCCTTCTTGGGATTGGACAGCTCGATCCGGTGCAGCGGTGGGACCGCGGTGAAGAGCCGCCCCCCGGTGACCAGCTCGGGCATGTACTTGAAGAACAGGGTCGCAAGCAGGCAGCGGATGTGCGCGCCGTCGGAGTCCGCGTCGGCCATCAGGATGATCCGCCCGTAGCGCGCCTGCTCGAGGTCGAAGGTGCGACCTGAGCCGGCACCGATCACCTGGATGATCGAGGCGCACTCGGCGTTCTTCAGCACGTCGGCGACCGTGGCCTTCTGGACGTTCAGGATCTTGCCCCGGATCGGCAGCAGCGCCTGGAACTCCGAGTTGCGCGCAGCCTTCGCGGTGCCCATCGCCGAGTCGCCCTCGACGATGAACAGCTCCGAGCGCTCGACGTCGGTGCTGCGGCAGTCGTTGAGCTTGGCCGGCAGGGCCGAGGACTCCAGCGCATTCTTGCGGCGCTGGGTGTCGCGGTGCTGGCGGGCCGCCAACCGCGTCTTGGCGGCACCGGCGACCTTCTCCATCACCAGCTTGGCCTGGGCCTTCTCGGCGCGCTTCGTCGAGGTCAGGAACTCCTTGAGCTCTGCCGCGACCACCTTGCGTACGACGGCACGTGCGGCCGGCGTACCGAGCACTTCCTTGGTCTGACCCTCGAACTGCGGCTCGGCCAGCCTGACGGTGACCACGGCGGTCATGCCCTCGAGGACGTCGTCCTTGATCACGTCGGTGTCGTTGGTCTTGAGCACGCGCGCGCCGCGCATGACGTCGTTGAAGGTCTTCGTCACGGCTGCCTCGAACCCCGAGACGTGCGTTCCGCCCTTGGGGGTGGCGATCACGTTGACGAAGGAGCGCACCTCGGTGTCATAGCCGCTGCCCCAGCGAAGCGCCACGTCGACGGCGAGCTCTCGCTCCACGTCCTGGGGTGTCATGTGACCCTTGTCGTCGAGCAATGGCACCGTCTCGTTGAAGGTGTCCGAGCCCTGCAGGCGGAGGACCTCGCTCACTGCCTCGTCGTGGCTGAGGAACTCACAGAACTCGGTGATCCCACCGTCGTGGCGGAAGCTCTCGGTGACCACCTCGTCTCCGCGCCGGTCGTTGAGGACCAGCTCCAGACCGGGAACGATGAAGGAGGTCTGCCTCGCCCGGGTGACCAGCTCGTCCCAGGTGAAGGTGGCGTCCTTGGTGAAGATCTGCCTGTCCGGCCAGAAGCGGACCCGGGTGCCGGTGACACCCTTCTTCACCCGGCTGCCCTTGTGCAGTCCCGAGGACGGGTCGAAGCGACCAGCGGGAGTGGCGTCGGCGAAGACCCCGGGCGCGCCGCGCTGGAAGGACATCACCTGGGTCGCCGGCGAGCGGTCCACCTCGACGTCGAGGCGGGCGGAAAGAGCGTTGACGACCGATGCACCGACGCCGTGGAGGCCACCCGTGGCGGCGTAGGAGCCGCCACCGAACTTGCCGCCGGCGTGCAGCTTGGTGAAGACCACCTCGACTCCGGAGAGCCCGGTCTTGGGCTCCTTGTCGACCGGGATCCCGCGGCCGTCGTCGTGCACCTCGGCCGACCCGTCCGGGTGCAGGTGTACGTCGACCCGGGTGCAGTGGCCTGCCAGGGCCTCATCGACGGCGTTGTCGATGATCTCCCACAGGCAGTGCATGAGTCCGCGGGTGTCGGTGGAGCCGATGTACATCCCCGGACGCTTGCGCACCGCCTCGAGTCCTTCGAGGACGAGCAGGTGCTGGGCGTTGTAGGTGTTGTCGATGGTCCTTGCACCTCTGTTGGCAGATCGAAGCGTGGGCGAAGCGAGGGCGTGACGGGGTGTAGGAGAAATCTACCGATCGGGCACACCGGGCTGGTTCGCGACGCGCCATCAGGCGGATCTGCTCGGCTGCCCTTGCGTGGTGTGCTCCACTTGGGAGAGAAACACGGCCGTGGAGTTGAGCGTTTTACCACCATCGCCCGCCGATGCGGTGGACACTCGACCCAGCGGTGTGAAATGTCCCACCTGATTCTGGAGTGGGATCGGATGACCGGGGGAAGGATCTCCCGTGATTTGATGTTCAGTACTGATGAGAACACCACCAGGGTCAGAAGCCTCGGTGCTCGAGACAGTCCATGACACGAGAGTGAGGCCCGAAGTGACCACTGCGACAGCCCCAAGTGCCGCGCCGCTCACTGCGATCGACCGTTGCGACCGATGCGGCGCCCAGGCCTACCTCCGCGTACAGCTCCAGAGCGGTGGCGAGCTCCTCTTCTGTGCTCACCACGCCCGCGAGCACGGCGACAAGCTTCGTGAGGTCGCCTCCCACGTCCAGGACGAGACCGACAAGCTCGCCAAGCCGACCGTCACCACAGGTGACTAGGGCTGCCAGCTCCTCCTAGCCTTCACCTGAGGCCCCGGTCCCTTGCGGACCGGGGCCTCAGGCGTTCCCTGGCCTCCCGAGGCGGACACCGACGGACCGGGTGAGAGAGTCCTGCCCATGACAGGAACCGAACTCCTCGTTGCGCTGGCGATCGCGGTGGGACTCGTCGGGATCGTGATCCCGGGTCTGCCGGGCTCCCTGCTCGTGCTCGGCGCGGTGCTTGTCTGGGCCCTGGACATCGCCACCGGCACCGGGTGGGTGGTCTTCGCCGTGGCCGCCTCGTTCGTCGCGCTCGGCAGCTTGGCCAAGTACGTCGTCCCAGGTCGCCGGCTCAAGACCGCCGGAATTCCCACCTCGACCCTGCTGCTCGGCGGACTGCTCGGCGTGGTCGGCTTCTTCGTGGTCCCAGTGATCGGCCTTGTCCTGGGATTCGTGCTCGGCGTCTACCTCTCCGAGCTCCGCAGACAGGGTCGCGAACGCGCGTGGCCCGCCACGGTCCACGCGCTCAAGGCGGTGGGTCTCTCACTGCTGATCGAGCTGACCTCGACGCTGCTGGCTTCCGCGACCTGGGTGGTCGGCGTGGTGGTGACCTGAGGTGACCGTCCTGATCGCATTGGGCGCTGCGATGACCTACGGGCTCTCCGACGTCGTCGGCGGTGCCGCCTCCCGGCGTACGTCGGCCTGGCCGGTCGCCACCGTCAGCGCTGCCACTGCCCTGGTCGCGGCGCTGGCCATTGCGCTCCTGCTCCCCGGGACGCCGAGCACGACCGACCTGCTCTGGGGAGCACTTGCCGGGATCGGCAACGGAGCCGGCGCGGGGTTCCTCTACCGGGGCCTGGCCAGCGGACGCATGGGAGTGGTCGGACCGGTCTCCGGGGTCGGAGCGGCGGCGATCCCGGTGATCGTCGGTGTGCTCACCGGAGAGCGCCCAGCTGCCCTGGTGTGGGCTGGCATCCTCGTGGCCGCACCGGCGATCTGGCTGGTGGCGCGCGAGCCCCGACCCGACGTTTCCTCGGAGGAGGTGCACCGTCCGGGTCTCGCCGCCGGCCTGCTCGACGGGGTGCTGGCCGGCTGCGGTTTCGGCCTGGTCTTCTCGGCCCTTGGCCAGGTGGAGCAGGCCTCGGGCTACTGGCCGGTGGCCCTCAGCCAGGCGGTCGGTGTGCCGACCGTGATCCTGCTGGCACTGGCCGTGGGCGGCAGCGCGGTCCCACGACACCGCAGCGAGCTCCACGGTGGAATGGTCAGCGGCGTGCTCAGTGCCACGGCGCTGGTCGGGTTCCTGGTGGCGACCCAGCAGGGCCTGCTCGCCGTCTCGGCGGTGCTGACCTCGCTCTATCCCGCTGGCACCGTGCTGCTCGCGGCAGTGGTGCTCCACGAGCGGGTGCATCGGATCCAGGCAGTCGGCCTCACACTGTGTGCGGTGTGCGTCACGTTGGTGGCGCTCGGTTGAGGCCCGCACGGTAGCGTCTCCTCGGGTGACCTCCTTGTCGAATTCCGCAGCAGATTCTGACTCTCCCGCCAGCACCGAGACTGCTTCGGGCATCGCGGCTGCCGTGCGCCAGGGGTCGCTCACCGCCCGCCAGGCCGTCGACCGCGCCTTGGGGCGGATCGAGCACGCGGACGCACAGATCGGCGCCTACCAGGTGGTTCGGGTGGAGGCGGCCCGCGCCGAGGCCGACGCTGTGGATGCCCGCTCCGACCGGGAGCAGCTGCCCCTGGCCGGGGTGCCGATGGCGATCAAGGACAACGTGCCAGTCACCGGGGAGCCCATGCGCACCGGCTCGGCAGGGTCCGACCCAGCGCCTCAGGCCAGGGATCATGAGATCGTCCGTCGGCTGCGTGACGCGGGCGCGGTGGTCGTCGGAATCACCCGGGTGCCCGAGCTGTGCGTCTACGGGACCACCGACTCGACGTACGGCACCACCCGCAACCCGTGGAACCTGACACTCTCCCCCGGTGGCTCCTCGGGAGGCTCGGCGGCCGCCGTCGCGTCGGGCACGGTTCCGGTCGCCCACGGCAACGACGGCATGGGTTCGATCCGGATCCCGGCAGCGTGCTGCGGTCTGGTCGGGATCAAGCCTGGCCTCGGTGTCGTCCCCGCCGATCTGGGCAACGGCTCGTGGTTCGACATGGCAGAGAACGGCCCGCTGACCACGACCGTGGCCGATGCTGCGCTGGTGCTCTCGGTGATGGCCGGTGACCCGACATTGGCCACCCCCGTGGCGCCCGGTGCGCTGAGGATCGCGCTGTCGACCCGGGTCCCCGGCTTCACTCCCCTGGACTCGCAGTGGAAGGCCGCAGCGACGAGCAGCGCCGAGATCCTGCGTGCCGCCGGCCACAGCGTGACCACCGCGCACCCTGCCTACGACCTGCGCCTGACCGCGACCGAGTTCGGCCGCTGGGCAGCCGGGACCGCGCTGGACATCGAGCAACTGGTGGAGCCCGAGAAGATCGAGCCACGCGTACGCCGCCACGCCAAGATCGGCCGGGTGCTGAAGAAGCTGGGCCTGGCGGGCGAGAGCGGACGCACCGCGTGGCAGGCCCGGGCCGAGAAGCTCTTCGCCGACCACGATGTGCTGCTGACCCCGATGCTGGCGCAGAGCCCACGCTCCTCGACCCGGTGGAGCGAGCGTGGCTGGGCCGCCAACATCGGCTCCAACGCCTACTACGCCCCCTTCGCCGCTCCGTGGAACGTCGCGGGGTGGCCGGCGATGTCGGTGCCGGCCGGGACCTCACGCAGCGGGCAGCCCCTCGCCATACAGCTCGTCGGGCGTCCCGGATCTGAGGCAACCCTCCTCGGTCTGGCGGCCCAGCTGGAGACCGCCCACCCGTGGGTCCGGGTGGCTCCGGCCTTCGCGCACTGAGGAACGTGCGCGAGGAGGCTCAGCAGGTCCCGTCGGAGCTCGACATCTCCGCCTGGGGTGCCGCGACCGACTGGGCGTTCTTGCGGTCCAGGTTGTAGTAGCGCACCCAGTCCATCTGCATCCGACCCTGGTTCATCCGCGCTCCAGGAGGAGCCGCCATCCGGAAGCGCACGTTGTAGCTCTCCCCCGTGCGGGCCGCGTCGCGCTTCTCGCTCATCACGACCTTGGTGTTGATGAACCATGAGATCCGGTCGGGCGTGACCTCGATGGCGTAGGTGTGAAAGAGGTCCTGGCGCAGGTCGAGAAGCTTGGTCATGGAGAAGTCCACGCCGTTGTTGCGCAGGTGCATGGTGGCCGGGTCCTGCCCGATGGTGGAGTCGCTGAGCACGATGCTCCGCTTGCACTCCTCACCACTGGTCGGGATCAGCTCCCACACCGCGCGGTACGGCGTACCGGTCTTGTCGTACTGCCGCGTCCTCATCCGGGCCTCCCAACGGCCGTACTGGCGGGCTCCTGCCTGCCAGTCGGCAGTGACCGTGCCGCTCTTGGACGTCGTGTTGAGCGTCAGCATGCCGTTCTGGTTGCGCACCATGCCCGGCTCACCACCCTTGACCAACCAGTTCGAGGCCAACGGCCCGTGGAACTCGTCCTTCAGCGAGGCGTTGCCCCACTGGAACAGCTTCGCGGCGTTGGTCGGGCGGACAGGCGGGGGGCCGTAGATCGAGTCGTCGGAGGGTGCTGGTGTCGGGTCCGGAGCCGGGCTCTGGGTCTTCGGGGCCGCCTTGTGGCGGTGGTGCCAACGGTGCTTGTGGTTGAAGTGCGCCTTGCTCGAGTGCTTGTGATGGGCGCGGTGCCCGTGGCCGTGCCTGGCCGCGTCGGCGGGCAGCATGGTTCCTGCCGCGAGCACGCAGGTGGCCGCCGATACGGCGAGGATCTTGAGCAAACGGGGGGACGACATGCCAACAAGGGTAGGCAGTTTTGACCCTTTTAGTGCCGTTTGTCGGAAATCGAGGCAAGCGACTCCCTCCGGCTACGCCGGCTCAGGCCTGAAGCGCTCCCGTGATCCGTTCCAGAGCGGCCCCGTCAAGGTCCACGTGCG
Source organism: Marmoricola sp. (assembly GCA_039921445.1). Taxonomy (GTDB): domain Bacteria; phylum Actinomycetota; class Actinomycetes; order Propionibacteriales; family Nocardioidaceae; genus Marmoricola. The sequence continues at coordinate 81 of JBDSBU010000017.1, read as the reverse complement.
GACTCAGGCGCAGAAGTGGAGGCCGGGTGCCGCCCGACTCCCTGGGCGCCCGCCAGGGCAGGGCGAGCGTGGTCACGATCC
>JBDSBU010000016.1:0-8699 GCA_039921445.1 Marmoricola sp. | reverse complement strand
GCGGCTCTGGACGCCGGAGGCACCCTGGTCAGCGACGACGAGGCTCCGGCGTTCTGGGTGCTCGCCGACTCCGACGGCAACCAGGCCTGCGTCTGCACCTGGCAGGCTCGCGACTAGGTCTCACCGTCGAACGTGAGTGGGCCGCAGGAACGTTCAACCACTGGGATGGTCGTCCCAACATGCGGGACGTCAGGCACACTGAGTTGAGCACCTACAGGTGTAGGGGCATGCTGGGGCCATGCGTTTTGAGATTCTCGTACGCACGCGACGCGTGAGCTGAGGGCCAAGCCCTCAACGCCCACGCGTCGACCCCTCGTCAGCCGACTGGCTCGAGGGGTTTTTTGTTGGCCCGATGCAGCAGCACGAAGACAGCACAGGGAAGATGGAGAGATGACCGATCACAGGCTTGACCGGGACGGCGTGGCCTCCACCGGTGAAAGCATCACCGGTGCGCAGAGCCTGATCCAGTCCCTGGAAAGTGCAGGGGCCGAGAACATCTTCGGTATCCCCGGGGGTGCGATCCTGCCGGCGTACGACCCCCTCTTCGACTCCCGGATCCGGCACATCCTGGTGCGGCACGAGCAGGGTGCCGGTCACGCGGCGCAGGGCTACGCCGCAGCCACCGGCAAGGTCGGCGTCTGCATGGCCACCAGCGGTCCTGGCGCCACCAACCTGGTCACCCCGCTGGCCGACGCACACATGGACTCGGTGCCGCTGGTCGCGATCACCGGTCAGGTCGGCGCCAGCATGATCGGCACCGACGCCTTCCAGGAGGCCGACATCCGCGGCATCACGATGCCGATCACCAAGCACAACTTCCTGGTCACCGACCCGGCCACGATCCCGCGGGTGATCGCCGAGGCCTTCCACATCGCCTCGACCGGTCGCCCGGGCCCGGTGCTCGTCGACATCGCCAAGTCGGCGCTGCAGGCCCAGACGACGTACGCCTGGCCGACCGAGCTGCACCTGCCCGGCTACCGCCCGGTGACCAGGCCGCACTCCAAGCAGATCCGTGAGGCGACGCGGCTGATCCTGGCGTCGCGCCGGCCGGTCCTCTACGTGGGTGGTGGCGTCATCCGGTCGCGGGCGGACAAGGAGCTGCGCACCCTCGCCGAGCTCACCGGCATGCCGGTCGTGACCACGCTGATGGCGCGTGGCGCGTTCCCCGACAGCCACCCTCAGCACCTCGGGATGCCAGGCATGCACGGCACCGTTGCCGCCGTCGCGGCGCTGCAGAAGAGCGACCTGATGATCAGCCTCGGTGCCCGCTTCGACGACCGGGTGACCGGCAACCTGGACTCCTTCGCACCGGACGCCAAGGTGATCCACGCCGACATCGACCCCGCGGAGATCGGCAAGAACCGGGTCGCCGACGTGCCGATCGTGGGTGACGCCCGCGAGGTGATCGCCGACCTGATCGTCGCGCTGCAGGCCGAGCAGGACAACGGCAACACCGGCGACTACGAGGAGTGGGTGAGGTTCCTCTCCGGCGTCAAGGCGAAGTACCCCGTCGGGTACGACGCCCCGACCGACGGTGGGCTCGCTCCGCAGTACGTCATCGAGCGGCTCAGCGCCATCACCGGCCCCGAGGCGATCTATGCCTCCGGCGTGGGTCAGCACCAGATGTGGGCCACCCACTTCGTGAAGTTCGAGCACCCCAACACCTGGCTCAACTCCGGTGGTCTCGGCACCATGGGGTACGCCGTTCCGGCCGCCATGGGCGCCAAGGTCGGCTGCCCGGACACCACGGTGTGGGCGATCGACGGAGACGGCTGCTTCCAGATGACCAACCAGGAGCTGGCCACCTGCACGATCGAGGGCATCCCGATCAAGGTCGCGATCATCAACAACGAGTCGCTGGGCATGGTCCGGCAGTGGCAGACCCTGTTCTACGAGGGCCGCTACTCCAACACCGACCTGCAGTCCAAGCGCGTGCCTGACTTCGTCAAGCTCGCCGAGGCCTACGGCGCCGTGGGTCTCTCGTGCGAGAAGCCCGGCGACGTGGACGCCACGATTGCCAAGGCGATGGAGATCAACGACGTCCCTGTGGTCGTCGACTTCCGGGTCGAGCGCGACGCCATGGTCTGGCCCATGGTCGCTGCGGGCTCCTCCAACAACGACATCAAGTACGCCCGGGACCTCGCGCCCGACTTCGAGGAGGACGACATCTGATGAGTACTCACACGCTCAGCGTCCTCGTCGAGAACAAGCCTGGTGTGCTCGCGCGCATCGCCGGGTTGTTCAGCCGCCGGGGCTTCAACATCGACTCGCTCGCGGTCGGGCCCACCGAGCACCCCGAGGTCTCCAGGATGACGATCGTGGTCAGCGTGGATGAGTCTCCGCTCGAGCAGGTCACCAAGCAGCTGAACAAGCTCGTCGAGGTGCTCAAGATCGTCGAGCTCGACGACCGCGACTCGGTGGAGCGCGAGCTCCTCCTGATCAAGGTCAAGGCCGACACCGAGAGCCGCGGCCAGGTGCTCGACGCCGTGCAGCTGTTCCGGGCCAAGGTCGTCGACGTCGCCCCTGATGCGGTCACGATCGAGGTGACCGGCAACGCCGCCAAGCTGCGCGACTTCCTCGCCGTGCTCGAGCCGTTCGGCATCCGCGAGCTCGTCCAGTCCGGCATGGTCGCGATCGGGCGGGGGAGCCGCTCGATCACCGAACGCACCCTGCGTCCCGTGCAGGTGCCGGTCGCGGCCGCGCACGTCATTCCCAGCTGACTCCACCGACGTACAACCAACCAACTGCCGGCAACCAATGAAGGAGAGCCCCCGTGGCTGACATGTTCTACGACGACGACGCCGACCTTGCCCTGATCCAGGGCAAGAACGTGGCCGTGATCGGCTACGGCAGCCAGGGACACGCCCACGCGCTGTCGCTGCGCGACTCCGGCGTCGATGTCCGCATCGGTCTCCCGGAGGGCTCCAAGAGCCGCGCCAAGGCCGAGGCCGAGGGCCTGCGCGTGCTCACCCCCGCCGAGGCGGTGGAGGAGGCCGACGTGATCGTGATCCTCGCTCCCGACCAGGTGCAGCGGAAGGTCTATGCCGAGGCGATCGAGCCCAACCTGACCCCGGGCGACACCCTGGTCTTCGGGCACGGGTTCAACATCCGGTTCGGCTACATCACCCCGCCCGAGGGCGTTGACGTCTTCATGGTCGCGCCCAAGGGTCCCGGTCACCTCGTGCGTCGCGAGTTCGTCGACGGGCGCGGCGTACCAGTCCTCGTCGCGGTGGAGAAGGACCCCTCCGGCAAGGCCTGGGCCCTCGCGCTCTCCTACGCCAAGGCCATCGGCGGACTGCGCGCCGGCGGCATCAAGACCACCTTCACCGAGGAGACCGAGACCGACCTGTTCGGTGAGCAGGCCGTGCTGTGCGGTGGCGCCTCGCAGCTGGTGATGTACGGCTTCGAGGTCCTCACCGAGGCCGGCTACCAGCCCGAGGTCGCCTACTTCGAGTGCCTGCACGAGCTGAAGCTGATCGTCGACCTGATGTATGAAGGCGGCATCGCCAAGCAGCGCTGGTCGGTCTCCGACACGGCCGAGTACGGCGACTACGTCTCCGGCCCCCGGGTGATCACCCCCGAGGTGAAGCAGAACATGGTGGCCGTGCTCGAGGACATCAAGAACGGTGCCTTCGCCAAGCGCTTCATCGACGACCAGGAAGCCGGCTCCCCGGAGTTCAACGAGCTCCGCGCCAAGGGCGAGGTCCACCCGATCGAGGAGACCGGCCGCGAGCTGCGCAAGCTGATGGCCTGGGTCAAGAGCCACGACTCGGACTACGTCGAGGGCACCGCGACCCGCTGACGGATTTTCACGTTCTCCTGTGAAACCAGCACTTCTCCCTCGTTGCAACGGGGGAGAAGTGCTGGTTTTGGCAGAGAAGTGGCCACCGGGGGCGTACGCCGAGCTACTTCACCTCGGAGCGCAGCACCAGCCTGAGACCGACGGCCAGGGGCGCGACCAGCCAGATCAGCGTGGAGACACCCAGCTGGCCCCACTGTTCGCCGGTCGGAGTCGCGTTGAACAGCGCCGTCGAGGCGTAGTTGAAGTCGACCCACGGCTGCAGGTCGCGGAACCAGGTCTGGAATGCGGCCAGCATCCCGAAGACCGTCGGCAGCAGCAGTGAGTAGACGAAGTACGCCACGATCGCGCCCGCCGAGTTCCTGATCACGACGCCGAGCATGAAGCCGATCAGCAGACTGAGCACGTTGGCCAAGACGATCAGCGCGAAGTCGGTGACCGTGAGGTTCCAGATGGCCTCGGTCCTGGTGATCGCCGTGCCGACGACGTTGCCGAGGGCACCGACCAGCAGGGCGATGAACATCGAGACGACCCCGATGAGCACCGAGCAGATCGCCTTGGCCCAGATGACGCGCCCGCGATGGGGCACCAGCGTGAACGTGGTCAGTCCGCTGCGTTGGCTCCATTCGCTGGTCACGGAGAGGATCGCGATCATCGGGAGGATGACGGCCATCGGGAACCCGATCGCGGTCGCGAAGGTCTCGAAGGTCAGCTCGGAGTCGGGGGCGAAGAGGATCACTGCACTCGTGGCCAGCAGAGCGGTGATGCCGATGCTGGTCATCAACCAGAAGCCCGATCTGGTATCGAACATCTTGCGGAACTCCACGCCGACGACTCGACTCATCGGGATCGGTCCTGGCTCGACGGCGGCCTCGGTGGGCCGGCGGGTCTCACGCTCGAGGGCGATCGTGCTCATGCTGCTGCTCCTTCTCGTTGTGACCCGGCTTCTCGTTGTGACACGGCTTCTCGGTGTGACCCGGCTTCTCGTTGTGACTCAGCGGTGAGCTCGAGGAACATCTCCTCGAGCCCGGCTCCGTCGCCGGAGCGCAGCTCTACCAGGGGGATCCCGGCCGCATGGGCCACTCGGCCCACCTCGGCGGGCTCGGCGCTCGTCCGCACGGAACCGTCGCCGCTGGCTGTGCAGGTGATCCCGGCGGCCATGAGCGCGCGGGTCAAGTCGCCCGGCGCCGCACTGCGTACGACGGTCCCGGCGGCCTTCAACAGCTTGGACTTGGTGCCTTGCGCCACGACCCGGCCGTTGCCGATCACGACGAGGTCGTCGGCGATCACCTCGATCTCGTGGAGCAGGTGCGAGGAGAGCAGCACGGTCCCGCCCTGGTCGGCAAAGGATCGCAACAGGTCACGCATCCAGCGGATCCCCGCAGGATCGAGCCCGTTGGCGGGCTCGTCGAGGATCAGCGCATCCGGATCGCCGATCAGGGCGGTGGCGATACCGAGCCGCTGCCGCATCCCGAGGGAGTAGTGCCGCACCCTCCGCTCGGCCTCGGCACCGGTGAGACCGACGAGGTCGAGCATGGCGGCGACCCGTTCCTTCGGCAGGCCCATGGTCCGCTGGGCGATGGTGAGGATCTCGCGACCGGTGCGTCCCGCATGCTGGGCGGAGGCGTCCAGCAGCACCCCGACCTTCCTGCCGGGGTTGGGCAGCTCGGCGTAGCGGCGCCCGGCGACGGTGGTGCCGCCAGACGTCGGTGGGGTCAGTCCGACCATGACCCGCATCGTGGTGGACTTCCCGGCGCCGTTGGGACCCAGGAAGCCGGTGACGCGTCCGGGGCTGGCGGTGAAGGTGACGTGGTCGACGGCGACGAAGCCGGCGTACTTCTTGGTGAGGGAGTCGACAGTGATCATGAGGTGGACTCTCGCCCCCGGACGGGGTTCCTGGCATCGGGGAGAATGCTGGACTCGACCCTGGTCGATCCCTGACGCAGCTCGGGGTGACCCTGAGGTGACCCGGCGCCTCGGTGGAACATTCGTGGCGCAGGGACCGTTGTGCCACACATGAGAATCGAGATCTGGTCCGACATCGCCTGCCCCTGGTGTTTCATCGGCAAGCGCCGCCTGGAGAGCGCGCTGAGCCGCACCGGACATGCGGAGGAGATCGAGCTCGTCTACCGCTCCTTCCTGCTCGACCCCTCCTCCCCGCCGGTCCCGGACGGGCAGACAACCGCCCAGCACCTCGGCCGCAAGTACGGCGGCGGCGAGACTGCCGGCCAACAGATGGTCGACCGGATGGAGGCTGTCGCGGCCGAGGAGGGTCTGCTCTTCCGGCTCGGTGAGGCCAAGCGGGTGCGCACGGTCGATGCCCACCGGCTGCTGCACCTCGCTCTGGACGAAGGCGGTCCGGCGCTTCAGGGTGAGCTCAAGGAGGAGCTGCTCGCGGCCTACATGCTCCGTGCCGAGAACGTCGCGGACCACGACACCCTGCGACGTACGGCGGCCAAGGTCGGCCTCTCCGACGCACGGGTCGAGCACCTGCTCGCCGGGCAGGAGTACGCCGACGCGGTGGAGGCCGACATCCGCGAGGCCGCGTCCCTCGGCGCCACCGGTGTGCCCTTCTACGTGATCGATCGCAAGTACGGCGTCTCCGGCGCCCAGCCCGCGGACACGTTCGTCCAGGTGATCGAGCGGGCCCTGGCCGAGCGGCAGCCGGTCCTCCAGCACGTCTCCGGCGCCGACGAGGACTCCGCATGCGGACCGGACGGCTGCGCGATCTGAGGCCAGAAGTTGTCCACAGGTCGGGGTCGTTGCTTGTGGACGAGCGAGGTTTCCTGTGGACGACCGGCCTGGTTCTGTGGAGGACGCGCCGAGAGCGGAAAATAGCTGCGAACAAGGGCGCTGTGCCCCTTGTGCCAGGTCGGTGCGAGGCGTAGACATCTCCTACGCACTCCCTCCGGGGAGAGCGGGATCATTCGAAGCAAAGGTCCATACGGAGGGGAAACTCTTCGCGGTGCGCAGGTGACGGCCGCCGGGACCGGACGCGACGGATGATCGATCGGAAGGTCACCGTTCTCCGATCAACCAGAAGGGCCCAGCAACTCATACTTGCTGGGCCCTTCGCCTATTGGCGGCCCGGTCGAAGGTCCGTTTCGGCTACTCTGGCAGGCGCACAGCGTCGTGCAGCCGCCGCAACCCCCCACGTCAGGACCGCTGTGACGCCTTCACGCTCCCGTCCCGTAGTGCTCCTTGCCGAGGAGCTCAGCCCCGCGACGGTCGAGGCGCTCGGCCCCGACTTCGAGATCCGGACCTGCGACGGCAGCGACCGTGTCGCCCTCCTCGAGGCGATCACGGACGTGAACGCGATCCTGGTGCGCTCGGCCACGCAGATCGATGCCGAGGCACTCGCGGTGGCCAAGCGGTTGCAGGTCATCGCCCGGGCCGGAGTCGGCCTGGACAACATCGACGTGCGGACCGCGACGCAGAACGGCGTGATGGTCGTCAACGCGCCCACCTCCAACATCGTCAGCGCCGCAGAGCTCGCAGTCGCCTTGATGTTGGCGGCGGCGCGCCATCTCAGCCCCGCGCACGCGGCGCTGACGCGAGGTGAGTGGAAGCGCAGCAAGTTCACCGGGGTGGAGCTGTTCGAGAAGACCCTCGGGATCGCGGGGCTCGGTCGCATCGGGGTCCTGGTGGCGCAACGACTGGCCGCCTTCGGGATGGACATCATCGCCTACGACCCCTTCGTACAGCCGGGGCGCGCAGCCCAGATGGGCGTGCGCATGGTCAGTCTCGAGGAACTGATGGCCGAGTCCGACTTCCTCAGCGTGCACCTGCCCAAGACCCCGGAGACGGTGGGACTGATCGGTGCGGCCGAGCTGGCCCTGGCTCGGCCGGGCCTGGTCCTGGTCAATGCCGCTCGCGGCGGGATCGTCGACGAGACGGCGCTCTACGACGCCCTCAAGGCCGGACGCATCGGAGCAGCAGGGCTCGACGTCTTTGCCCAGGAGCCCTGCACCGACTCGCCGCTGTTCACCCTGGAGAACGTCGTTGCCACGCCCCACCTGGGCGCCTCCACCGACGAGGCACAGGAGAAGGCAGGCGTGGCAGTCGCCCGGTCGGTGCGGCTCGCGCTGGCGGGCGAACTGGTCCCGGACGCGGTCAACGTGCAGGGCGGGGTGATCGCCGAGGACGTCCGGCCCGGGATCGCCCTGGTCGAGAAGCTCGGCCGGATCTTCACGGCCCTGGCCGGTGAGGTCGCGCTGCAGATCGATGTCGAGGTTCGTGGCGAGATCACCGAGCACGACGTCAAGGTCCTCGAGCTCGCCTCGCTCAAGGGCGTCTTCGCCGACATCGTCGAGGAGCAGGTCTCCTACGTCAACGCCCCCCTCTTCGCGGCCGAGCGCGGTCTCGCCGTACGCCTCGTGACCGACTCGGTGAGTCCCGACCACCGCAACCTGATCACTCTGCGCGGCACCCTGGCCGACGGTTCGCAGGTCTCGGTCTCCGGCACCCTGATCGGCATCGCTCAGCGCGAACGCCTGGTCGAGGTCAACGGATTCGTGGTCGATCTCGAACCGACCGAGCACCTGGCGTTCCTCACCTACGAGGACCGGCCGGGCATGGTCGGCACGGTCGGCAAGATCCTGGGCGACGCCGGTGTGAACATCGCGGGCATGCAGGTCTCCCGGGACGTCAAGGGTGGGCGCGCCCTGGTTGCTCTCTCGGTGGACTCCGCGGTTGCGGCGGAGATTCTCCAGGAGATCAAGGAGCAGATCGCCGCAGATCTGGTCCGAGGCGTCGATCTGACGGACTAAAAGTCCGTTTCGTCCCCTTGATGGACTGCAGCACCTAGTCTGAGCCCCGTCGGTGCCGGGAGGGCGTCGACGGAGCTTGGGAGGGCTCGGTCGTGTCCAGACGCATGTACGTCGTGGTGATCTTCATCTTG
>JBDSBU010000015.1:0-4359 GCA_039921445.1 Marmoricola sp. | reverse complement strand
GACCGGTTCAGCCACGGCCGCCGGTGGGCGATCGGCGCAACGATGGCGCTGCGCGCGTTCCTGTGCTGGCTGATGGCCGACGCGGTCGCCTCACAATCGCTGGCGATGTTCCCGACCGCGCTCGGGGTGCTGGTCTCCTCCAAGGCCTACGGCGTGGCCCGAGCCGCGACCGTCCCGCGACTGCAACCGGCCGGACTGACCTTGGTCAAGGCCAACAGCCGGATCTCGTTGGCCGGAGTGGTCGGTGCCGCGATCTCTGCGCCGCTGGCGGTGCTGGCCTCGACCTTCGGCTCGCAGTGGTCCTTGCGCTACGCGTTCCTGGTCTTCGCCGGCGCCACGATCCTCTCGATCCTGCTGCCAGCACGGGCCGACACCAGCACCGGGGAGCTCCCGGTGACGCTGGGCTCGGACCGCAAGCAGTTCAAGGTGCCCAGGGACGTGGTCTTCGCGCTGCGGTGCAACGCGGGGCTACGGATGCTCTCCGGCTTCTTGACGATGTACATGGCCTTTCTGCTGCGACAGGAGCCGCTGCCCGGTTTCGAGCACCGGACCACGTTGCTCCTCGGCCTGGTGATCGGTGCTGCCGGTCTCGGGAACGTGATCGGGATCGGGCTGGGCTCGGCCCTGCGCCGGATCACTCCGGCGATCACCGTGGTCGTGGCACTGCTTGCGGACGCAGCCGCAGCCGTGGGCGCCGCGGCCTTCTACGGTCTGATCACTGCAATGCTCCTCGGGCTGACCGCGGGGGTGGCCCAGGCGATGGGCAAGGTCTCCCTCGACTCGACGATCCAGGACCGGGTCCCCGAACGCCACCGGACCTCGACCTTCGCCCGTTCCGAGACCCTGCTGCAGCTGTCCTGGGTGCTGGGCGGATTCATCGGGATCGCGCTGCCGCTCAAGATCGGCGACACCGTCGTACCCGAGCTGGGTCTTGGCATTCTCGCGGTGCTGATGGTGGGGTGGACGTTCTTCGTGATCGCTCGTCGTCCAGCCCTGGGGTCCAACGAGACCTCAGGCTGAGACACGTCCGCGCTGGGCCGCAAGATGGCCGGCCACCAGCCCGATCGCTCCGAGCAGCACCGGCACCAGCCCGAAGGTGACGACCCAGTAGCCCGTGGGCAGCAGACCGAGCAGGTCGCTGCCCGCACCGCTCCCCGCGCTGGCGATCAAGCCGATCACGCCACCGAGAGCGCCGACCAGCACGCCTGCCATGGCGCCGGTTGCAGCCGTGAAGTGGTCGAGCCGTTGCGCCACCAGGTCGGCAGCCAACAACCTCAGCCCACTGATCGCAGCGAAGACCAGCCAGGCCAGGATTCCGACGACTCCCGGGTCACCTCCACGCAAGAGGAAGTCCGCGGAGCCCGCGAGGGTCGAGACCAGGGCAGCAGACACGGCGATGCTCACCCCCACCCATCGGATCCGGGTGAGGACGACGGCGACCAGAGCGGCGCCACTCGCGACCTGCTCCAACGCGGAGTACACCAGGAACACGCCGCCCAGCCCGCGCGTGGCGAAGGGGTTCGACAGCGTCCACAGCACCGGGATGACGATCGCGGCAGCCAGCGCCACACCGGCACATGTTCGGGCGATCCGGCGCTCCGCGGCCGACGCACCCGCCCAGGTGCTCACTCTCGACCTAGAGCTCGAGCTCGTCGGCAAGACCCCGAAGCAGCTTCGCGGTCGGCTTCGCGGTCTTCGACTCGGGGTGACGGCCGTGCCGATAACCCTCCTCGACGTTCTCCAGCAGCCGGATCAGGTCCTCGACGATGCCGACCATGTCCTCGGGCTTCTTGCGCTGCGATCGGGAGACCGCACGTGCCACCGACGGCGGAGCCTCGAGGACCTTCACCTGGTGGGCCTGATCGCCCTTGCGGCCCGACAGGATCCCGAACTCGACGCGGGTGCCGGCCTTGAGCGTCTCGACCCCGGAGGGCAACGAGGTGGACCGGACATAGACGTCCTCCCCGTCCTCGCGGGAGAGGAAGCCGAAGCCCTTCTCGGCGTCGTACCACTTGACCTTTCCGGTGGGCACGGCACTGCCTTTCTGTTCATGGGGGGCCGCTGGACCCGAGTCGGGAGCGGCGCGTGCACAGCGTACGCGGTGGTCGTGAGCGTCGCTATCGGGTTCCGTGCCCGTGCTCAGCGGTAGTGGTCGGGCTCCGACAGCAGCTCGTTCATCGAGCCGGAGCGGAACCCGAGCGGGTCCACCTCCGCGTGCGCGAAGCCGGCTGCCACGACCACGTCGAGAAGGCCGCTTGCTGCCGCGACGAGCTCGCGGTCGACCTCGACCCTGGCACCGTCGCCGAGGTCGCGCACCCGGAGGTTGCCGACGGCGTGACCAGCCTCGAGGAGCGCGGCACGCAGGCCGGCCTCGGCGCGCTCGACCCGGGCCAGCCGGAGCGGAGTGATCTCGATGCCGTAGGCGATCCGGGAGCTGAGGCAGGCGGCCGCGGGCTTGTCCCAGGTCGGCAGGCCCCAGGCTCGAGAGGCGGCCCGCACCTGCGCCTTGGTCAGGCCGACGTCCAGCAACGGCGTGAACGCACCACGGTCTGCAGCAGCGGCGATGCCAGGGCGGAACCCCGCTCGGGCGTCGTCGGCGTTGGTCCCGGTGGCCACGGCACGGTAACCGTGCTCCGCTGCCAGGGGCGTGAGCACGTCGAGCAGCTCGGCCTTGCAGAAGGCACACCGGTCGCCGGCGTTGGCGCGGTAGCCCTCGCGCTCCATCTCGGCCGTGCGCGGAGTCAACACCTGCACGCCCAGGGCCGTCGCGAACGCCATCGCGGGCTCCCGCTCCGCGAGCGGCAACGAGTCCGAGTAGGCGGTGGCCGCGGCGACGTGGTCGGCTCCGAGCGCGCGCACCGCGGCCGCGAGCAGGAAGGCGCTGTCTGCGCCGCCGCTGAACGCGACCAGCACCCGCTCCTCACGACCCAACAGCTCCTCGAGCCTGGCCAGCCGACCCGCAAGGACGTAGGCATCCAGCCAGGCGGGGAAGTCGGCGAGGTCGTCGAGCACCACATGGGTGCCTGCCTCCTCGAGCTCCGCGCGGGTGCAGCCACCGGTGAGCACCGAGACGCTGGTGATGCCGGCCGAGAGCGCCCCCTCGACGTCGTGCACGTGGTCGCCGACATAGACCTCGGCCCCGTGCCGGCGCAGCACCTCGCCCTTCCCGATGCCCCAGACCCGGCCCTCGACCACGTCGACGTCGAGACCGAGATGATCGACGTGCAGCTGCGCGTTGGGGCCGTGCTTCCCTGTCACCACGACGATCCGACCGCCATGACGGCGTACGGCGGCCAGGGCGGCGGCGACCCCCGGGAAGGCTGGCGTCGGCGTGATCGCGTGGTCGGGGTAGATCTCACGGAACCTGTCCGAGGCCGAGGCGATCTGGTCCGACGCGAGGTGCGGCTCGAGGAGATGGTCCAGGGGCGGGCCCAGCCGGGAGGTCATCTCGGCGACCGGGAAGTCGATGTCGAGCTCCGCGCCGAGGGCGGTCAGGACAGCTCCGAAGCCGACGGCGGTGTCGATCAGCGTCATGTCGAGGTCGAACCCGACCACCAGCCCCTCCTGCATCCGACCAGCCTAGGCCGCGCCGCCGCGACCTTCCCCGACCGGGCTGGCTCTAACCTGTCGGTGTGCTGATCACCAACCACGTGCTCGGGGGTGCCCTCGTCGGCCTGGCCTGTCCGGGCCCGGTCTCGGCCTTCGTCGTGGGGGTGGCCTCGCACGTCGCGATGGACGTCACCCCGCACTGGGGTGAAGCCGACAAGTCGCTGTTCCTCCGGGTCGCGGTCGTCGACGGGCTGGTGGGCCTGGCCACGATGGCCTACGTCGCTCGGGCCACGCCCTCGAGCCTGCGCTTGCGGGTGGTCGCCGGGATGCTCGGAGCCTGCCTGCCCGACGCAGACAAGCCCTGCGACCTGTTCTTCGGCCGATCTCCCTTCCCTTCGGCGATCGACCGGTTCCACAACGCCATCCAGCACGAGTCCAAGAACCGGATGCCGCAGGAGTTCGCCGTAGCCGCATCCCAGCTGGTCATCTGGCGGGCGCTCGTCAGCCGAGCGCGCCCGACTGCGCCACGGTCCCGCTAGCGACCTTCGGCCCCACCGCGGCGAAGAACAGCAGCACGAACCCGGCCACGACTCCGGTGCAGCCAGCAGCCGTCGCGCTGTTGAAGGCCAGCGTCGGGACCGCGCCGACCAGCGAGACCAGGATCAAGCTCGCCGAGAGCCAGCGAAAGATCGGCAGGTCGAAGGCACTGGCGAAGGGCAGGAAGTGCACCCCGACCACGAGAACCACCCACACCAGCACGGCATCAGGCTTGTCGAGGACGTCGGTGATGATCCTGGCCCCGACCGGTAT
>JBDSBU010000014.1:0-25880 GCA_039921445.1 Marmoricola sp. | reverse complement strand
AGTTCCGCGCGCACTTCGAGGAGCGCGGCCGCAGCGGGGTGCTGCAGGAGCGCAGCCGGTTCGCCGAAAGGGCAGGCCGGTGGTTCTACCTCGACGGCGAGGTCGTCCTCCGGCCGGAAGCGCGAGCGACCCGACCCGACCCCGACTCCAGCTAGGAGCCTGCGCAGGCCTTGGTGACGTAGTCGTTGAACGCGGTCAGCTGCTTGCGGTCGCTCGCGTTGAGGCCCTCGATGCTCTTGAGCAGGCCCTCCCGGTCCGAGGACTTCTTGGTGGTGGCTGCCAGCTCGACGAAGCCCTCACGTGCAGAGTCGGAGATTCCCTTCGGCGTGCCGATCTCCTCCAGCTTCCCCACCGCCTCCTTGGTCGCCTTCCAGGACTTCTCGGTGTTGACCTTCTTGAGCTGGGCGCAGAACTCCTTCTGCGAGGCGTCCGACGGTGGACCGCCGCAACCGCTGAGGACCACGGCGGCCAGGGCCATGGCGACGAAAGAGGGAACAGGCTTCATCAGGAGCTCTTCTCGTAGAGGGACGTCGCGGACCCGGGCAGGACGCACGACGCGGGAGAAAGCGTACTCAGCGCGTGGCGACGTCGCGACCGGTCACCGAGCGAAGCAGGGCGGTGCTCACAAGACCGGCCAGACCGACGGCGAGCAGGACCCAGAGCAGTGAGCCGTCTGCGCCTGAACCACCCTCCGCGGGTGTGGTCTGATCGGCGACGGGTTGCGTCGCCTCGGTCGTCGTACGCGCGCGAGTCAGGGCCGCGGTGGCCTCGTCGACCGAAGCCTGGTCGGGCCCAGCCGGCAAGGTGTAGTTGCTTTCACTGGCATCGTCGTCCGCTGCACCGCCGCCCAGTCCCCCGCCCGAATCGCCGTGCCCGGGGACGAACAGCCCGCTCAGCGCCGGGAGCGAGGCAGCCATCCGGCCACTTTTTCCTCCGCCTGTGGTCGGGAGCGGCGTTGCCTGCTTGAGCGCGCTGTTGCGAACGAACCCGTGCCGAATCCGCTGCGGGTGGTCGCCCACGCCGAAGTAGGCGATCTCCTTCTTGGTCTTGAAGTCGAGCACGGCCACGGAATCGGCCTCGCTCAGCGAGATCCAGCAGGTGTCGCCGAGGCCCTCGGTGGTCCAGTAGGGCTTGCCGTAGGAGTGTCCCGTGGACGCGGTGTCGAAGATCTTCGGCCGCATCGTCCGGCGATCGACCAGGGCGGCGTAGTCGTCCATGGTGCCGGCTGCGCACAGCGTCGTACCTGCATCGTTGATGGCCAGTCCGTGGTGCGCGGAGTCGTTGACGTACTGCTCACGAGGCATCGTGGGCACCCGGTTGGGCAGGTCCACCACCCGCCTGATCGCACCGGTGCGCGGCTCGGCGAGGCCCCCGCTGGTGTAACCCACTTTGCCGTCGATGTCCTTGGCCTGGGTGTCGAACTCGACGATCCCGTGGAAGTAGGAGACCTGGAAGTAGACGAAGCGCTCACCCGGCGCGACCGCCATCGGCCGGACCGCGGAGCTCATGTCGGGGTGACCGGCCTCGGCGAGCTCCTTGCCCATGTCCCACCGACGGGTGACCTTGAAGTCGGAGTTGCGCACGATCTCGAACCAGCGGTCACCCTTGAGCTCGTCGTGCAGCGGGCCGATCTTCACCGGCCCGGCGCCGGTGGCGTCGCCGGGGGTGTAGACCTTCCCGATGCTGGCGTGGAAGATCTTCGAGGCGTCAGCGGAGTAGTTGCTCTCGTGCGGGGTCTCGCCGGACTCGAAGCTGCGCAGCCGGTCCCCCATCCGGATCTTCTTGCCACGCACGGTCTCGTTGACCATGGAGTACTCGATCACCTGGGCCTCGGTGGAGTCGCTGACCAGCAACCGACGGCCGTCGGGGGAAAGCCCCATGTGGTCGGTGCGGTAGCCGTCCATCTGCTGCTCGCGCACGATGCTGTTCGGGGAGCCTGCGATCGCCTTCGCGATGTCTATCCAGACGACGTCGGCGAAGCTGGGCCGCGAGACCGCGACATAGCGACCGTTGCGGGTGGTGAACATGTCGTCGACATACTGGTCGTGCCCCTCGCCCGGGCCCTGCTGGATGGCGTAGTAGAAAGCCAGCTTGTCGGGAGACTTCTGGATGTCCGCGAGCTCCTGGGCCTTGTCGGGGATGAAGTCCACGCCCCGCTTGAGCACCTTGAGACGCCGCGCGTCGACGATGGAGGCAGTTCCTGCCCAGTTGTTGCCGACGAACATCACGTCACGGAGCCGGTCGGACTTTCGCGCCACCGCATCCGCTGCACCGATCGGTGCAGCCGTGGCGAGCAGCGCGGCCGGAAGTGCGAGAAGGAGCAGTGCAGCTGTACGACGCATGCACTCCCAACGACCCAGGGCGGGTCTCGTCACGGCGTACGGCGTGCCGCGAACGTCACACGCTCAGCAGCACCGAGGATCCGTGCCCGAACAGCCCCTGGTTGGCCGTCACGCCCACCCGTGCGTTCTCCACCTGCCGCCCCGTGGCCTGGCCTCGAAGCTGCCAGGTCACCTCGCAGACCTGGGCAAGCGCCTGGGCGGGGACTGCCTCGCCGAAGCAGGCCAGCCCGCCGCTGGGGTTGACCGGGATCCGTCCACCGAGGCTGGTCTCGCCTGCGCGAAGGAGGGACTCGGCCTCACCGGCCTGGCACAGAGCGAGATCCTCGATCCAGTCCAGCTCCAGCGCGGTCGAGAGGTCGTAGACCTCGGCCAGGCTGACCTCTTCTGGACCGATCCCGGCCTCTTCGTAGGCCGCGGCCGCGATGGACTGCTTGAAGGTCTGGTCGGGCTGCACCGTGGCTGGGTCGGTGGAGAGCAGCGGCATGTCCAGGACGGTGTTCGGGAAGGTCGGGGTCACTGTCGAGATGGCACGCACCCGCACGGGCGAAGTGATGCCATGGCGACGCGCGTAGTCCACCGAGGTCAGCACCACCGCCGCGGCACCGTCGGAGGTGGCGCAGATGTCGAGCAGGTGCAAGGGATCGGCGACGACAGCGCTGCCGAGGACGTCAGCGGCACTGACCTCCTTGCGGTAGCGCGCGTTCGGGTTGTGCAACCCGTGGCGGGCGTTCTTCACCTTGACCTCGGCGAAGTCGGCCTGCGTGGCACCGTAGAGGTCCATCCGACGCCGTGCGTAGAGCGCGAAGTAGGCCGGATTGGTCATCCCGAGGAGCCGGAAGCGCAACCAGTCGGGGTCCTCCCAGCGTTCGCCCGCGTTGGGTGCGAGAAACCCCTTCGGCGTGGTGTCAGCGCCCACCACCAGCGCCACCTCGCACAGCCCGGCCAAGATCCGCGCGCGGGCGGTGTCGAGGGCCTGGGCCCCGGTGGCGCAGGCGGCGTACGACGTCGCGACCCGGGCGCCGTTCCAGCCGAGCGCCTGGGCGAAGGTCGCTCCGGCGACATAGCCGCCGTAGCCGTTGCGCACGGTCTCCCCGCCAACGATCATCTCGACGTCGGTCCACGGAATCCCGGAGTCGGCGAGCGCCGCGCGGGCGGCGTGCACGCCGTAGCTGACGAAGTGCCTGCCCCACTTACCCCACGGATGCATGCCCACGCCGAGCACGGCGACGTCTTTGCTGCTCACTGCTCTGTCTCCTCTCCCAGCTCGACGACCGGCTTCCAGCGCCAGATGGTCCGGTCGCCGGTCTCGTCGGTGTAGAGCGTCTCCACGACCAGCTCGACCTCGCTGCCCACGCGGACATCCGCCACGCCGTAGCCGTGAGCCAGCTGACCGAGCACGACGAAGCCCTCCGGAAGCTCGACCGCGGCGAGGGCGAACGGCACGTAGGGCTCGCTGGCCGGGATGTACGGCGCCGGCGGCTGGTACTGCGCGTCGGTGTAGGACCACACCGTTCCTCGTCGGGACAGCTCGGTCTCCTCGAAGTCCTCTCCGTCACAGACCGGATTGCGGCAGAACCCTGCGGTGCGCGGGAAGAACACCGAACCGCACTTCGTGCACCTCGAACCGATCAACGCGGGCTCTGGGCCGGTGGTGAACCAACCCTCGATCACCGGCGTGACGCCAGAGGTTGTCGTGTCGCTCGTCATCCGCGCTCCTCCGCAAAACTAGAACAGGTTCTCATCATGCCAGAGTGTTCGCACCGCGGGGGCGGCACGTGTTCTGCGCCCGCCGAGCTGTGGAATCGTGGAGGCGTGCCCCTGGCCTCCCTGATCCTGGTCCTGCTCGGACTCCTGCTTGTCGCGGCGCTGGCCGGGCTCGCCATCCAGACGACGCGGCTGGGGCGCGCCAGAGCCCGGATCGAGGAGCTCGAGACGGTCGAGGACGCGGTTGCCTTGGCCTCGTCCCGCAGCCCGCGCGCGGTCCAGGCCGCCGGCTTCGCGGTGCGGACGGTGATGGAGACCGCCTCGAGGGTGCGCACCGAGGGCGTCCGCGGGATGCTGCTGAGCTCGATCGACGACCTCACCACCTGGGCCCTGGAGGACCGCAGCGAGATCGTCAGGATCGCCGACGCCGACGGAACCGTCACGATCTTCTTCTCCGACATCGAGAACTCCACGTCCGTGAACTCCGACCTCGGCGACGAGGCGTGGGTCCGGCTCCTCGGGGCCCACGACCGGCTGCTGCAGACCTACATCGACAAGCACCGTGGGCACGTGGTGAAGAACCAGGGCGACGGCTACATGGTGGTCTTCTCCACCCCCGAGCTTGCGCTGGGCTGTGCGCTCGACGTGCAGCGGGCGCTGAGGGCGAAGCGCCAGCGCAACCGCCATCTCCGGCGTACGCCGATCCGGGTCCGGATCGGTCTGCACACCGGCACCGCGATCGAGCGCGACGGC
The DNA here is from genome assembly GCA_039921445.1 of Marmoricola sp. Taxonomy (GTDB): domain Bacteria; phylum Actinomycetota; class Actinomycetes; order Propionibacteriales; family Nocardioidaceae; genus Marmoricola. Next base: position 21,081 of record JBDSBU010000014.1, on the reverse strand, counting down.
GACTACTTCGGACGCAACGTGGCGATGGCTGCCCGGGTCGCATCGATGGCCGACGGCGGGGAGATCCTGGTCAGCAGCGAGCTGGCGGAGCGGTTGGGTGAGTCCTCCGGGTACGACCTGACCGAGACCGAGCCGGTCAACCTCAAGGGGCTGCCGGGCGAGCACGTGCTGTGGATCGTGGACGCCGCATGAGTGAGTCCGGCGCCGCATCGGGGTCCGCATCCGGGGACCGGGCACTGACGCCTGCGGAGACCGCGCGTGTGGTCGAGCTCGCGATGCACTTCGCCCGAGAGGGGATGACCGAGGAGCTGGCGGGCTTCGTCGACCACGGCCTGCCGGTCGACGTACAGGACGCCGACGGCAACACCGTGCTGATGCTGGCGGCCTACCACGGTCATGCGACCACGGTCGCGATGCTGCTCGATCGCGGCACGGACGTGGACCGCCGCAACCACCGCGACCAGTCCCCACTGGCGGGCGCGCTCTTCAAGGGCGAGGACGAGGTGGTCGCGATGCTGCTCAAGGCCGGCGCGGACATCGATGCCGGAACGCCCTCGGCGCGCGCGACAGCCGAGATGTTCGGCCGGACGCTCACCTGAGACGATGGCCCCATGGCACGGGTCCTGGTCGTCGACGGCGCCAACGTGGTCGGATCCCGTCCTGACGGATGGTGGCGGGACCGGGCCGCAGCTGCTGCGAAGCTGCACGGGCGGCTCGCTGTGGCCGATACGTCGTGGGACGAGATCGTGCTGGTCCTCGAGGGGCAGGCCAAGGGCGGCGTACCCCGCGGGCGGGACGGACACCTGCGCACGGTGCACGCTGCCAAGGACGGTGACGCCGCCATCACGACGGAGGCGCGGGCCGCTCGTGAGCGCGGAGACACGGTGATGGTGATCACCGCCGACCGGGCGCTGCAGCAGCGCGTCCAGGCACTGTCGTGCCAGACGATGAGCCCAGGGTGGTTGCTCGACCAGATCGACCGCTGAGCCAGCAACGGCGATGAAGGACGCTCAGGTCCAGGGCACGGTTGCCTGGAGAACGGCCTCCGTGAGCGCGCGCGTGCGCAGCTCGGTCATCTGCTGGTACTCCGGGTCCGCCACCATCTGGCTGAACGCCGCGCGCGAGGGGTAACGCACCATGATCACCGCATCCCACTCCTGACCGGTTTCGGCAACCAGGACTGAGGATCCGTCACCGGCGTAGATGATCTCGGCACCGACTCGGGGCAGGAATGTCGTGTTCAGGGCGTCGGCGTACTGCGCATAGAGCTCGCGCCCACCCTCGGCGAAGCGGAGCAGGTTGAGCATCACCACCGGTCCCCCGGGGTCCTCCTGGAGATAGCGCTTGATGTCGGTTCCGCGCGGGTCAACAGCCATGGCACCATCCTGCCCGAAAGCACGAGGTCGACGACTGGCCCACTACTCCTTGGAAGTACGCCGAACCAGTGGGCGGGTTGCCGGGCCCTCGAGCACCGCCCCGTCGCGGCCGAAGCGGGACCCGTGCAAGGGGCAGTCCCAGGTGCTCTCCGCGTCGTTCCAGTGCAGCAGGCCGCCGAGGTGGGTGCACACCCCGACCACCTCGCTCGGGCGGTCGCGCCTGAGACCGTCGAGGACCGAGCCCGCCCCGGCCACACCGACCTTCGCGTTGATCATCGCCAGCTTGGCCAGCGACGAGGGGCGTTGCGGCCTCCGGCTCATCGTGGTCGCCCAGGCTGGGCGCGACCCGAGGATCTGGCCGGTGATGGCGAGACCGGCGGCGACCCCGTTGGTCATTCCCCACTTGTCGAAGCCGGTCGCGACGTAGATCCGGCCGCGGCCACGTGGCAACCGACCGACGAGAGGCACCCCGTCGTGGGGGCTGTAGTCCTGGGCGGACCAGGAGTGCGTCTCGGTGGCACCGGGGAAGTGCGTCAGCGTCCAGTCGCGGAGCTCCTCGACGTGCTCTCGCTCCGAGCGGACCCGCCCCACGGAGTGTCCGGCGCCGCCGACGAGCAGCAGCCGGCCGCTCGGCGTGGGGGCATCGCGGATCGACCGGCCGTTGGAGCCGGCAGAGAGGAACATCCCCTCGGGCGCCTCGACACCGGCGAAGGCCAGGGCATAGGAGCGCTTCGCCTCGAGCCGGGAGAAGTACAGCGCCCGGTCAAGGATCGGCGCACCGGTCGCGAGCACGACGTTGTGCGCGGTCAGGGTGCTGCCGTCGTCGAGCTTCGCGCTGGGGGTGCCGATCACCGAGACCGACCTCACCCGCTTCCCCTGGTGAAGGGTGCCGCCATGCTCCCGGAGCTCTACGGCGAGGGCGGTGAGGACGTCCATCGGGTCGAACTGCGCCTGGTCGGCGAGCACGACGGCACCGCGGTGAGGGAACGGCACGTCGAGGGAGTCCACCCTGGTGACCGGGAGGCCGAGCGAGGTGGCCGCGGCGTACTCCTCCTCGACCGAGCTGATCTCGCTCTCGTCGGCCGCGTAGGTGGCTGCCGAGTGGTGCTGCACGTCTACGCCGTGGTCGGCGCAGAAACGCAGCAGCCACCGTTGTCCCTCGGTGTTGGCCTCCACGTAGGCGGCGGCGACCCGGTTGGGCTGCTGCTGAAGCAGCTTGGAGAGCTTGGTGCCCTGGAGCAGCGAGAGCTTCGCGGTGGTGTTGCCGGTCGCGACGGCTCCGACGTGACGTGCCTCCACGACGGCCACGCGGCGCCCGGCGCTTGCCAGGAGCAGGGCGGTGACCAGGCCGCTGAGGCCGGCCCCCACCACGATGTCGTCGACCGGACCGGAGGGCAGCTCGTCACTGGGCAGGGGCGCAGCTCGGTCGATCCAGAGGGAAGTCATCGACCCATCGTGCCGAACAGGTGGTGAGCGAGCAGCCGACGACCTCAGCGACCGGCTCGACGAGCTTTGGTGCGATGCGCCTCCTTCGCCTACGGTGATCCGCATGCCTTCTTCCAGAATGCTTCGCCTTGCTGCGCCCCTGGTCGCCCTGGCCCTGGTGCTCCCTGTCGCCGGTTCGGTCCCCGCAGCCTCCGCCTCGGAGTCGCACCCGACCAATGCCGCCAAGATCTACCGGTGGGGACACGCCTCGGTGAAGGACGAGTTCAAGGCCCCTCTGAGCAGGTCCTGGCGGGTGAACAAGCGCAGTCTGGTCCGCAACCAGCACGGCATGCTCACCCTGGACTCGACCCGCAGGAGCGGGACCGTGAGCGCGACGCTCACCGGGAAGGCCCGCCAGTACGGTCGCTGGGAGGCGCGCGTCCGAGGCCGCCAGTACGGCAAGGGCGGCACCCCGTTCCGGGCCGTGTGGGAGCTGGCCCCGACGAAGCAGGAGCACTGCGGAGCCCGCGGGATCGTGCTCAGCGACTACGCCCTGGGCGGCAGCACCGCGCGGATGCACCTGCGCAACCTGCCGAATGCCGACTTCACCGCCGGCAAGCGCCTGCGGCTGAGCCGCAACGAGTTCCACACCTACGCCATCGAGGTCACCCGAAAGCGGATCTCCTGGTTCGTCGACACCAGGGTGGTGCGCACGGAGCGCCGTGCCGCTGCGCGCACCGGAGCGGCGTACAACATCCGCTTCCGTCTGCTCGCCACCAAGGGCAAGCACATGCGCCAGGGCCGGATGCAGATGGACTGGGTGCGCTACTACTCCCTGGAGCGTCCGAACGCGAAGTCGATCCAGGCACCGCAGACCCAGCGCAAGACGTACGCCGGAGCCTGCTGAGGCCGGGACATCACGGTCGTGCTGGGCTTGTGAGTTCTCCCATTCTCGGTCGGGAACGGCTCCGCTGACCTAATCTGGAGCTCGGTCTCGGGCACGCCGAACCTCAACCTTCCGGAGCTCTCGTGACGACACCCACCACTGCGCTGCACCGAGCAGGCGACGCTGTCGCCCTGCTCACCGTCGGCTCAGGTCTGGGCCTCGCCTGGGGCGTGCTCGGCGCCGACGCCTTCGTGATGCTCGCTCTGGTCGTGGGCGTGTGCGGCGCTGGTGCCCGCTGGGCGCTGCACGCCTCAAAGCACCCCGGCAGCGCACCCCCGCGGACCCAGCTGCTCGCGGTCGCGACAACCGCCTCCGCCGTCCTGCTCGCCGCGATCGGGCTGGGTCAGCTGGCCGGATCCTCGGGGATCATCCTGCTGGCAATGGGCCTGTCCCTCGCGCCGCGCGTGCACGGACCACTGCTGCGCCGGCTGGGCTCGTCCGGGCCGCGCCGGTCCGGGCCGCGCTGGTCCGGGCCGCCCTCGCGCCGGGAACGGCGTACGTCGCGATGGACGCACCCGTCCTCGGGGGCAGGGGTGGTGCAGGCGCTCGACACGATGACTCTCGAGCAGCTCTGTGACGGCTGGACGGCAAGCTACACCGCGCTCGCCTCCACGGCGGATGCCGTGATGATGGAGCGGCTCAGCCACCTGCGTCAGGCCTACCTCGACGAGCTCGAGCGCCGCTATCCGGACAGGTTCGAGGCCTGGCTGCAGATCCACGCCGACCCCGGCTCCGACCCCCAGGTGCACCTGGCCAGCGACGACGTGGCCTGAGCCTCATCGCCTGGCAGGCGAAAGTGCCCGCGGCGGACCGGCGATGCCTGGTGAAACTCCCGGATCCCGGTTGTCCGCAGAGGCAACGCCGGTCCGTAGGTGTCTGTGGATTCAACCAGCCTCGGGCGGCGTCCCGCGCTACGGAATCATCCAGCCGAGCACGGCGGTCGACTGCAGCCCCACGATCACGCACATCAGCACCAGCAGGCCCAGGCTCCAGCCGATCACCTTGCGGAAGATGTCGCCCTCCTTGCCGGCCATGCCGACAGCAGCAGCAGCGATCGCGAGGTTCTGCGGGCTGACCATCTTGCCGAGCACACCACCGGAGGAGTTCGCGGCCGCCATCAGCAGGGGATCGAGGCCGGCCTCCTTGGCGGTCTGGACCTGCAGCGCACCGAAGAGGGCGTTGGCAGAGGTGTCGGAGCCAGTGACCGCCACTCCGATCCAACCCAGGATCGGTGAGAGCACCGCGAAGGCAGCACCCGCTCCGGCGAGCCAGGCACCCAGCGAGCTGGTCTGACCCGACAGGTTCATCACGTAGGCCAGCGCGAGCACTGCCATCACAGTGATGATCGCGCCCTTGAGCTCGACGTAGGTGCCGACGTAGGTCTTCAGCGCCTTCGCGGGCGAGATGTGCAGGATCAGCGCGGTGATGATGCCGGCGAGGATCATCAGGGTGCCGGCAGCCGGCAGCCAGTTGAAGGCATACATCGTCGAGGACACTGCCTCGCCCGCGGGGTTGCGGACATCGAGGCCCGGCCAGCCGAACTTGAAGGTCATCGGCTCCTGGGCGAGGAACTCCTTGACGGCCGCGATGTTGGTGATCGAGAAGATCGCGATGATCACGAGGTACGGCGCGTAGGCCTTCGCGACCTCGCCGCCGGTGTCGTGGATGCGCGTTCCAGCGGAGCCTGCGCGGGCGCCAGCCGCCGAGCCGGACACCGGGCCAGACCCGCTGTTGGTGCTCGCACGCCGACCACCCACGACGGCACCCGTCGGGGCAGAACCGGCGGCGGAGGAGGTGTCGTTGCGGGCGTGCCGGGTCTCGGCGTGATCGCCGGCGTCGGCCAGCATCGTCTCGGCCGGCGACCAGACGCGCAGCAGCAGCACGACCGAGGCTGCGGCGACCAGGGCCGCCACGATGTCGGCGAGCGGGACGGAGATGTAGTTGGCGGCGACGAACTGCGCCACCGCGAAGGAGAGGCCACACACGAGCGCGGCGACCCAGGTGTTCTTCACGCCGCGGCGACCGTCGACGACGAACACCAAGATGAGCGGCACCACCACGGCCAGGATCGGCGTCTGGCGACCCACCATGGCACCGAGGGTGCCGACCGTGAGCCGGGAGTCGTCGCTGGCGCCGGAGGAGACCGCTGCCAGGGTGACGATCGGCGTGGCGAGCGCGCCGAAGGCGACGGGCGCCGTGTTCGCGATCAGGGCGACGGCTGCGGCCTTGATCGGCTCGAAGCCCATCGCCATCAGCATCACGACGGTGATCGCGACCGGCGTACCGAAGCCGGCAAGGGCTTCGAGCAGCGCACCGAAGCAGAACGCGATGATGATCGCCTGGATCCGCTGGTCAGGGCTGACCTTCTCGAACGAGCGTCGCAGCACGTCGAAGTGCCCCGAGGCGACGGTGAGGTTGTAGACCCAGATCGCGTTGATCACGATCCACAGGATCGGGAAGAAGCCGAAGGCAGCACCCTCGGTGCCGGCCAGCAGCGCCTGCCCGACCGGCATCTCGAAGAGCAGGATCGCGACCACCAGCGCGACCCCCAGCGAGATCACACCGGCCACCCACGCCTTCATCCGCAGTCCACCCAGCAGGAGGAACAAGGTGAACAGTGGCAGTGCCCCGCACAGGGCACTGAGGGCGAGTGAGTCGCCTACCGGTTGGAGGTTCTGCTCGAACATGAGGTGTCTCCCGGAGTGGTTTGGATGGTGCGGACGGGTCGGTTGTGGAACGGATCAGGCGGACGAAGGAGGTGACAGCAGCGCTGCGGCAGGAAGGCCCCGGATCGAGGCGTCGAGGACCTCGACGGTGTGGGCCATCCCCATCGGCCGGGTCCCCTGCTCCCTGGCCGACCGCTCGATCGCCGTGGTGACCTGCATCAGGCAGCCCGGATTGGCGGTGACCAGCACCTCCGCACCGGTCGCGACGATGTTGGCGGCCTTGCGGTCCCCGAGCTCTCGCGCGGGCTCAGGGTTGAGGATGTTGTAGATGCCGGCCGATCCGCAGCACAGCTCGGCCTCGGCGATCTCCTTGACCACGAGGCCGGGGATCGCCTCGAGCAGGCGGCGCGGCTGGGCGCGTACCCCCTGGGCGTGGGCCAGATGACAGGCGTCGTGGTAGGCCACGCTCAGCTCCAGCGGGTGCCGGGTGGCGACCGGACCGAGCTCGTCGAGGATCTCCGAGACGTCCCGCACGCGGTCGGCGAAGGCCTGCGCCCTCTCGGCGTACGCCGGATCGTCGGCCAGCAGCGCGGCGTACTCCTTCATCGTGGAGCCGCAGCCGGCCGCGTTGACGACCACCCGCTCCACTCCCGCCGACTCGAAGGAGTCGATCAGCCGGCGCGCGAACTTCTGTGCCTCCGCCTCGCGACCGTTGTGCACCGACAGCGCGCCGCAGCAGCCCTGGGTGGGCGGGACCACGATGTCACAGCCCTCGGCCTGCAGCACCCGGGCGGTCGCTGAGTTCACCCCCGGGAAGAACGCTCCCTGCACACAACCGGTGAGCATCCCCACCACGGCCCGGCGTTCGCCGGCGGCAGCGATGTACGGCGGAAGCGGCTCCGGCCGACCGAGGCGCGGAGCCAGGCCCTCCATCGCGGCGAGCTGGGGTGACATCCGCTCGAGCAGACCAGTACGCCGCAGCGCCCGGTCGAGCCCGCTGGCCTGCAGCGCGCGCAACGGACCGCGAAGCAGACGGAGCCGGCGCGGGTGCGGGAACAGCGAGAAGATCAAGCCGCGCAGGGCCTTGTCCTTGCTGGATCGTTCGTAGCGGCGCTCGACCTGGGCGCGGGTCTGCTCGATCAACGTGTCGTACTGGACACCGGACGGGCAGGCGGTCACGCAGGCCATGCAGCCGAGGCAGGCATCCCAGTGGGACACCATCTCCTCGCTCATCGGCTCGCCCTCGAGCCCTTCCTTCATCAGGTAGATCCGCCCCCGTGGAGAGTCCATCTCCTCCCCCCACAACACGTAGGTCGGGCAGGTCGGCAGGCAGAAGCCGCAGTGCACGCAGTCACCGATCAGTGCGGCGTCCGGCGGGTGGTGCTCGTCGAACGCGCCTCCGGCAACGGGCATCCCGAGGTCGATGATGCTGCCCGTCTCGCCGATCGCCGCACCCGCGGCGGCCTGGCCGGCGGTCTTGTCAGGGGTGCTGGTCATGCTCAGATGCCTCCCACGAAGCGTCCCGGCGCCAACCGGCGCTCGGGGTCGAACTGGTCCTTGACCCGACGCATCAGGTCGATCGCGGAGACGGTGCCCCACGCGTCCACGGCTGCCTTCACCGCTGCCGGAGCGTCCACCACCACCGTGGTGCCGCCAGCTCGAACGCACGCCTCCCGCACCCCCGCGACCGCAGCCACGACCACGTCCACCGACGTGCCCGGCGCGATCGCGGCGTAGGCAACGCCGCTGCCTGCCGACCCGCGCAGCTCCATCGGCACCCCGCAGTCGCGCACGCCGACGAGCACCTGGGTCAGGCCCGAGAGCGCGAAGGTCAGCTTCAGCGCGGTGGCGCGGTCGTCGCCGGTCGCCGCCACGTCCCAGGGGTACGTCGCACCGCCCACCGGTGGGTCCGCCGACTCGGTCGCGCCGTGACCCAGAAGCTCGCGCACCGTCGCAGCCCGGCCGGCCACGCCGTCGACCCGCCCTTCGAGGAGCACGTGCGCGGACCCCTCGTCGTCCGCTGTCCAGCCGATCTCGATCGCCGCTGGGACCGCATGTGAGTGCAGCACCGACTGCACCACCTGCTGGGCCTCGGCCGGATCGCGCACCGAGCAGCTCACCCAGGTCGAGGCAGCCGGCACGGGGTGCAGTCGGAAGGTCGCGTCGGTGATCACCGCGAGCGTCCCGAACGAGCCGATCAACAGCTTGCCGAGGTCGTAGCCTGCGACGTTCTTCACCACGCGTCCCCCGGCCTTGGCCACCACGCCGTCGGCGCGCACGACGGTGATGCCGATCAGCAGGTCGCGTGCGGTGCCGGTCGCCACCCGGCGCGGACCGCTGGCGTTCGTCGCCAGGATGCCCCCGATGCTACCGCCGGCCACGGTCTCGTCGAGAGCGAGTCGCTGGCCAGCCTCGCCGACGACGGTCTGGACGTCGCTGAGCCGGGCACCTGCCTGGGCCGCAACGATCAGATCGCCTGCAGCGTGGTCGAGGACGCGATCGAGCGCGCTCAGATCGAGCAGCACGTCTGCGGCAGACGGGGCCACCCCCCAGGACAGCTTGGTGCCGCGACCGCGCGGGACCACGCTGAGTCCGTGGGCCGCAGCCGCGCGCAGGACCTCGGCCACCTGGTCGGTGTCGGCGGGAAGCGCGACGAGACCCGGCTCGACGCCGTCGACCAAGTCGTCCGGCGAGGCGTCGCAAACGCTCGCGCACGCCGAGGAGATCGCCGTACGCGCTGCGTCGTCGAGCGGCTGGGTCGCCGTCATCAGAAGACCTCCGTCACGCCGGCCTCGGAGAGCGGGTGCGCGCCCTTGTGGCGTCCCGGGACCTCGCCGCACAACCGTGGCGTCGGAAAGATCTTGCCGGGGTTGGAGATGTTGTCGGGGTCGAACGCACAGCGGACCAGCTGCATCGTGTCGAGGTCGTCGTCGTTGTACATCCGTGGCATGTAGGCGGCCTTGTCGACGCCCACTCCGTGCTCCCCGGTGATCGAGCCGCCGTGCTCGATGCACAGGTCGAGGATGGCGCCGCTGACCTTCTCGGCGGCCTCGCCTGCACCCTCGATGCTGTCGTCGAAGAGCACCAGCGGGTGCAGGTTGCCGTCACCGGCGTGGAAGACGTTGGCCACACGTACGCCGGAGGACTCCGAGACCTCGGCGATCGCCCTGAGCACCTCGGGCAGCGCGGTTCGCGGGATCACGCCGTCCTGGACGATGTAGTCGGGGCTGATCCGCCCCACCGCCGCGAAGGCCGACTTGCGGCCGCGCCAGATCAGGGCGCGCTCAGCCGGGTCGGTGGCGACCCTCTGCTCGAAGGCACCGTTCTCGCCGCAGAGCCGCTCGACGTCGGCGAACTCCTGCTCGACCTCGATCGCGGCGCCGTCGAGCTCGATCACCAGCACCGCGCCCGCACCGGCGGGATAGCCGCAGTGCACGGCGGCCTCGGCCGCCTCGATCGCGAGCGCGTCCATCATCTCGATGGCGGCGGGAACGATGCCGGCAGCGATGATCGCCGAGGTCGCGGCCCCTGCCTGGTCAGTGCTCTCGAAGCCGACGAGCAGCGTGCGGACCTCCTCGGGCAACCGAACCAGTCGGACGGTCGTCGAGGTGACGATGCCGAGCGTGCCCTCGGAGCCCACGACCGCACCGAGCAGGTCGTAGCCGGGACTGTCCGGCGCCACACCGCCGAGCGTGACGGTCTCACCTGCAGGGGTGACGAACTCGGCCCCGAGGACGTGGTTGGTGGTGAAGCCGTACTTCAGGCAGTGCGCCCCGCCGGAGTTCTCCGCGACGTTGCCGCCGATGGAGCAGATCTGCTGGCTGGAGGGGTCGGGTGCGTAGTAGTAGCCGTGCGGGGTCGCTGCCCGGGTCACGTCGAGGTTGATCACCCCGGGCTCGACCACGGCCCGTTGGTCCTCACGGCGTACGTCGGTGATGGCGCGCATCCTCGAGGTCACCACCAGCACCCCCTCCGCGTGCGGGAGCGCCCCGCCCGAGAGGCCGGTGCCGGAACCGCGAGCGACGAACGGCACCCGGTGCCGGGCGCACGCGCGGACCACCTCGGCGAGCTGGGCTGCGTCCTCGGGGATCACGACCAGTGCGGGCGTGACCCGGTAGTGGGCCAGTCCGTCGCACTCATAGGTGCGCAGCCTCGACCGCTCGGTGATCACGCCTTCGGCCGGGATCAGCTGACGCGCCACCGCCCCTACGGCCTCGATGCCCGAGAGAGCCATCTTCAGGGCCTCAGTCGACCTGCGCAGCGAGGCCGGCGCCCTCGATGCCGGCGACCGCTGCGGCCTCGTCGTTCTCGGAGGTGTCACCGGTGATGCCCACGGCCCCAAGCAGGTCGCCGTCGGTGCTGCGCACCAGGACCCCACCCGGCACGGGGATCAGCGCGCCGCCGACAGCGGAGGTGACGGCAGAGATGAAGTAGGGCTGCTGCTCCGCGCGAGCCATGATCGAGCGCGACCCCATCCCGAGCGACAGCGCCCCGTGGGCCTTGCCGAACCCGATCTCGAAGCGCTTCATCGACGAGCCGTCCTCGCGTTCGACGGCCACCACGTGGCCACCGGCGTCCAGCACGACCACGGTCATCGGCTTGAACCCCTCCGACTTCGCGTGGGCACGCGCCCCGGCGATCATGGTGCGGGCGGTCTCCAGGTCCAATGACGTGCTCACGTGGCAGTCCTCTCGGTTGAGTTGCCGGCTGCCGTCTCGGCTGCCGTCTCGGCTGCCGTCTCGGCTGCCTTCTCTGCTGCCCGGCGGCGGTGCAGGATCGGCTCGGTGTAGCCACTTGGTTGCTCGAGGCCCTCGAAGACCAGCGCACGCGCCGCCACGAAGGCTTCCCCGTCGAAGTCTGGCGCCATCGGCACATAGGTCCGGTCGTCGGCGTTCTGCTCGTCGACCACCTTCGCCATCCGCCGCAGCGTGTTCTCGACCTGCTCGGCACTCACCACACCGTGGTGCATCCAGTTGGCGACGTGCTGCGCGGAGATCCGGCAGGTGGCACGGTCCTCCATCAGCGGCTCGCCGGTGATGTCCGGGACCTTGGAGCAGCCCACCCCCGCGTCGACCCATCGGACGACGTATCCGAGCAGGCTCTGCAGGTTGTTCTGGATCTCGTCCTGACGGTCGTCCTCGGACCACTCCGCCGGATCGCCGAGCGGGATCTGGAGCAGCTCCGCGCGGTCGCGGCGTCGTCCTCCCGCCGCGAGCTCCTCCTGGCGGGCGCGGACGTCGACCTGGTGGTAGTGCAAGGAGTGCACGGTGGCAGCGGTGGGCGAGGGCACCCAGGCACAGCTCGCACCGGCCTTGGGGTGCGCGATCTTGGCTTCGTACATGTCGGCCAGGCTGTCTGGCGCGGCCCACATCCCCTTGCCGATCTGGGCACGGCCGAGCAGACCACACTCGAGGCCGATGTCGACGTTGAGGTCCTCGTAGGCCTTGATCCAGGTCTGGCCCTTCATCTCGTTCTTGCGGACCACGGGACCTGCCTGCATCGAGGTATGGATCTCGTCGCCGGTGCGGTCCAGGAAGCCGGTGTTGATGAAGGCAACCCGCTCGCTTGCCTGTGCGATGCAGGCCTTGAGGTTGACGCTGGTGCGCCGCTCCTCATCCATGATCCCGACCTTGATCGTCAGCCTGGGCAGGCCAAGCAGCTCCTCGACCCGCCCGAACAGCTCGACGGCGAAGGCGACCTCGTCAGGACCGTGCATCTTCGGCTTCACGACGTACATCGCGCCCTTGCGCGAGTTCGCCAGCCGCGAATCCCCTCTCAGGTCGGCCAGGCTTCCCAGCGCCGTCATCACCGCGTCGAGGATCCCTTCGGGGACCTCGTTGCCGTCGGCGTCGAGCACGGTGTCGGTCGTCATCAGGTGGCCGACCTGGCGGATGAACAGCAGCGAACGACCACGGAGGGTCACCTCATCGCCAGAGACGCTGGTGTAGGTCCGATCCGGGTTCATCGACCGGGTGAAGGTCTCGCCACCCTTGGTGACCTCCTCAGAGAGCGTGCCCTCCATCAGGTGCTTCCAGTTGCGGTAGCCGAGCACCTTGTCCTCGGCATCGACTGCTGCCACCGAGTCCTCGAGGTCCATGATCGTGGAGACCGCGGACTCGAGCAGGAGGTCCTTGACCCCGGCCGCGTCCGTGGATCCGATCGAGTCCTCGGGGTCCACCTGGATCTCGACGTGCAGACCGTGGTGGACCAGCAGCACCGCCGTCGGCGACGCTGCCTCCCCGCGGTAGCCGACCAGCTGCTCAGGTTGGGCGAGCCGGACCGTCTCGTCCTTGAGCGACACGGCAACTCCGCTGTCGTCGACGGCGTACGCCGTGGCGTCGGCGTGCGAGCCGGACTCGAGCGGGAAGTGCTCGTCGAGGAACGCGCGACCTCGCGCGATCACCTCGTCGCCGCGGGCCTTGTTGTAGCCCTTGCCGGGGGCCAGCTCGCCCTCGTGCGAGATCACGTCGGTGCCGTAGAGCGCGTCGTAGAGCGAACCCCAACGGGCGTTGACCGCGTTGGTTGCGAACCGGGCGTTGAGCAGCGGGACCACGAGCTGGGGGCCGGCGATCTGCGCCACCTCGTCGTCGACGTCCGCGGTGGTGACGGTCACGTCGTCGGGCTCCTCGACCAGGTAGCCGATCTCGCGCAGGAACGCGGCGTAGCCCTCCGGGTCCGGAGTGCCGGGGTGCTCACGGTGCCAGCCGTCGAGCAGGGACTGCAGCTCCTCACGACGCCCGAGCAGCGCACGGTTGCGCGGCGCAAGATCGTTCACGATCGCCGCGACGCCCTCCCAGAAGTCCGAGGGGTCGACGCCCGAACCGGGGAGGGCCTCCTCCTCGACGAAGCGATGAAGGCTGGGGGCGATGCTGAGCCCACCGACCTGAACGCGCTGATCCATGCCACTCCCTCGATTGGGGTCTGGTTGCTGGCCGAATGGGGATGTGCCGCCGGCAGTTGCCGAGATTTCCACGATGTGGAAAGGTAAATCCCCATCATGGAAATTACGGAACCGACCCCGATTGTGTCAACCGTCACGTCCACTGGCGGCGTGCAATCGGTGCACCGTGCCCTCGACCTGATGGAGGTGGTGGCCGCTCGCGGAGGGGCCCTGGCCATCGGTGAGATCGCGTCAGCGGCCGGCGTGCCACTGGCCACCGCCCACCGGTTGCTGCGCACCTTGGTCGACCGTGGCTACATGAGGCAGACGCCCGACCGTCGCTACGCGCTGGGCTTCCGGCTGCTGCCGCTCACTGCGGCGGCCAGCGCCATGGTCGGCACCGGGGCCGAGCGGGTCCTGGGCCAGCTGGTCGACGCCCTCGGGGAGACGGCCAACCTCGCGATGCGCGACGGTGACCAGGTCGCCTACGTCGCCCAGGTGCCGGGGCGGCACTCCATGCGGATGTTCACCGAGGTCGGCCGCCGAGTCGATCCACACTGCACGGCCGTCGGCAAGGCGATGCTGGCGCGGTGCGACGACGAGGAGGTGCGCGCCCTCCTCGAACGCACCGGCCTCACCCGGCACACCGTGCACACCCTCACCGATCCCGAGGAGTTCCTCGCCCAGCTCGACGTCGTACGCCGGCTCGGCTACGCGGTCGACGAGGGCGAGAAGGAGCTCGGCGTGCGCTGCATCGCCGTGGCGGTGCCCGACGCGGCCACCAGCTTCGCGATCTCGGTCTCCGGCCCCGCCACCCGAATGACGGACGCCCTGCTCACCGAAGCCATCCCCGTGATGCGAGCGGCCGCCAGCCGCTTCGCCGCAGCGCTCGCCTGAGCCCGCCTGGAGCTGGTCCGCGGTCACACCGAGAGCCCAGCAGCCTCAGCTGCCGCGGATCCACTCAACGGTCCGCCGCGCGATCTCGGGGCCGACATCCTCCTGGACGAAGTGGCTGCCGGAGAGCCGTGCATGGGGTTGACCCTTGGCACCGGGCACGTGTTCCTGCAGCGGGCGGTCGGCCTTGCCCAGGATCGGGTCCCTGGCGCCGAAGAGGGTGAGGAACGGCTTGTCCCACTCCCCCAGTCGGCGCCACGCCTCCCTGTTGGCCGGCACGGCCGGGTCGGACGGCGTGATCGGGACCAGGCCTGGAAAGGCACGCGCGCCCGCCTTGTGGCGCGAGGTCGGGAACGGGGCGTCGTACGCCGCGACCTCGGCCCTGCTGAGCTTGCGCAAGCTGCCGATGTTGAGGATGCGACCGATCGGGAGGACCGGGGAGTAGGTCGCGAAGGCGCTCCAGATCTTGAACGCAGGCGGCACCCCACGGTCGGCGGTGGGCAGGAAGCCGTTGGCGACGACGATCCGACTGAACCGGTCGCCGTGCTCGGCCGCGAGTCGCAGCCCGAGCAGCGAACCCCAGTCCTGGCAGACCAAGGTGATGTCGCGGAGGTCAGCTGCGACCAGCCACTCGGTGAGCCAGTCCACGTGCTGCTGGTAGGAGTAGTCGCCGATCGCGGTGGGCTTGTCGGACTTGCCGAAGCCCACCAGGTCAGGTGCGACAGCTCGCATCCCGGCATCGGCGAAGACCGGAACCATCGAGCGGTAGAGATAGCTCCACGACGGTTCGCCATGCAGCATCAGCACTGGTGCAGCTCCCCGGGGACCCTCGTCGACGTGATGCATCCGAAGACCGTCGCCGAGCGTGGTGTAGTTCGGCGCGAACGGGTAGTCGGGGAGGTTCTCGAACCGGTCGTCGGGGGTGCGCAGGGCGTCCATGTGCCCTTTCTACCGGGGCACAGCGGCGAACCTCACGCCAGGGAGAGGAAGAGCTTCTCCATCTTCTTCACATCGACGCTGTCCACGGTGTCGCCCTTGGTCAAGCACTCCTGCAGACCTGTCGCCACGATCGCGAACCCGGCGCGATCCAGGGCTCGAGAGACTGCGGCGAGCTGGGTCACCACGTCCTCACACTCCCGGCCCTCCTCCAGCATCCGCAGCACGCCGGCCAACTGGCCCTGCGCCCGCTTGATCCGGTTGATCACCGGGACCATGCCTGCAGGATCGAGCTCCATCAGTTCACGTCCTTGAGGGCGGCGAACGCCGCATCGATGCGCGTGCGTGCGTCCTCGGCGACAGAGTTCAGCGCTTCGTTGTCGGCGAGTCCCATCATCGCGTGCGGGTCGAAGGCCTCCACGACGCAGGTGCTCTGGCCCGTGGAGCGGACCACCACGTTGCACGGCAGCACCGTGGCGATGGCCGGCTCGGCCTGGATCGCCTCGAAGGCGAGCGGTGGGCGACAGGCGCCGAGGATGACCTGGGGCTCGATGTCGACGTCAAGCTTCTCCTTCATCGTGGCCTTGAGGTCGATCTCGGTGAGGATGCCGAAGCCCTGGTCGCCCAGCGCCGTACGCACGGCCTCGACGGCTTCGTCATAGCCCAGGTCAAGGGTGGTCGAGATGGTGTAGTCGCTCATCTTCTGCGCTCCTTGGTCTTGGTGAGTCCACGAGGGGAGTTTGTCGGCTCCAGAGGCGGGAACTCTGATTCAGAGGATACCCCCGCGGGTGTATTTGCACTCACCATACATACCCCCTAGGGTATCCACAAGACATCGCAATCGACTCGCAAAGGATGCCTGCATGAGCGAGAACAACACTCCCGAGATCGACATCGAGGAGTTCCACTCCTCCCGTGACGGCGGCGTCGTCGTCGACGTGCGCGAACGGTCCGAGTACGCAGCCGGCCACGTGCCCGGCGCGCTGCTGATGCCGATGAGCCAGCTGTCCAACCGGATGAGCGAGCTCGACAAGTCCGCCCCCGTCTTCGTGATCTGCGCAACTGGTGGCCGCAGCAGCGCCATGACCGACTTCCTGCGCGCCTCCGGCTTCGACGCCGCATCGGTGGCCGGTGGCACCAACGCCTGGATCCAGTCCGGTCGGCCCGTCGAAGGAGGCCTCGCATGAGTGAGCACCAAGGCTCGAACAAGGACCTGACCATCGTCTCGATCGAGACGCCGTCGCTCGGTGACCGCAGCTACCTCGTCCACGACGGCGAGGTGGCCCTGGTGATCGACCCGCAGCGCGACATCGACCGGGTGCTCTCGCTGCTCGAGGAGCACGACGTCCGCCTCACCGACGTCTTCGAGACTCACATCCACAACGACTACCTGACCGGCGGGCTCGCGCTGGCCGAGAAGACCGGCGCCCGCTACCACGTCAACGGTGAGGACGAGGTGGCCTTCGAGCGCACCCCGATCGCCGGCGGCGAGACCGTCGAGGTGGGCGACCGGATCCGCCTCGAGGCCCTGGCCACGCCCGGTCACACCTACACGCACCTGTCCTACGCGCTGCGCGACGCGGCCAAGACCGAGGGCGAGGACCCGGTCGGCGTCTTCACCGGTGGATCGCTGCTGTTCGGCTCCACCGGCCGCCCCGACCTGATGGGCGAGGATCACACCGACGCGCTCGTTCGGCACCAGCACGCCTCGGCGCACAAGCTGGCCGACCTGCTTCCCGACGAGACCGACGTCTTTCCGACGCACGGCTTCGGATCCTTCTGCTCGGCCTCGCAGTCCGACGCGACCGAGTCGACGATCGGGAGGGAGAAGGAGTCGAACCCGGCCCTGACCCAGGATGAGGAGACCTACGTCAAGGAGCTCCTCGAGGGTCTCAGCGCCTATCCCACCTACTACGCCCACATGGCCCCGGGCAACGCGGCGGGTCCGTCCGAGCCCGACCTGAGCGCCCCGGCGATCGCGGACGCCGCCGAGCTGCGGCGCCGCATCGAGGCGGGCGAATGGGTCGTGGACCTGCGCAACCGCACCGCCTTCGCGGCCGGGCACGCGCCCGGCACGCTGAACTTCGGGCTCGACGGTGGGTTCGCGACCTATCTCGGCTGGCTGATCACCTGGGGAACCCCGGTGACGCTGCTGGGAGAGAGCGCCGATGACGTCGCCAACGGACAACGTGAGCTGGTCCGGATCGGTATCGACCGCCCGGCAGCACAGGCAACTGGCGGACCGGCGGACTGGGCCGAGGGCGAGCTCTCCAGCTTCCCGACGGCCACGTTCGCCGATCTCGAGCAGGTGCGCCACCACCGCGAGGTGGTCGTGCTCGACGTACGTCGCACGGATGAGTACGACGCCGCCAGCATCGCCGGCGCGGTCAACATTCCCCTGCACGAGGTCTGGCAGCGTCTCGACGAGGTCCCCTCGGGCGAGGTCTGGGTGCACTGCGCCGGGGGTTACCGCGCCTCGGTGGCGGCCTCGATGCTCTCGGCCGCAGACCGAAAGCTGGTCGCGATCGACGACACCTTCGACAACGCCGAGAAGGTCGGACTGAGCCTGGTGGGACCCGAGGCGTGACCCTGGTCCTTGCCGTCGTCGCGGGCGCCCTGATCGGCCTCAGCCTGGGCGCCCTCGGCGGCGGTGGTTCGATCCTGGCCGTCCCTGTGCTGGTCTATGCCCTGGGGCAGAGCCCGGCACAGGCCACCACCGGGTCACTGGTCGTGGTCGGTGTCACCTCGTTGATCGGGGCGATTGCCGCGCACCGTGCGGGCAACGTCCTGCTCGGCCGCGGGATCGGCTTCGGAGTGGTTGCGATCGGTGGCGCAGCGCTCGGCGCCAAGGCGTCGGCGCTGGTGCCCGGGCCAGTGCTGCTGGCTGCCTTCTCCGCACTGATGCTGCTCGTTGGCACCGTGATGGCCGTGCGTCAGGTGCGAAACAGCCGCGCCCGCGTCCTGGTTCCTGCCGGTGGCGGAGCCTTCGAGGACCAGGACGAGTTGCAGGCCCGGGTCACTCTCGACGACCCGATCTTGACCTTCAGCCCGAAGTTCGCCTGCCGGTGCCCCCAGGCGCTGAAGGTGCTGATCACCGCCACCGTGGTCGGACTTCTGACCGGGTTCCTCGGTGTGGGCGGCGGTTTCCTCGTCGTACCTGCACTGCTGCTGGCCCTCGCACTGCCGATGGAGTACGCCGCTGGCACCTCGCTGGTGGTGATCGCCCTCACCAGTGTCTCCGCCCTCGCCGTTCGCGCCGGGGTCGGCGTCGCCCCCGACTGGGGCCTGGTCCTCGTCCTGACCGGTGTCTCCGCCGTCGCCGGCGTCCTCGGTGCTCGGCTGGCCGACCGGATCGACACCCACAAGCTCTCCGCGGCCTTCACCGTCCTGGTGGTCCTGGTCGCGATCTACACCGCGGCCCGGGCGTTGCCGGCGCTCTGCTGAGCCCGAGCACGTCCAGCCCGAGCACGTCCCGCCCGAGCACGTCCCGCCCACGCACGTCCCACTTGCTCTGCTCCTTTGCCCTGTCCAAGACCTGAAAGTGATTTCCCCATGACCATGACTGCCCCGCCGCGCCACGCGGCCCCGCGAACCGACCCAGAGCTCGGGTTCACCCCCGGCCCCCTGGGCCGTCTCGGAGGCTGGTTGACCAGCCACGCCCGGATCACCACCGTCGTCTGGCTGCTCGTGATCGTCGGTCTCGGCGCGTTCGCGCCCCGAGTCGAGTCCGAGCTCTCTGGAGCCGGCTGGCAGGCGAACGGCTCCGACTCGGTGACCGCTCGTGAGCTTGCCCAGGAGCACTTCGGCGGCAACGCCAGCACCGCCATCCAGGTCGTCGTGCACAGCGACGACGGCCCGGTCACCAAGGGCACGGGCGCCGAGGTGCTGGCCAAGGCGACCAAGATCCTTCAGGCCGACTCGCGGATTGCCGAGATCATCTCGCCGCAACCTGGCGCGTCCCTGAGCCAGGACGGCAGCACCGCCGTCCTGCTGGCCGGTGCGGGGGCCGATCCCAACGAGATGGTGCGCGTGGCCGACGACCTCAAGGCTCCGCTCCAGGACCTCTCGACCGGCAGCGTCGAGGTCAACCCCACTGGCGCTTCCCTGCTGTGGTCGGACTTCAACGAGGCCAACCTGGACGCGATGCTGAAGTCGGAGATGTTCTCCTGGCCGGTGACGCTGGCGATCCTCGTGCTTGCCTTCGGCGCACTGGTTGCCGCAGGACTGCCGCTGATCTTGACCCTGGCCGGTCTGGTCGCCTCAGCCGGCTCGCTCGTGCTGATCAACCAGCTCGTGCCGGTCTCGATCTGGGCGATGAACTTCGCGATGATGTTCGCGCTCGCGCTGGGCATCGACTACGCCCTGTTCCTGGTGGTGCGCTATCGAGCGGCCCGGATGGGTTCGGGTGGCACCCGCGAGCAGGCGGTCGCGGAGACCATGGACACGGCCGGCAAGGCAGTGCTGCTCTCCGGCGCCACCGTTCTGATCTCGCTGTCCGCCGTGATGCTGGTGCCCTCGCCCTCGTTCCGGTCGATGGCCGGCGGAATCATGCTGGCGGTGCTCTTCGTGCTCGCGGCGACGCTCACCCTGCTGCCCCTGGTGCTGTTCAAGCTCGACCACCGGATCAACAAGCTCGCTCTCCCCTGGGTCAAGTCCGGTGAGCACCGGTCACCGCGCTTCGCCCTGTGGGGTGAGCGACTCTGGAAGCAGCCATTGCGCTTCGGGCTGGTTGCGGTGGTCATCCTCGTCGCCCTGGCTGCCCCGCTGATGGGGTTGAAGACGGCCATGCCATCGATCAAGGTGTTGCCCGACGACGCCAGTGCCCGTGTGGGCTACGACCAGGTGCAGTCCGCCTTCGGCGACGGCGCTCCCGGAACGCTGACGATCGTGATGCCCAAGGCCGACGCTGCCGCCTCCACCACCGTGTTGTCCAAGGACGCTGGCATCTCCGCCGCGATGCCGGCTGTTCTCGCCCAGGACGGCAGTGACCTGGCGATGATCCAGGCCGTGCCGACGGTCGACCCCTCGGACCCCGGTCTGGGCGCCACTGTGGACCGGTTGCGCGACGACCTGCCCTCGTCGGCGAACGTGGGCGGTGCCGCAGTGGAGAACCTCGACCTGAAATCCCAGCTCGACGAGTCCACGCCGCTGGTGATCGGCGTGATCCTGGTGTTGGGCTTCCTGCTGCTGCTCCTGGCCCTGCAGGCACCACTGATCTCATTGCTCGGCACGCTCGCCAGCCTGCTTTCCACGGCCGCCGCCTTCGGCGTCGCCCGCCTGGTGTTCCAGGAGGGGATGGGTGCTGACCTGATGGGCTTCGAGCCGCAGGGCTTCCTCGACGCGTGGGCCCCGGTGTTCTTCTTCGCAATGATCTTCGCGATCGCGATGGACTACACCGTCTTCCTGCTGGCCTCGGCCAAGGAGCACTACGAGCACAGCAGTGACCCGCGTGAGGCGATGGTCGGCGCTCTGGCCCACTCCGGACGGGTGATCTACGCAGCCGGGGCCGTGATGGTCGCGGTCTTCTTCACCTTCGCGCTCTCCGGTCCGCTGCCTCCCAAGGAGATGGGCATCGTGCTCGGCGTCGCCGTACTGCTCGACGCCTTCCTG
This sequence comes from Marmoricola sp., assembly GCA_039921445.1. GTDB lineage: Bacteria > Actinomycetota > Actinomycetes > Propionibacteriales > Nocardioidaceae > Marmoricola. The sequence continues at coordinate 348 of JBDSBU010000014.1, read as the reverse complement.
GTGCGGCTGGTGCTGCTCCCGGTGATGCTCCGCCTGACCGGCAAGGCTGCCTGGTACACGCCCGCCTGGCTCCAGCGCGTCCTGCCCGACATCCGTTTCTCGCACGGCTGAACCCACCACCCACCCCCCAAGAAAAAGGAGATCCACCATGTGTCGTCAAGTCAGCTGCAAGACCTGCGGAAAGACCACCTGGGCCGGCTGCGGCATGCACGTCAGCCAGGTGATGGCCGGCGTGCCGAAGTCCCAGCAGTGCCCCGGGCACGCCGCTCCGGAGCGCTCCGGAGGTGGCTGGCTCAGCCGGGTATTCGGTCGCGGCTGAGCCGTCTCCCCAGCGGACCGACGATTCGA
>JBDSBU010000013.1:0-9643 GCA_039921445.1 Marmoricola sp. | reverse complement strand
CCACCCGGATCGCGGGGAACATCATCGACTTCAGCCCCGACAGCACGTAGGCCAACCAGCCGAGCCGGGCCTTGATGTCCTCGTTGACGCCCTCCATGATCGCGGCGTCGAAGCCCATCCCGGCCATGACCAGGAAGGTCGCGTCCTCCATGCCGTCGCCGGAGACCTCGACCATGTCGATCGCGCGGTCCTGGCCGTTGAGCCCGACGTCGACCGCCGAGCGCAGGTAGAGCGGGATGTTGAGGTTGCGGGCCAGCAGGTTCCCGGTGCCGGCGGGCGCGATCGCAACCGGGATGCCGGTGCCGGCGAGCTCGTTGCACACCGCTCGCACGGTCCCGTCGCCGCCGATCACCAGCACCACGTCGCAGCCGCTCACGGCAGCCTCGTGAGCCATGCCGTACCCGGTGTCCTCGACCGTGGTCTCCCACCAGGTCACGGCCGTGTAGCCGGAGTCGGCGGCCAGGGTCTCCACGAGCAGGCGGAAACCGCCGACGTCGTCGACCTTGCTGGGGTTCAAGATCACGGCCAGCTTCTTGCGCTGGTTGGGCACCGCCTCGGGAAGCGGATCGTTCGCCAGCGCGATCGACGTCGGGGTCGGGTCGTAGATCGCCAGCCACACGAAGACCCCTGCGGCGCCCAGCAGGAAGCCGGCAACGACGTCGGAGAGGTTGTGCACTCCCAGGAAGATCCGGTCGGCGCCGACGAGAACGGCCAATCCGATCACCAGGGCGCTCACCACCCGGCGTACGCCGCGACGGCGCACCAGCATCGTGGTCAGCACGATCGCCACGCCCGTCGCCGAGGCGATCCCCGAGGAGTGGCCCGACGGGAAGGAATAGCTGGTCAGCACCTGGATCGGGTCGTCGAAGACCGGCCGGTCCCGTCCGATCAGCTGCTTGATCCCGGTGGTGGCCAGGCTCACCGTCGTCATCACACCGATCGTCCAGATCGCCGCGCGGCGATAGCCCTTGGCGGCAAGCGCCACCGTGGCCAGCACCGTCAGCAGCGTCATCGCCAGCGTGCCGGTGGCCAGGGCGAGGTAGTCCCAGAACAGATAGACGCCGTGGTGGGCGAGGGTGTAGGCCTCCGGCCCCGAGCCCACGTTGGCGTCGAGGTCGAGCAGCGGGGCCCAGGCACCCACCACCAAGCCGGCAAGGATGCCGAAGGCCACCAGGCAGGCCACAGCCCAGATCAGCCGGCTGCGCCGTCGCGTCGAATCCGTCACGCAGGGAAGTATGCCGGTGCCCGATCGTGACCGTGGATTCGTGTCGCCTGAAGTGGTCTGTGGGACGATGGAACACGCTCACCCGCCGTCCCCGAGGGGAAATCGAAGATGCGCCACCAACCGACCGGCCGCCACCTCCACACCTGGGGCGCACTCGCAGCAAGCCTGGTCCTTCTGACCAGCGCCTGCGGGTCGGACGGCGCCACGGCAGCGCAGCCACGGCCCGATGAGTCCCCCTCGGCAGCCTCCGCCGACACCAGCCTGGGCGAGGGCGCCTGGTTGCTCGGCATCACCAGCGCGGGCGGCGCCGACGGCGAGACCACGATCACCTCCTACGTCACGCTCAACCCCTCCACCGGCGAGGCCAGCACCCGCCAGATCCCGGGCGTGAACGCGGCGAGCAGCACTCCTCGTGAGGCGGCGTTGCTGGTCAGCTCCGACCGCGCCTGGGCGATCTCCGACACGAGCATTCCCACCACGCAGACCAAGAGCGGACAGCTCACGGTCTACTCGCTCGCCGACGACACCACCGAGACCATCGACATGGCAGCACGCACCGGTGAGAGCGGTGTGGAGCCGATCGCGTGGGCCTTCGACCCGGAGAGCACCGACACGCTGCGCGTGGTCGACGCCACGAACCGGGTCTGGGCCGTCGCGGTCAGTGGGGGCAAGGCCACCGCGGAGGCCCCCCTGCCCGGCGGGGCGTGGGTCTTCACCGACGGCTTCGACCCCAACACCGGGGAGCCCTGGGTGGAGAGCATCGACAGCGACGCGACGATGCCGGCCGGGCAAGGTCCCAGCGACACCCGTCCAGTCACCCGCCTGGGAGGCACCGTGCTTCCTGCCGAGTCACCGGCCCTGAGCAGTCTGCCGCCCGGTCCCTGTCGCCTCGGTGCCGGGTTCACCGACTCCTCCGGCCTCACCTGGACGTTCTGCGCCGATCAGGCCTCGGTCTCGACCCACTACCTGCCCGACGGGGCGGCAACCTGGGTCGACTACGGCAAGCCGAGCAGCCCGGTGGCCCCGATCGCCAGCGGCTTCGCCCTGGTGCTCCCCCCTGCTGAGTAGTTCCGTCGTCGCGACGACGGATAGTCTCGGGCAGTGATCGATCCACGTCTTCTCCGCGACCATCCCGACCTGATCCGAGCTGCCCAGGACAAGCGCGGCCTCTCCTCCGAGGTCGTCGATCGAGCGCTCGAGGCCGATGAGGCACGGCGTACGGCGATCGCGGACTACGAGCACCTACGGGCGGAGCAGAAGCAGCTCGGCAAGCTGATCGCGAAGGCGACCGGCCCAGAGAAGGCCGACCTGCTCGCCCGCACCAAGATCCTCGCCGCGGACGTCAAGACCGCCGAGGCCGCCCAGAGCAGCGCCGAGCAGGACTGGCACGAGGCGATCTACGCGATCCCCAACCCCGCCGCCGAGGAGACCCCTGCCGGCGGCGAGGACGACTACGTCGTGCTCTCCGAGCACGGAACGCCGCGTGACTTCGCGGCCGAGGGCTTCGAGCCGCGCGACCACGTCGAGCTCGGCAAGCTGCTCGGCGCCATCGACGTGGAACGCGGCGCCAAGGTCTCCGGCTCGCGGTTCTACTACCTCACCGGGGCGGGCGCCGACCTCGAGCTGGCGCTGGTGAACATGGCCATGGACCAGGCCCGCAGCGCGGGGTTCATCACGATGATCCCGCCGACCCTGGTCAAGCCGCGGGCGATGGAGGGCACCGGCTTCCTGGGCCAGGCGGCCGACGACGTCTACCGGATCGAGGGCCAGGACACCTATCTCGTCGGCACCTCGGAGGTCCCACTGGCGGCGTACCACTCCGATGAGATCCTCGAGGGCGAGACCCTGCCGCGCCGCTACGTGGCCTTCAGCCCCTGCTTCCGCAAGGAGGCAGGCTCGCACGGCAAGGACACCCGCGGCATCATCCGGGTGCACTGGTTCGACAAGGTGGAGATGTTCTCCTACACCACGCTCGAGGAGGCGGCCGCCGAGCACGAGCGCCTGCTCGGCTGGGAGCAGGAGTGGCTCGACAAGCTCGAGCTCGCCTACCGGGTGATCGACGTCGCCGCGGGTGACCTCGGGCTCTCGGCCAAGCGCAAGTTCGACTGCGAGGCCTGGGTGCCGACCCAGGGTCGCTATCGCGAGCTCACCTCCACCTCGAACTGCACCGACTTCCAGAGCCGCCGCCTCGACATCCGCGGCCGCTTCGACGGCGAGGTCAAGCCGCTCGCCACCCTGAACGGCACCCTGGTCGCGATCCCGCGCACGATCGTGGCGATCCTGGAGACCCACCAGCAGGCCGATGGCTCCGTGCGGATCCCCGAGGCGCTGCAGCCCTACATGCAGGGCCGCTCGGTCCTCGAGCCGCTGGGGGGGCACGCTTGAGCGACCCCAGCAGCGACTGGCAGCCTCGCCTGATCGCGCTCGACATCGACGGCACCTTGTTGAAGTGGCTCGAGGGCGAGGAACAGACCTACGAGCAGATCTCGCCGGCGGTCTACGACGCCGTGCACGCGGCCGTCGACGCTGGCGCGCACATCGTCTTGGCCAGTGGGCGCTCCCCGCACGGCATGGACACCATCGCCGACCTCCTCGACCTGCCACGCGAGGGCCAGGAGCGGCTCTGGGTGGTCGCCTCCAACGGGGCCGTGATCTTCCGCTACCCCCCGCTCGAGGTCGTCCACGAGGAGACCTTCGACGCGCGGAACGCGGTCCACGCAGTGCTCGAGCAGCACCCCGAGGCGCTGGTCGCGGTGGAGGAGCGCGGGGTCGGCTACCGCGTCAACCGTCCCTTCCCGACCGGTGAGCTCTCCGGGGAGATGATCGAGACCGACCTCGACGAGATCGTCGGCGGGCCGGTCAGCCGAGTGATCATCCGCGACCCCTCGGCCTCGGTCGACGACTTCGTCGAGATGGCGGCCCGGCTCGGCCTGCACGGCACCGACTACGTCGTGGGCTGGACGGCCTGGCTCGACCTGGCCCCGGTCGGGGTCTCCAAGGCCTCGGGCCTGGAGTACGTCAGCCGCGAGCTCGGACTCGGCGCGCAGGACACCTTGGCGATCGGCGACGGCCGCAACGACCTGGAGATGCTGCGCTGGGCGGCCCGTGGGGTCGCGATGGGTCAGGCCATCGAGGAGGTCCACGACGCAGCCGATGCCGTCGCGGAGTCGGTCTATGACGACGGCGCCGCCAAAGAGCTGCGCCGCTGGTTCCCGTGAGCTCTGTCGAGGATCGCAGCTACCCACCCCTGCCTGAAGCGGTCGACACCGCCCGCCTGCGGCTGCCGCTGGTCACCTCCGAGGACGCGGAGGGGATGCGCGCCGGTCGGCGCCGGGTCTCCTGGCACCCCGACTACCCCCGCACGGAGGACCAGGACGCCGCCGCGTTGGTGCGGCCCGACCGCATCCTGAGCACGTGGGGACCGCGACACATCGTGCGGGCCTCCGACGGTCAGGTGGTCGGCTCGATCGGCTTCTTCGGTGGTCCCGACACCGGCGACGACGACGTCCCGGAGGCCGAGGTCGGCTTCGGGCTGGTCGCCGACGCCCGGGGACACGGCGCGGTCAGCGAAGCCCTGGGGGCCCTGCTGACCCAGGCCGACCGGGTCGGCGTACGCGTGCGAGCGCAGGTGCGACCGGAGAACCGCGCCTGCCTGCGGGTGCTGGCCAAGTGTGGCTTCACCCGGTTGCGCGGGACCGCGGAGGGCGGCGAGCTGGTGATGGTGCGCCCGCTGCCGCGAACGGCCTAGAGGTACATCCCACCCTGCGAGCCGGGCCCGTCGTGGGGCTCGTCCGCCTGGCCCTGCCCGAGGCCCTGACCCTGTCCCTGCCCATGTCCCTGCCCCTGTCCGGGCATGCCTGGCATCGCCCCGGGAGGAAGTGCCCGCATCTCCTCGAGCTGGGAGCGCGCGGCCATCTGCTGGGCGTAGATCGCGGTCTGGATGCCGTGGAAGAGGCCCTCGAGCCAGCCGACCAGCTGGGCCTGGGCGATCCGCAGCTCCGACTCGGTGGGGGTCTCGGCATCGAACGGCTCGATCAACCGGTCGAGCTCCTCGTCGAGCTCGGGGGCCAGGCCCTTCTTCAGCTCCTGGATCGAGGTGTGCAGGATCTTGGCGAGACGGGTGCGGCCCGGCTCGTCGACGGGGGCCGACTTCACCTCTTCGAGCAGCTGCTGGACCATCCGGCCGATCCGCATCACCTTCGCAGGCTGCTCGACCAGTTCGGTGACGTTGCGCTCGCTGCGCTCGTCGCTCTCCAGGGCCGGGGCCATCGCGATCGGCTGCCCGTCGGGACCGATCACCGTGTTCTCGTTCGCGGGATCTGACATGGCCCCGAGCCTAGTCGGCGACCTGGAGCAGGATCTTGCCGGTGTGCGAGCCCGACTCCATCAGCTCGTGGGCGCGGCCGGCCTCGGCGAGCGGGACCCGCTCGTGCACCAGCGAGCGCACCTTGCCCTCGCCGATCAGCGGCCACACGTGCTCGACCACCGCGGCGCAGATGGCGGCCTTCTCCTCGGTGGGACGCGAGCGCAGCGACGTGGCGATCACGGCCCCCCGCTTGCGCAGCAGGGTGGCGATGTCGAGCTCGCCGCGGCTGCCGCCCTGCATCCCGATGATCACCAGGCGACCTTCGGTGGCCAGCGCCTCGACGTTGCGGCCGAGGTACTTGGCGCCCATGTTGTCGAGGATGACGTCGGCGCCACCGGCCTCCTCGAGCACCTCGACGAAGTCCTCGTCGGAGTAGTTGATCGCGCGGTCGGCGCCCAGCGACTCGCACACCGCCATCTTCTCGGCCGAGCCGGCCGTGGCGAAGACCCGCGCACCGACGGCCTTGCCGAGCTGGATCGCGATGTTGCCGATCCCCCCGGCGCCTCCGTGGACGAGCAGCGTCTCGTCAGGTTGCAGGCCTGCCACCATGAACACGTTGGACCACACGGTGCACGCGACCTCGGGGATCGCCGCCGCGTCCTCGACGCTGACGCCCGGCGGCAGCGGCATCACCTGTCCGGCGGGTACGGCGACCTTCTCGGCGTACCCCCCGCCCGCGAGCAGCGCGCAGACCTCGTCACCGACGGAGAAGGAGTCGACCCCCTCACCGACGGCGGAGATCCGGCCCGAGCACTCCAGGCCGAGCACGTCCGAGGCGCCGGGTGGGGGTGGGTAGAAGCCCTGTCGCTGCAAGGTGTCGGCCCGGTTGACGGCACTGGCGACGACGTCGATAACGACCTCGCCGGGACCCGCCTCCGGGTCGGGCAGGTCGGCGACGGTCAGAGCTTCGGGGCCACCCGGGTCGGGGGCGATCACAGCGCGCATGCCGACCACCCTAGGGGCCCGCCCATGACCGCGAGCGGGGCCGGCTCAGGCCTCGACGACGACCTCGGAGTCGTCGGGCACCTCGACCTCGACCTGCTCGACCTCGTCGACCACCTCGTCGGGCGTCTTGTCCCAGCGCAGCGCGAGACCGGTGGCGAGGAGTGCGAGGCGCTCCACCTCCTCGGGCTTCCCGTCGGCCTGCGCGGCGGCGTACCCCAGCAGGTAGGTGGTGATCGGCGCGGACTTGCGTTCGACGTTGTGCGCGGCGTCGCGGGCCAGGTCCAGGATCAGGGCCTCGTCCACCTCCACCTCGAGGTCGAGGACGTCACAGAGCTCATCGATCCAGTCGTGGAGGTTCACGAGGGCCAGTCTTCGCCCACTACCGGCGCGGTGCAAGGGCTGGGGGTCCCCCGTTCCTCTGGTTCCCTCTGCTTGGCCCCTGCTTCCCCCTTGGGTCGGCCGAGCTAGTCGAGATGCCCGCGAAGCGCGAGCAGGTCCTCCCAGCTGTCGACGTCGCGCGACTCCCACGGGAGCGCCTCGACCCGGGCGAGGTCGAGACCGCCGACCAGCCGGCGCATCGGCAGCCCGTGCTGCTCCTCGATCGACGGAGCGGCCGCCAGGAGCGCCTCGGTGCGATAGACGGCGCAGAGGTACTGCTCGCGGCCCCGCTCGTCGACCAGCAGCGCTCCGTCGACCGAGGCCGAGAGCATCAGGCGGCGCACGGTGGCAGTGGTCACCAGAGGCATGTCCACGGCGATCACGGCCACCAGTCGCGGAGGCACAGGAAAGCCGCCCAGCCCGGCCAGCAGCCCGGCGGCAGGCCCGCCACCCACCGGGTCCTCGCGGCGCCAGGTCACGGGTCGGCTGGTCTCGACCTCGGAGCCGACGACCACCACGTCCGGCACCTCGCTCAACGCACCGAGCACGTGCTCGAGCATGGTGGTCCCGGCGATCTCGATGGTGGCCTTGTCCGCACCCTCGAGCCGGACCGCGCTGCCGCCGGTGAGCACGATCCCGCCCAGCTCCCCGGAGATGTCACCTGAGTTCGCGTCTGGCACGGGTCGAAGTCTTCCATCCGGACTGGCAGGGTGGACACATGACCGACCAGCTCCGCGTCCGGCTCGTCCAACGTGCCTCCGGCCTCGACCCTGCGGCCAACCGCGAGCTGCTCGAGTCGCTCGGCCCTCTCGGCCTCGACGCCGACCTGGTGGTGCTGCCCGAGGCGTTCGCTCGCGACTTCGGTGAGGCCGGCTCCCCCCTCGGGGCGTACGCCGAGCCGCTGGACGGGCCCTTCGTGAGCACGCTGACCGGGCTCGTCGCCAGCACCGGAGCGGCCTGGGTGGCCGGGATGTTCGAGCGTGGCGAGGACGAGGATCGGCCGCTGAACACCCTCGTGCTCGCGGACACCGAGGGCGTCTCGGCGTACCGCAAGATCCATCTCTACGACTCCTTCGGCTATCGGGAGTCCGAGACGATCACCTCCGGACCGCTGCAACCGACCGTGGTCGAGGTGCGCGGCGTCCGGATCGGGCTGATGACTTGCTATGACCTGCGCTTCCCGGAGCTCGCGCGGACGCTGGCCGCACGCGACGCCGACGTGCTCGTGGTGCCCGCAGCCTGGGTCGCCGGGGACCTGAAGGTCGATCACTGGCGCACGCTGCTGCGGGCCCGGGCGATCGAGAACACGGTGTGGGTGCTGGGGGCCGGACAGCCCGGTCCGCGCTACACCGGTCACTCGATGGTGGTGGCGCCCGACGGCGAGGTCGTGGCCGAGGCCGGCACCGACGATGCGGTCCTCGAGGCCGTTCTCGACCTGGGCCGGATCGAGCAGGTCCGGCGTACGAACCCCTCATTGGCCAACCGCAGGATGTGATCCTCGCGTTGGTAGTCTCCGGGCGTGGCCAGGGTCGAGAAGGTGCCGGGTCGGCGCCGAGCTGAACCTGCCTCCACCGGACACTCGGCCGAGCGTGCTGCCGAGAAGCCTGCGCGAGCTCGCGCCCGGGGTCGACGTACGCCGGACATCGCCACCGGCACGCGGCCGGTGCCCACGGTCCTCAACGCCCCCGACGACCGCCGCCGCGGCGCCGGGGCGGTCCGTTGGGTCTGGTTGGCGGCCGTGCTGCTCAGTGCCGGTGGCCTGCTCGCGCTCCAGGTGATGGACGGCCCGAGCCTCGGGCGACAGGGCCTCGCCGCCCTTCTCGGCGTCCTGCTCACCGTCGGTCTGGCAGTTCGCGCCGGTGGCAGGCCGCTGCCCGCCGGCCTGGTGGCGCTGGGGCTGGGCGCCACCGCCGTGACCAGCCAGTGGCCACCGCTGCTGGCCGGGGTCGCGGTCGGGACAGCAGTGGTCGCGGCCTGCCTGGGCATCCTCGGCACCACCCCTGCACCCTCGATGCGAGCCGTGGTCCGCGAGGTCGTGCTCGCCCAGGCCGTGGCAACGATCGGGGCGATCGCGGTCGCTGGCTACGTGGTCGACCTCGATCCGACGACGTTCGCCTACCTGGTCCTCGCAATCAGCCTGATCGCCACGATCGCGATGGTCTACCGCCTCGGCGCCGGCCTGCACGGTCTGGGTCGGCGTGGGCTGGCGCTCGGGGTGACCGCGATCGTGATGCTCACGATCGCGCTGGCCTACAGCGAGGCGCTGGGCCGCTGGGGGTCACCGGGGCTGACCGACCAGGTCGACACCGTCCGGCTGTGGCTGCGCGACCATCTCGGGGCCGTCCCACACCCGATCGAGGTGCTGCTCGGGATTCCCGCTCTCTCGTGGGGTGTGTTCATGCGTGCCCGCCGGCGTCAGGGGTGGTGGGTGACTGCGTTCGGCGTCGCGGCGACGGCTCCGGCGACCGGTCGACTGATCGATCCGGGGATGACTGCGACGAACACGCTGCTCGGTGCGGCGTACAGCCTGCTGGTGGGGCTCGCGCTGGGCTACCTGCTGATCAGGGCCGAGCAGGCCTTCCAAGGGACCAGAGGGTCGCGCGCCCGCCGCAGCGAAGAGGCCGCGGCGCACCGGCCCGAGCCCTTCCGGCTGCGTCCGTTGCACTGAGGTCGGCACCGGCGCGGGTTCCGCGCCGGTGCCGATCAGCAGAGGGGGCGGGATTCGAACC
>JBDSBU010000012.1:0-13688 GCA_039921445.1 Marmoricola sp. | reverse complement strand
CGCCGCCTTCAAGGTCGACGTCGCTGTCGTGACCGATGAAGTCCTGCTCGCGCACCGCGCCGAGCAAGGTGCCGTACGCCGGGAACGCAGCGACCCCGGCGTCATGCAGCGCAGAGAGCACCGCCTCGGTGGAGTCCAGAAGGGGCCTGGTGTGTGCGGGGTCGCGGGTGTCGAAGGTGGTGGTGATCCGGTTGGACTTGTCCAGCGCCAGCGGACGGCCCTCGCTGTCCACGACCGAGATCCGGGCCGTGCCGGACCCGAAGGTGACCTCTTCGTCGAAGACCACCGTGCCCGACACGTGCTCCACGACGCTCAGCCCGGTGGTGCCGTCGATGAACCGCTTGAGCATCGAGGGCCATTCCACGAGGCCGTCGGTGGCGTCGCGCAGGGCCCAGAACGACCAGATCCGGCGACCGTCGAAGAGCACGTCGACGACTGCGTCCGCGGTGGTGTCGACACCGACGTGCACCCCGGCTGCGTCGACCGACTCGATCCGCACCTGGTCGACCACCGGCTCAGTCCCCGACGAACTCGTTGGCGCGAGTGAGGTCCTCGTCGAAGTCGACCTCGACGATGTGGAACTGCGAGATGTCCACGGCCTCGACGCGCAGGCCGTCGCGCTCGATCGCCAGCTCGATGCCGCGCTCGAAGTAGTCCTGCTCCCCGACCTCCTCGAGCCGCCCGATCAGGGTCGCCTTGTCGTCGGCTGCGATGAAGTTGATGCCGACGGCCTCGCCGAGTCCGCCCACGACGCCCTTGGAGAGCTCGTCGATGTAGCCGTCGGCGTCGAGGGTGTACTTCACCTCTTCTTCTGCAACGGACTCGGTGTTGACGCAGACGAAGCTGCGACCGGCCTCGATGTGCTCCTGGATCAGCGAGAGCACCTGCGGGTCGAAGACGACGTCGCCGTTCATCCACAAGACCCCGCCCGGCTGGGAGAGCCGCAGTGCCTTGAGCAGGCTCTTGGAGGTGTTGGTGGAGTCGTAGACCTCGTTGTAGACGAACGAGATGTCTGGCATCGCCTCGATCACCAGGTCGAGCTTGAAGCCGACCACGGCGGTGATGAACACGTCGTCGACATAGGCGGCGCGCAGCGAGTCCACGGCACGACGCATGATGCTCTGCCCCGAGCTCAGCGGTGTGAGCGGCTTGGGGTGCGGCTTGCCCAGGCGGGTGCCCAGACCTGCGGCGAGGATCACGACCTGCTTGGCCACGGACGAGCTCCTTCGAAAGAGGGTGCGGGTGCGGAGGATCTGGGTGAGCCTACCCATGTGCCGCTCCCGCGGTCCTGCCCCGCGGGGGCACCGCTGCGCGGCACCCCGAACTGCATCGGTCGCACGACTAGGGTGCACACCGTGAGCACCACTCCCACCCGCGTCTATGCGGCCCGGCTGGCCGGGTTGCCGGTGTTCGATCCCCAGGGTGACCAGGTGGGCAAGGTTCGCGACGTCGTGGTCGTGCTGCGCGCGGACATCCGCCAGCCTCGGGTGGTGGGCCTGGTGGTGGAGGTCTTCGGACGACGTCAGATCTTCGCGCCGATGACGCGGGTCACCAACATCGACGCCGGGCAGGTGATCACCACCGGGCTGCTGAACATGCGCCGCTTCGAGAAGCGGTCCACCGAGACCCTCGTCGTCGGCCAGATGCTCGACCGCCAGGTGACCGTGCGCAGCACCGGGGTGGTCGGGATGGTCTTCGACGTGGCCATGGAGCAGGCCCGGACCCGTGACTGGGTGCTCTCCCGGGTGGCGCTGACCGAGCGCACCAAGGGTGGTTTCCGGCGACGGCCGCAGACCCACGTGGTCGAGTGGGACGACGTCGAGGGCCTGCACGAGCGGCAGGCCAACCAGGGCGCTCAGCACCTGATCGCCTCGCTCGCCGACCTGCGCCCCGCTGACGCCGCCAACGTGATCCACAGTCTGCCTCCCGAGCGACGCAGTCAGGTCGTCGCCGGCATGGACGACGAACGCCTCGCCCATGTGCTCGAGGAGCTGCCCGAGGAGGACCAGGTCGAGATCCTGGAGCACCTCGACTCCGAGCGCGCCGCGGACGTCCTGGAGGAGATGTCGGCCGATGATGCCGCCGACCTGATCGCGGACCTGCCCCCTGAGACCGCCGCGACCCTGCTCGCACTGATGGAGACCGAGGACGCCGACGAGGTCCGACGGCTGATGGTCTACGGCGAGGAGACGGCCGGCGGCATGATGACGCCCGAGCCGGTGATCCTGCCACCGGACGCCACGGTGGCCGAGGCCCTCGCGCACGTCCGCAACGAGGACCTCACCCCGTCCTTGGCGGCTCTCGTGCACGTGTGCCGCCCGCCGATGGAGACGCCCACCGGGAAGCTGCTGGGCGTCGCACACATCCAGCGGCTGCTGCGCGAACCTCCCTCGACCCTGGTGGCCGGAGTCCTCGACACCGGGATCGACTACCTGCGCCCCGAGGCCACCCTCGAGGACGTCTCGATGTTCCTGGCCACCTACAACCTCGTCGCGGCACCAGTGGTCGACGAGGAGGGACGGCTTCTCGGGGCAGTGACCGTCGATGACCTCCTCGATCACCTGCTGCCCGACGGGTGGCGCGACCGCAAGATCGGCAGGAGGTGACCCGCGTGGCCGAGAAGCCCGAGAAGGACCGCCGACCGGAGAAGAAGCTTCCAGAGGGACGCCGTGCGCCCCGCCTGGACACTCCGCGCGACCTGCGACGGCCCATCGTGCGGCGGCCGACCGTTCGCCAGGACGCCTTCGGCAGCTTTGCCGAACAGTTCGCCCGGTTCATGGGGACCGCTCGCTTCCTGATCTACATGAGCTTGTTCGTGCTGACCTGGGTGATCTGGAACCTGGTCGCGCCCGGCACGCTGCCCTTCGACACCTACCCATTCATCTTCTTGACCCTGATGCTCAGCCTGCAGGCGTCGTACGCCGCTCCGCTGATCCTGCTGGCCCAGAACCGCCAGGAGATCCGGGACCGGGTCATCAACGAGCAGGACCGCCAGGCCAACGCTCGGGCGCACGCCGACATGGAGTTCCTGGCACGCGAGGTGGCCTCCTTGCGGATGGCGCTCGGCGAGGTCGCCACCCGTGACTTCCTGCGCTCGGAGCTGCGCAACCTGATCGAGGAGCTCGGCGAGTCGGAGCCGGCGGACGCCCCCGACGAGGCGTGAGGGCGCCACGTAGGCTTTGCCCATGACTTCCCCCGCCGTCGACCAGATCCGGGCTGCCCTGGCCGAGGTCAACGACCCCGAGATCAAGCGCCCGATCACCGAGCTGAACATGGTCGAGTCCATCGACGTCGACGACACCGGCATGGTTACCGTCTCGGTGCTGCTGACCGTGTCGGGCTGCCCGCTCAAGGACACCATCATCCGCGACGTCACAGCGGCCGTCACCAAGGTCGCCGGCGTGACCGGTGTCGACGTGCAGCTCGGTGTGATGAGTGCCGAGCAGCGCGCGGGTCTTCAGGAGGTCCTGCGCGGCGGCAAGGCCCAGCGCGACATCCAGTTCTCCCAGCCCGGCTCGCTCACCCGCGTGATCGCGATCGCCTCCGGAAAGGGCGGCGTGGGCAAGTCCTCGGTCACCGTCAACCTCGCCCTCAGCATGGCCGCCCAGGGCCTGCGGGTCGGGGTCATCGACGCCGACATCTACGGCCACTCCGTGCCGGCCATGCTCGGTGTGGCCGACACCCGGCCGACCCAGGTCGACGACCTGATCATGCCGGTGCCCACCGCCAGCGGGGTCTCCGTGATCAGCATCGGCATGCTCAAGCCGCGCCGCGACCAGGTCGTCGCCTGGCGTGGCCCGATGCTCGACCGGGCGCTGGTGCAGATGCTCGCCGACGTCTACTGGGGCGACCTCGACGTCTTGCTGCTCGACCTTCCACCCGGCACCGGTGACATGGCGATCTCCCTGGGCCAGCACCTGCCCAGCGCCGAGGTGATCGTGGTGACCACCCCGCAGGAGGCCGCCGCCGAGGTTGCCGAGCGTGCCGGCACGATGGCCTCGATGATGCACCAGCGGGTCATCGGCGTGATCGAGAACATGTCGTTCCTGCCCTGCCCGCACTGCGGCCCCGAGCACCGGCTCGAGATCTTCGGTCACGGTGGCGGCGCGCGGGTGGCCTCGACCCTCAGTGCCCGGTTCGGCTACGCCGTCTCCGTCCTGGGCGAGGTGCCGATCGACGTCAGCCTGCGCGAGGGCGGCGACTCCGGAAAACCGATCGTGGACTCCGACCCGACCGCTCCGGCGGCTCTGGTGCTGGCGGGGATCGCGCAGGAGCTGGCCGGCCGCGGGCGCGGTCTGGCCGGGATGCAGCTCGGCCTGAGCCCGACCGCGAAGGGCTGACCCACCGTGTTCGGGATCGGATTGCCGGAGCTGGTCGTCATCATGATCATCGCCGTCGTCGTCTTCGGTCCCGACAAGCTGCCCGACCTCGCCAAGCAGGCGGGCCGCTTCGTGCGTCAGATGCGCAACCTGGCCCAGCAGGCCCAGACCCAGCTGCGTGAGGAGCTGGGTCCGGAGTACGCCGACCTCAAGCTGGCCGACCTTGACCCGCGCCAGGCCATTCGCAAGCACATCATGGAGGCGATGGAGGACGAGGACGACGAGCCCCTCGTGGTGCGAGATGTGCTGCCGCAGGGCGAGCAGCCGCCGTTCGATCCCGACGCGACGTAGGGAGCCCTCGCTCCCCGGACTGCCGGTCAGGCGGCGTGCGTGCCCTCAGGTGTGCGACGACGCAGGTGCGAGGAGACGTCGAGTGCGACGTCCGAGCGCCTCGAGGGCACGTGGCCGGGCTCCGGGTCACGCCGATGGCGCTCGAGGACCACCAGGAGACGGTGAACCACCAGCACTCCGATGATCACCGGCAAAATGGCTTCAGCCTGAGCAGGGACGACGCCGGAGAAGCTCAGGCCAGCGATCCAGAACACGATCATGAAGGCCAATACGGTGTCCATGATCGCGGTCCAGTGCTTCTCGCGCTGCACGCGCGCGAGACCGTGCACCGCCGAAAGTTCTGGACGCTTCTCATATGCCATATGAGAAGTATGCCGCAGAGCATGACGTTATGGGCTAAACCGGACAAATACCTGTTCCGTGGAGGGTGTCAGCCCGTCTTGGCATCCAGCCCGACCTTGATCTCCAGCGACTTCCCGCCGCGCTCCACGCTCAGGGTGACCTCTTCGCCGGGCACCCTCGATCGGATCGCGACGACGAGGTCGATCGACCCGGTCACCGGCTTGCCGTCGACCTTGCGGATGATGTCGCCGACCTTGAGCTCGGACTTGGAGGCGGGCAGTCCCGGCGTGATCTCCTCGACCGTGGCGCCGTCCTCGTTCTCGGTGCCGCGCACGTTCGCGCCCATGATCGGGAACTGCGCCTCCCCCGTGCGCAGGATCTGGTCGGTGGTGACCTGCACCTGCTCGATCGGGATCGCGAACCCGACGCCGATGTTGCCTGAGGAGTCCGAAGCCAGGGCAGAGCCCATCGAGGCGATGGCCGAGTTCACCCCGACCACCTGACCCTGGAGGTTCACCAGCGGCCCACCGGAGTTGCCGGGGTTGATCGCGGCGTCGGTCTGGATCGCGTTGATGTAGGAGTTGTCGTTCTCGCCCTCTCCAGTGGTGACCGGGCGGTCGACGGCGCTGACGATCCCGGACGTCACGGTCGCGGTCAGACCGAGCGGGGACCCGATTGCCACCACCGTCTCGCCCACCCGCATCTGGTCCGCAGACCCGATCGCAGCAGGCACCAGGTTCTGGCCGTCCCGGACCTTGAGCACCGCGATGTCGTAGACGGTGCTTCGTCCCACGACCGTCGCCTTCATCCGGACGCCGTCCTGGTCGATCACCTCGATCAGGCCCTTGTCCTCATCCGCCTGGGCAACGACGTGGTTGTTGGTGATGACGTGGCCCTCGGAGTCGAAGACGAAGCCCGAACCGGTGGCCCCGCGGTTCTTCCCACCGAACTCTGCAGAGATCTGCACGGTGCTGGGCAGGACCTTCGCAGCGACCGAGGCGATGCTCCCGTTGTCGGCCGGCAGCGGAGCCGCCGTACGTCGCTCGACCCGAAGCACCCCTCCAGAGCCGTCGCCGCCGCCACGCGCGACGAGCGCACCAGCCAGCGCGCCACCGGTGAGACCCAGCAGCAGCGAGGTGACGGCCACGGCCGGCCAGATCCAGGCAGGCAACCGCGGGCGCGACCGCTGGTCGACCGCTGGCCCGCCACCGTCCGGCCCCTCGGGCAGCGGCCCGTAGTGGGTGTAGGAGTGCAGGGGGGCTGTCGGCTCGTTCGGGTCGGTCTCGCTCACGTGCCTATCTTGACCTACGCACCCACGCCACGGTCTTGTTGGACTCAACCCCGGTCGGCGAGCCAGCGGGCAACGGTGACCGGTCGAGACGGATCGAGGCTGGTGCGGGGCCGGCGGGAGGCCCACCGCGACCGCCTATGCCGAAGTCCGCGCCAGTGACAGCGACCAGCCCCAGGACCGCCGCTCCGACAGCGCCGCCGCCCACGAGCGCGACCGTACGCCGCCGCGTGGAACGGCGCTCGATCGCATCCACCGCAGCCCACGCGTCGACGACATCGACGGCGTGGAGAGAACCGAGCAGCTGACCTGGTGGGGCCGCGGACACCGGTGATCCCAGGGAGCCCAGCTGGCGCTTGGTCCAGCCCTCCTGCTCGACCAGTGCCCGGCAGCCCGGGCAGGTGAGCACGTGCGACCAGGCCCGCTCCTCCTCACCGGCAGGGAGCTGTCCGTCGACGAGCGCCGAGACGCCGCTTCCGATGTGGCCGCTGAGTGAGAACTTCACTGCAGCTGCCTGACCACGACCGGGGGCCCGCCGACCCTGGTCCGACCTGCCGCCGGGGCGCGGTGGGCGAGTGCCTGACGCAGCTGGGTGCGGCCACGGTGGATCCGAGAGCGGACGGTGCCCAGCTTGAGGCCGAGGACGTCGGCGATCTCCTCATAGGTCAGACCCTCGACGTCGCAGAGCACCACGGCTGCCCGGAAGTCCGGGGTCAGCGAGGCCAGGGCGGCCTCCACGTCGGCGTCGAAGAGCTGGTCGAGCTGGGCAGCCTCGGGGGTCGGCAGCGCGCTCGGCAACCGCTCGGCGGCACCCTCGAGGAGTGCATCGAAACGGACCCGCTGCTTGCGACGGGCACCGTCGAGGAACAGGTTGGTCGTGATCCGGTGCAACCAGCCCGCCATCGTGCCGGGCGTGTAGGTGTGCAACGAGCGGAAGACCCTGACGAAGACCTCTTGAGTCAGGTCCTCAGCATCTTGCCGGTTGCCCGTGAGCCGGTAGGAGAGCCGGTAGACCCGCGCAGAGTGCTCGGCAACGATCTCGTCCCAGCTCGGCAGGTCCGCGGAGCGCTGGGGCATCTGTTCCACCATGCTGCTCACGCTAGGCACGCTCCCTGAGACGGCACTGAGGTTTCTCCCCCACGGACCTGTGAACGCGGCGGCAGGGTGGTCCTGCGTCCTGCGATTCGTCCTCACACTGGTGCCAACGAGCAGCTGAGCACCGGTGTTCCCACGCATCTCCGGGCCCGGTCGCGCCTGCGGCAGGCCAGGCTTTGCGCGCGGTAGTGTCGCGACATCCACCCCAGCACGTCAGGAGAAGGCCATCGTCACGCCAATGAAGCCCGCGAGCTGGACCTACGCGGAGGAGTTCGTCACCGAGGACGACGTGTTGGCCAACGCCAGGTCGCGCGCCGAAGAAGTCGGTGTCGTGCCGATCGGCTCGGGAGCGGGGGCCGCGCTGCGACTGCTCGCCTCGATCCTGGACGCGAGGGCGGTCGTCGAGATCGGGACGGGGACCGGCGTGTCCGGACTCTGGCTGTTGCGTGGCATGCGGCCTGACGGCGTACTCACCACCGTGGACACCGAGGCGGAGCACCAGCGGCTGGCCAAGAAGGGCTTCATCGAAGCCGGGATCGCCACTCAGCGGGTGCGTCTGATCCCCGGTGCCGCGCTCGAGGTGATTCCGAGGCTGACCGATGGTCACTACGACCTGGTCTTCTGCGACGGCGACAAGGAGGAGTACTCCGACTACCTCACTGAGGCGTTGCGGCTGCTCCGGCCCGGAGGCGTGGTGGCCTTCGACAACGCTTTGTGGCACGACCGGGTGGCAGATCCGGCCCAGCGTGATGCCGAGACCGTGGCGATCCGTGAGCTCGGCAAGGCCGTGCGCGAGAACGATGCCCTCGTCCCGGCACTGCTCCCGGTGGGCGACGGCCTGCTGGTGGCCAAGAAGGTCTGGACCCCCGAGGCCTGAGTCTCAGAGGTCGTACGCCGGGGCCGAGCTGATCCCCTCTGGTCCGAACGCGACCGCGACGAGGTCGCACTCCTCGATCAGGACCGGTCCCGAGCCGACCAGACCGGAGACCGGCGAGTCCGCGGCCACTGCCGAGAACTGCTCCTGGAAGCCGGCGCGGGCGGCGTCGTCGACGAAGACGTAGCAGCCCTCGAACCACTCCCCGGCGCGCATCCGCCAGGTCTTCAGGCGCAAGCCGGCCAGCCCCTCGAAGCGCGCGTGCGAGCTGGTCGCCACGTAGTCCGCGAGCTGCTGCTCGATGCCCTCTGGCGTGCCCGTCAGCGACCAGCGCACGGTCAGCGCGGAGCTCATCGGACCACCCCGGCCAGCGGCTCGTCCTGCCCCAGCCACTGCAGCAGCAGCCGCGCACCGAACCCGGTGGGACCCTCGGTCCACTCGAAGTCCTCCTTGGGCGCGTCGCCGGTGGAGGCGATGTCCAGATGGGCCCACGGCAGACCACCGGTGAACGGCTTGAGGAACAGCGCGGCCGTGATCGCCGGAGGCCCCCCCGGAGCGTTGTCCGCATCGGCGATCTTGGAGGCCAGCTTGGACTGGTACTCCTCAGACAGAGGCATCCGCCACAGCGGTTCCCCGGCCCGGTCGCCCGCCGCGCGCAGGGAGGCCGCGAGCGCATCGTCGTTGGCGAACAGCCCGCCGAGGTGCTGGCCCAGGGCGACCTTGATGCCGCCAGTGAGGGTGGCCACGTCGACCAAGACGTCGGGGTCGAGCTTGTCGACGGCGTAGGCGAGGCCGTCGGCGAGAACCAGCCGTCCCTCGGCGTCGGTGTTGGTCACCTCCGTGGTGCGGCCGCCGTAGTGCCGGATCACGTCACCGGGGCGCATCGAGCGACCGTCGACCGCGTTCTCGGCCAGCGGCAGCAGGCCGGTCACCCTGACCGGGCAGTCGACCTCGGGCAGGGCGGCGAGCACGGCAGCGACCACCGCGGCGCCGGTCATGTCGCGCTTCATCGAGACCATCGCCGGACCCGACTTGATCGAGAGGCCACCACTGTCGAAGGTGATCCCCTTGCCCACGAGCACGACGTGCACGGCCTTGCGAGCGCCCTTGGCCGGGCGGTACTCCAGCTGCACGAAGCGTGGAGGGGCCGCTGCGCCCTGACCGACACCGACGATGCCGCCGAAGCCGAGGGCAGCGAGCTGCTTCTCGTCCAGGACGTTGGTCTGCAGGCCAGCAGCCCGGGCTGCCGTCACGGCCTGATCGGCCAACCAGGCCGGGGTCTTGATGTTGGCGGGCACGTTGGCGAGAAAACGCGCCTGCCAACCCGCTCGGGCCAGGGCCTCGGCGCGTCGCAGCTGCTTCTCGGACTCCGCCCCGGACGGGGTGAGGGCGAGCACGATCCGCCCCACCGGTCGATCCGCTGGCCCGTCGCGGCGCATGGAGAACCCGAACGAGCCGAGGACCGCACCCTCGACGAACGCCGCCATCGCGTTCTCGTCGGCAACGGCGCTGACCGCGGAGACCACGACCTCGGTGTTCGTCGTACGCCGAGCCAAGGTGGCGCCGGCGCGGCGCAGGTCGGTGGGACTCGCGCGGCCGACACCGACGAGCAGGACCCGGTTGATCGCCAAGCCGGCCGATCTCGGGGCCGGGACCACGGGCAGGTCGTTCAGCTCGCCGACCTCACCGGTGCCTCCGCTGCGGACCAGGAGCTCGAGGAGGTCGAGACCGAGGTCCTCGGCGAGATCGGCCGAGCCGGGGCCCAGAGTCGGGCCGTCCTCACCGGCCAGCACTGCGACGGCGACGATGACCGCCCCGGGTTCGCGGGACGGTGGCTGTCCGCTCAGCTCGAAGGCGGGCGGGGAGACCTGTTCTGGGAGTGGCACCGGACGACCATATAACCGAAGGCCCCGCTGTCCCATGGGGACGGCGGAGCCTTCGGCGATGTGTAGGGGGTCGGCCTCAGCCGACCACGTCCTTGAGTGCGTCACCGAGGGCGCCGGCTTCGGTGGCGTTGAGCTCGACCACCAGCCTGCCACCACCTTCGAGGGGAACCCTCATCACGATGCCACGCCCCTCCTTAGTGACCTCGAGCGGACCGTCGCCCGTCCGCGGCTTCATGGCCGCCATGTGCACACCTCTTCCCGTTTCGATCGTGCGCATGCCGCGCCGTACTCACAGTCATTATCCCCCATGCGGGGCGGGGACCCGACCAGCGGTCCGAAGCCATGGTGCAGACTCGGCCACGGCAGTGCCCCGACGCAGGAGGAGATGTCCATGTCCGAGACGGTCAGCTACCGGGTCGATGGTGGGATCGCGCGGATCACGCTGGAGCGTCCCGAGGCGATGAACGGCCTCGACATAGCCACCAAGGTCGCGCTGCGCGAGGCCGTCCAGCAGGCCGGCGCCGACCCGGAGGTGCGCTGCGTGGTGCTTGCCGGAAGCGGCCGCGCCTTCTGCGTCGGACAGGACCTCAAGGAGCACATCTCGATCCTGGAGAGCTCCGACTCCGACTCGCTGTTCAGCACCGTGGAGGAGCACTACAACCCGATCGTGATGGCACTGGCCACCATGCCCAAGCCCGTCGTCGCGGCCGTCAACGGCGTCGCCGCCGGAGCCGGAGCGAGCCTCGCGTTCGCCTGCGACTTCCGGGTGCTCAAGGACAGCGCCGGGTTCAACCTCGCCTTCACCGGGGTGGCCCTGTCCTGTGACACCGGTGCTTCTTGGACCCTGCCCCGGATGGTCGGGCGCGCGAAGGCGATCGAGCTGCTCTACTTCCCGCGCACGATCGGGGCCGCTGAGTGCCTCGAGCTCGGCCTTGCCACCAGCGTGGTCCCCGAGGATGGCTTCGAGGACGCGGTGACCGAGCTGGCCACGCGCCTGGCCCAGGGCCCCACGGTCTCCTTCGGTGCGATCCGACGCTCGGTGGAGTTCTCGGCCGGTCACGACTTTGCGGAGTCGCTGGAGTTCGAGTCCTCGATGATGACCCTGACCGGCAGCACCGAGGACCATGCGGGTGCGGTCGCGTCCTTCGTGGCCAAGCAGAAGCCGACGTTCACCGGTCGCTGAACGATCCCGGCGAGGGGCTCAGATGCTGCCGCGCACCAGGAACGTGGTCCAGGTGATCGCGCCGACCAGGGCCCCGAGGTGGGCGACCATCGAGAGCCAAGGCCCCTCGGTCCAGCCGTCGGTGGCGCCGGAGGAGGCGTGCCGGCCCCTGGCAGGCAGCCAGCGCGCCAGGACCATCAGCCCCACTCCCGTCGTGACCCACCACAGCGCGAGCCCGACCACGCCGACCACGCGGCTCACGTCGGTCAGCAGGTAGGTCCCCCACACCGCGATCGCGATCCCGCCGACGACAGAGTGCAGGTTGACCAGGCTCATGGGGAGGTCGACCCGGCCGGCTCCCGGAGCGGAGCTCTTGCCCAGTCGAAGCCGGGTCAGCACCACCAGGACGACGGCAAGCGCCAGCAACACGATCGAGACGATGAAGGGCATTCGATCAGTCTGCCCCATTTGGGTCGTCCGGGGGTATCTCTTCCAATTGTGCAGCCAGGCGCTCGATCAAGGAGTCGACCTCGTCGCAGCGGTAGCCGCGCACCGCGGTGTTCAGGCGCACGGCCCGCAGGTCCGCCGCGCTCACCGGACCCGACGGCAGCAGCACATCGGGTCGGTCGGCGTACGTCGGACCGAGCGATCCACCACGACCCGAGGCCACCACGGCGACCGCGCCCACGGCGAGCACGACCAGGATCGCGAAGAACCAGCTCACGACGGC
This sequence comes from Marmoricola sp., assembly GCA_039921445.1. GTDB lineage: Bacteria > Actinomycetota > Actinomycetes > Propionibacteriales > Nocardioidaceae > Marmoricola. The sequence goes on along the minus strand of JBDSBU010000012.1, from coordinate 1,641 downwards.
CGCACCCCCTCGACCACCATCGCCACCGCTTCCTCCGCGTCGTCAGTCAGCTGAAGCATCTCCACGTCTGTCGCCGAGATGTTGCCCTCAGCGAGCACCGTCCCGCGCAGCCAGTCGAGCAGACCCGACCAGTAGTCCACCCCGACCAGCACGACGGGGAACGAGGTCACCTTCTGGGTCTGCACGAGGGTGAGTGCCTCGAAGAGCTCGTCGAAGGTGCCCAGACCGCCGGGCAGCACCACGAACCCACTGGAGTACTTCACGAACATCGTCTTGCGGGCGAAGAAGTAGCGGAAGTTGACGCCGAGGTCGACCCAGCTGTTCAGTCCGGCCTCGAAGGGCAGCTCGATCCCGAGGCCGACACTGACGCCTCCCGCCTCCGAGGCGCCCTTGTTGGCCGCCTCCATCGTGCCGGGACCACCGCCGGTGATCACCGCGAAGCCTGCTTCGGCCAATCCGCGGCCGACCTGCTCGGCCTGCGCGTAGCGCGGGTCGCCGGCGCCCGTGCGGGCCGAGCCGAAGACCCCGATCGCGGGGCCGAGCTCGGCCAGGGCACCGAAGCCCTCGACGAACTCGGCCTGGATCCGCAGGACCCGCCACGGATCGGTGTGCACCCAGTCGGTGGGTCCGCGCGAGTCCAGCAACCTCTGGTCGGTGGTGGAGCGGTCGAGCTGATCGCGACGCAGCACGGTCGGACCCGTCCGCCTCTCCGGACGCCCGCTCATGCGCCGGCCTCGAGGGGGCTTCCAGCACCAAGCCACGTCCGCAGCTTGGCCTCGCAGGAGCGCAGCTGCTCGATCGGCACGAACTCCTCCTGCTTGTGGGCCAGCATCGGGTCTCCGGGTCCGAAGTTCACGGCAGGGACTCCCAGTCCGGTGAACCGGGCCACGTCGGTCCAGCCGAACTTGGGGTTCGGGGTGCCTCCGACCGCGTCGACGAACGCCTTGGCGGCTGGTACGCCGAGCCCCGGCAGCGCACCGGGGGCGGAGTCGGTGACCCGGACCTCGAAACCATCGAAGAACTCGCGCACGTAGGCGTGCGCCTCCTCCTCCGACAGGTCTGGTGCGAAGCGGAAGTTCACCGTGACCACGCACTCGTCGGGCAGGACGTTGGTCGCGACCCCGCCGCTGATCAGCACGGCGTTGAGACCCTCGTGGTACTCCAGCCCGTCGATGACCGGCTTGCGGGCGACGTACTCCCCCAGCCTGCGCAGCACCTCACCGGCGCCGTGGATGGCGTTGACCCCGCGCCAGGCCCGCGCCGAGTGGGCCCGCTCACCGCGGGTGACCACCTCGACGCGCAGAGTGCCCTGGCAGCCGGCCTCGACGACCCCGTCACTGGGCTCCATCAGGATCGCGAAGTCGGCCTCGACGAGATCGGGACGCTGCGCCGCGACGATGCCGAGCCCGTTGTAGACGTCGTCGATCTCCTCGGCCTCGTAGAAGACGTAGGTGACGTCCCGGTTGGGCGTAGCAAGGTCGTGTGCCAAGCGCAAAGCGACCGCCACTCCGCCTTTCATGTCACAGGTGCCGAGCCCGTGCAGGTTCGTCCCGTCGTTGCGGACCGGCAGGTTGTCGTTGAGCGGCACGGTGTCGAGGTGTCCGGCGATCACCACCCGCTCGTCGCGGCCGAGGTCGGTGC
>JBDSBU010000011.1:0-3885 GCA_039921445.1 Marmoricola sp. | reverse complement strand
CCAGCTCAACCACGAACGGGTCGCGCTGACCTCGGCCGCACCGCTGATGCACTCGGTCGCGCAGGTGCGCGAGTGGGCCCAGCACACCAAGAACCCGGACGGCACGAGGGTCATCGACGCCGAGTGGGTCCAGGTGCTCCTGGGTCGGGCGCACGCCCGCGTCGACATGCTCAAGCTGCTGAACTGGCAGCTCGCGTCCGCGACCGAGGACCTCTCCCCCGCCGATGCCTCGGCGACCAAGGTCTACGGCTCGGAGATGGCCACCGAGGTCTACCGCTCCCTGATGGAGGTGGTCGGCCCGCTGGCCACCGTGCACGGCAACTCGCCCGGCGCCGTCCTTCGCGGTCGGCTCGAGCGTTACTACCGCTCCTCGCTCGTGATGACCTTCGGCGGCGGGACCAACGAGATCCAGCGAGACATCATCGGGTACGTCGGCCTACCTGCCGGCGGCGAAGCGATGAGCACCGAGACCAGCACCGCGGACCTCTCTGGAGACGACATGGACTTCGCCCTCACTCCCGAGGCCATCGACGCCGCTGCCCTGGCGGCGACGATCCTCGCCGATCAGTGCACCAGCGAGCGGCTGCGGGCGGCTGAGACCACCGCGGGTCGCTTCGACCGCGAGCTGTGGCGCCACCTCGGCGAGGCAGGCCTGCTCGCCCTGGCGGTGCCCGAACAGCACGGTGGCAGTGACTTGGGGATGCTCGAGGTGTGCAGCGTGCTCGTCGAGGCCGGCCGGAAGGTCGCGCCGGTCCCGGTGGCGGCGCATGTCGTGGCGGCCATGGCGTTGGTCCGCTTCGGCAACCCCGAGCAGCAGGCCCACTGGCTGCCGCAGGCTGCCACCGGCGCGAGGGTGCTGACCTGCGCGGTGTCCGAGGAGCGCGAGCACGCACCCGACCAGCCGACGACCCTTGCCCACCGCACCGAGGACGGGTGGGTGCTGTCCGGCGCCAAGACCGCCGTGCCCGCCGGCGTCGCGGCCGACCTGTTCGTCGTACCCGCCACGACCGAGGTCGGCACTGCGCTCTTCCTCATCGAGGCTGGAGACCCCGGCGTCGCAGTCATCTCCCAGGAGCTCAGCGGACGCGAGAGTGTGGCGCACCTCGTCCTCGACGGTGCCGCCCTGCCGCCGGACCGGCTCCTCGGGAAACCGGGCGAAGCGGGTGCGACGTCCATCTGGCTCACTCAGCACCTCACCGTGGCCCTCTGCGCCGAGCAGGTCGGCACCCTCGAGGGTGCCCTCGCACTCACCGCTGACTACGCGAAGACCCGAGAACAGTTCGGTCGTGCAATCGGCACCTTCCAGGCGGTCTCGCAACGGCTCGCGGACGGTTACATCGACGTCCTGGGTGCGCGGCTGACCCTGTGGCAAGCGGCCTGGAAGCTCAGCGAGCGGCTCCCGGCGGCCGCCGACGTCGCCACCGCGAAGCTGTGGGCCGCCGACGCAGGCCACCGGGTCGCGCACACGACAGTGCACGTTCACGGTGGTGTCGGGATCGACCTTGACGGCGATGCGCACCGCTACTTCACTGCCGCCAAGCGCCACGAGTTCTTCCTCGGGGGCACCACCGACCAGTCACGCGCGATTGGTCGGCTGCTGGCCGGCCAGCAGGGCTGAGTGGCACCGTGACGACGGGTCCGTCCACAGTCCGAGAAGCACTGCTCGCCCGTGCCGAGGACACGAGCATCGCCGTGATGGCGGGGCACGCCCGCTGGACGTGGCAGGAGTACGTCGGAGAAGCCGCTCGACGCGCCCACGTGCTGGCGGGGATGCTCGACGACAGTCGGCCCCGGCACGTCGGGCTCCTGATGGACAACACCCCGGAGATGGCCTTCGCCCTCGGCGCGGCCGGTCTGGGCGGCCACGTGGCCGTGGGCCTGAACACGACGCGTCGCGGCCAGTCGCTGCTCGCCGACATCCGCAGGGCCGACTGCCAGGTCGTGCTCGCCGATGCGCGCCTGATGCCGCTGCTCGATGGGCTGGTCATGCATGGGGTGACCGTGCTGCGCACCGACGAGCCGAGCTGGGTCGGGGAGGTGGCCACAGCACCGGCCACGCCCCCGCCAGCGACGCCAGAGCCGAACTCGCTCTTCATGCTGATCTTCACCTCGGCCACCAGCGGTGCCCCGAAGGCCGTCCGGATCACGCACGAGAAGATCACCGTGCCAGGGACCTATCTCGTCGAGCGCCTCGGTCTGCACGGCACCGACGTCCACTACATCTCGATGCCGTTGTTCCACTCAAACTCGGTGATGGCCGGTTGGGCACCGACCCTGATCAGCGGCGCGGCGGTGGCGCTGAGGGAGCAGTTCTCGGCCAGTGAGTTCCTGCCCGACCTTCGTGCCTACGGCGCGACTTACCTCAACTACGTCGGCAAGGCGCTCTCCTACGTGCTCGCCACTCCCGCCCTCCCGGACGACTCCGAGAACATGCTGCGTCTGGCCTTCGGCAACGAGGCGGGTGACCGTGACATCGCCGCGTTCACCGAGCGCTTCGGCTGCAGGGTGATCGACGGATTCGGCTCGACCGAGAACGCCGTGGTCATCACCCGGGTGCCTGAGACACCAGAGGGGTCGTTGGGGATGCCGTTCGAGGGCGTCGTCGTGCTCGACCCTGAGACCAAGCAGGAGTGCCCTCGAGCCCGCCTCGCGGAGTCGGGGCAGGTGGAGAACCTCGACGAGGCGACCGGAGAGCTGGTGAACACCACCGGTGGTGGTCAGTTCGCCGGGTACTACAAGGACCAGGCCGCCACCGATGAGCGGATGCGCGACGGGATGTACTGGAGTGGAGACTTGGCCTACCGGGACTCCGAAGGCTTCGTCTACTTCGCCGGGCGCACCGCCGACTGGCTTCGCGTGGACGGTGAGAACCTCGCCGCCGCCCCCGTGGAACGCATCCTGGTGCGGCATCCGGCCATCGCCGAGGCGGCCGTGTACGCCGTGCCCGACCCGTCATCAGGTGATCAGCTCGTCGCGGCGCTGGTGCTGGTCGATGCGCTGGATCCACTCGGGCTGGAGACCTTTCTGGCCGCTCAGCCGGACCTGGGGCCGAAGCAGTGGCCGCGTCACGTCCGCATCCTCGACGCGCTGCCTCGCACGGCGACCAACAAGGTGCTCAAGCGCGAGCTCAAGACCGATGGGCTCGACGGCGTCGACGGCGTGCTGTGGCACCGACTCGAGCGGGGCACCGCCTACGCACCGGACTGAGTCCTTCCGGGCTGCTTTCAGGACTCCAACAGGTCGGCGAGACCACGCAGGATCGTTGCGGTGGCTCTGTCGCGACTCGAGACCCGGTCCGTCGGACCGGTCACAGCCGGACCGACGGGCTGATCCGGCGACGCTGCAGAGGCGGGCAGCCGGTCCTGGCTCGTCGGGACGAGCAGCTGCCTTGCGGCCAGGTAGTCGGGCCGCAGCACCGGCGTCTGCCTGCGTCGGTCACCGAAGGCGGCCAGCAGACCATCGAAGAACGCCTGGTTCGACGTCGTCCCGATCGCAGTACGCAGCAACGGCAGGGCGCGCTTGGTGAAGTCGCCGTGACCGTCGCTCTCCCAGGCCACCTCGGTCGGCAGGCAGGCACCGAAGAAGACCCCTCGCTCGTTGTCGCGTGACTGGCTGGCGGGGGCGATGTCGCCGCGCGACCGCTTGACCTTGAACGCGTCCAACACCGTTCGAGGCAGGGCGACCAACCGGGGCTTGTCGGTCGGGTTGCTCGGTTCTGCCATGGTCGGGTCAATGTTCCGCTGCGCGCCGCCGGAGTGGCAGGAGTCGAAGAAGACCGTCAGGCTGACCTCGTCGGGGAGCTTGTCCCAGATCTGGCCGAGGTCGTCGTCGATGAGCAGGTTGCCGTCCATGAAGTCGACCGGGCAGATCGCCTCGTCGGCGAGC
>JBDSBU010000010.1:0-6531 GCA_039921445.1 Marmoricola sp. | reverse complement strand
CCGAAGTCGACGAGCTCGAAGATCGGCGCCTCGTCGTCCTTGTTGACGGCGATGATCGTCTTGGAGGTCTGCATGCCGGCGCGGTGCTGGATCGCGCCGGAGATCCCGTTGGCCACGTAGAGCTGCGGGCTGACGACCTTGCCGGTCTGACCGACCTGGAAGGCGTGAGGCTTCCAGCCGGAGTCGACCGCGGCGCGCGAGGCGCCGACGGCGGCACCGAGGGAGTCTGCGAAACCCTCCACGCCCTCGAAGTTGCCGCCGGTGCCACGCCCCCCTGAGACCACGATTGCGGCCTCCGTGAGGTCGGGGCGACCCGACGCCGCACGCGGCTGCGAGGCGACGATCTTGGCCTTCTTCGCCGAGTCGGAGATCGTCGCTGCGAACTCCTCCTTGGCTCCGGCGCCCTCGGACTCCTCGGGAGCCGCCGAGTTGGGCTTGACCGTGATGATCGGAATGCCCTTGGTGACCTTGGCCTGGACGGTGTAGCTGCCGGCGAAGACCGACTGAGTCGTCACCGGACCCTCCTGCACGTCCACGGCGTCGGTGATCATGCCGGACTCGATCTTGATCGCCAGCCGGGCGGCGATCTCCTTGCCCTCCGCGCTGGAGGGGATGAGTACGGCGGCCGGGCTGGCCTTCGCGACCAGCTGCTCGAGCACCTCTGCCTTGGGGGCGACCAGGTAGCCCTTGATCTGGGCGTCGTCGACGACGTAGACCTTCTCGGCGCCGTACTTCTTCACCGCCTCGGTGACCTCGTCGGCCTTGTCGAGACCGCCGATGAAGACCGCGGACGGCTCGCCGAGACGCTTGGCGATCGTGAGCAGCTCGTAGGTGGGCTTGCGGACCTTGCCGTCGACGTGGTCGACGAGAACCAGAACTTCAGACATTGCTCTTCAGGACTCCTGTGGCTGGACTGCCGGACGGACGGTCAGATGAACTTCTTGGACGCGAGGAACTCCACGAGCGCCTTGGCGCCCGAGCCGTCCTCGTCGGTGACGATCTCGCCTGCGGTGCGCGGCGGTCGTTCCTCGGTGTTCTCCACCGCGGTCCAGGCGGCGTCGAGTCCTACGGAGGCGGCGTCGACACCGATGTCGCTGAGCGACCAGGTCTCGAACGGCTTCTTCTTCGCCGCCATGATCCCCTTGAACGAGGGGTAGCGCGCCTCTCCGGACTGGTCGGTGACCGAGAGAACCAGCGGCATGGTGGCACCGATCACCTCGGTCGAGGTGTCGCCGTCGCGCTTGACCCGGACCTCCTTGCCCTGACGCTCGATCACAGAGCCGTAGGTGACCTGCGGCAGGTCGAGCCGCTCGGCCAGCATCGCCGGCACCACCGAACCCGAGGCGTCGGTCGAGGCCATGCCGCACATCACGATGTCGACCTCGCCCAGCTTCTGCACTGCAGCGGCCAGGATCTGGGAGGTCGCGAGGTAGTCGGAGCCGGCGATCGCGTCGTCGACCACGTGGACGCCCTTGTCGGCACCCATCTGCAGCGCCTTCTTGATCGCGTCCGAGGCCTCGGCCGGGCCGACGCACAGCGCGGTCACCTCGACCTCTTCGCCGTCGGCCTTCTCCTTGATCTGCAGCGCCTGCTCGACGGCGTACTCGTCGAGCTCGGAGAGCAGTCCGGGCACGCCGACGCGGTCCACGGTGTTGTCGGACTCGAAGTGCCTGTCGGCAGTCGCGTCGGGAACGTACTTCACACAGACGACAATGTTCATCTTCGGTCGGCCCGGCACGCGGGCCCCTCCTGAACTAGAGACGGGTAGAGGTCTGCCCCACCGGGCACGATGCTGCTGCGCTTTCGTGGGGCCGCCACCTCCGAGGTTACCGCCCAGTCAACAACTCAGGGGAAACAACCGGAGGTGGGTTCAGTCACAGCACAAGCGGTCAGCGAAGACCCTTGGGCCCGATCACGTTGGCCAGGACACGACCGATCACCAGGTAGACCACGGCGGCGATGCCCCAGTTGAGCAGGGCGTTCTTGGACTCCGCGTTCTTGCCGGAGAAGTCGAAGATGCCACCGTCACGGCTGAACGGCCCCGAGATCGTGTCAGCCACGTCGGTCACCAGCTTGACCAGCGCGTTGTTCTCGTTGATGTTGCTGCGCAGGACCACCAGCAGCGCCCCCAGCGCGAGGATGGTGGCGAGCACGCTGAACACGATCTGGATCACCCGGGCCACCTTGGCGCGGATGGCGTCCTGCTCGGCCTGGTGCTTCTTGCTGCGTTCCGGCTGGGACTCGTCGGTCCTGACTTTCGGCGACACGCGAACTCCTGGAGGTAGGGCTGGACGATCAGCGACCCTCGAACTGGGCCTTGCCTGGTCCATTCTGGACGAATGATTGCATCCCAATGGTGCGATCTTGAGTTCCGAACAGTGCGGCGAACTGCTGGCGCTCGATCTCGAGCCCGGTCTCGAGGTCGACCTCGAGTCCACGGTCGATGGCTTCCTTGGCTGCGCGGACGGCGTACGTCGCGGCCGCGTTGAACTGCGACGCCCACCTCAACGCCTCGGCGTAGACCTCCTCGGCCGGAACGACCTTGTCCACCATGCCGATCGCAAGGGCCTCCTCGGCCTTGACGAAGCGGCCGGTGAAGATGATGTCCTTGGCCCTGCTCGGGCCGACCAGACGGCTCAGCCGCTGGGTGCCACCGGCCCCCGGAATGATCCCGAGCAGCACCTCGGGCTGACCGAGGGTGGCGTTCTCGGCTGCGATCCGGATGTCGGCGCACAGCGCCAGCTCGCACCCGCCGCCGAGGGCGTAACCGGTGATCGCCGCGACCACTGGCTTCGGGATCCGAGCCACCGCGGTGAAGGCGCTGGTCAGGCCGCCGGAGCGCTTGATCATGTCCGTGTAGGACATCTCGGCCATCTCCTTGACGTCGGCTCCCGCCGCGAAGACGCGTTCTCCGCCGTAGATCACGACGGCCTTGATGTCGTCACGCTCGGTCGCCTCTGCGGCGGCGGCGCGGATCTCCTCCTGCATCTGGGCATCCAGCGCGTTCATCTTCGGGCGGTCCAGGCGAATCGTCGCCACCCCGGCGGTGTCTCCGCTGCCGACCTCGAGCCGGACGAACTCCATGACTGCTCCTCTGCATTGACGACGGTGGGGTCAACCTATCCCCGCGCACTTCGGGACAGCCGTGCACCCGACAGCGGCTGCTGACATCATCGACCGGTGACTCCAGGGATGTGGGCCGTCAGCGGCGAGAGCGTGGGCGTGTGGCCCGGGCGAAGCTGGCCCCTCGGCGCCAGCTGGTCGGCGGAGTCGACCAACTTCGCGGTGCACTCCCCCGAGGCCGACGCCGTGTGGGTCTGCCTCTTCGACGAGGCCGGCGCCGAGACCAGGCACCGCCTCACCGAGCAGACCCTCGGCATCTGGCATGGTGCCCTGCCGGGCATCGAGCCCGGTCAGCTCTATGGCTTCCGGGCAGACGGTCCCTGGGCCCCCGACCAGGGATATCGCTTTAACCCGCACAAACTGCTCCTCGACCCCTACGCCCGGGCGATCAGCGGCGAGGTGGTCCCCCATGACGCCATCTTCGGCTTCTCCGTGGCGGCCGCCGCCGAACACGAGGGGCTGGCTGCCCGCGTCCGCGACGAGCAGGACTCCGCGCCGTACGTCGGGCGCAGCGTCGTGGTCGACGACGACTTCGACTGGGGCGGTGACCGTCCCCTGCGACGGCGCTGGCGCGACACCGTGGTCTACGAGCTTCACGTCAAGGGCTTCACTGCGCTGCACGACCGGATCCCCGAAGAGCTCCGCGGGACGTACGCCGGCCTGGGTCATCACGTGGTCACCGACTACCTCCACGACCTCGGCGTGACGGCGGTCGAGCTGCTCCCCGTGCACCACTTCGTCTCCGAGCCCCGGCTCGCTGCCGACGGGCTGAGCAACTACTGGGGCTACAACTCCATCGGATTCTTCGCACCGCACGCGGCCTACTCGTCTTCTGGGGACCGGGGGCAGCAGGTCCGCGAGTTCAAGGAGATGGTGGCCTCGTTCCACCGCGCGGGGATCGAGGTCATCCTCGACGTCGTCTACAACCACACGGCCGAGTCAGACGCCAATGGACCGACGCTCAGCTTTCGTGGCCTCGACGGCCGTGGCTACTACGCACGGACGCTCCCCGACTCCTCGATGGCCGAGCCCGAGGAGCACTACTGGGATGTCACCGGGTGTGGCAACACTGTCGATGCGGAGAACCCCGCCGCGCTGCGCCTGATCCTGGACTCCCTGCGCTACTGGGCCGAGGAGATGCACGTCGACGGCTTCCGCTTCGACCTGATGTCGGCGCTGACCCGCACCGGCCACGAGGTCGACATGGGCGGGCCCTTGATCACCACGATCGGCCAGGACCCCGCACTGCGACACGCCAAGCTGATCGCGGAGCCGTGGGACGCCTCCTCCGAGGGCTACCGCGTCGGCGAGTTTCCCCCGCCGTGGGTGGAGTGGAACGACCAGTACCGCGACACGATCCGTGACTTCTGGCGCTCCCAGAGCGACGGCGTACGCACGGTGGCCACTCGGCTCGCGGGGTCCTCCGACCTCTACCTCGACGACGGGCGCTCGCCGTACGCCTCGATCAACTTCGTCACCGCCCACGACGGCTTCACACTGCGCGACCTCGTCTCCTACGACGAGAAGCACAACGAGGCCAACGGCGAGCAGAACCGCGACGGCACCTCGAACAACCGCTCGTGGAACTGCGGTGTGGAGGGCGAGACCGACGATCCCGAGGTGCTCGAGCTGCGCCACCGCCAGGCCGCCAACCTGATCGCGACCCTGTGCCTGTCCAACGGGGTGCCGATGTTGACGGCCGGTGACGAGCGCGGCCGCACCCAGCGTGGCAACAACAACGCCTATTCCCAGGACAACGAGATCTCCTGGGTGGACTGGACCCCTGACGACGCCTGGCTCGACATCTTCGAGATCACGCGTGCAGCGCTGAGGATCCGTCGCGAGCACCCCGCCTTGCGGCAGCGGCACTGGTTCGAGGGCCGCCCGGCGATGGTCGGCGGCCCCAAGGACCTCGCGTGGATCCACCCGTCCGGCCGTGAGATGACCGTCGCGGACTGGCAGGACTCCACCCTGCACGTGGTCGGGATGTTCGTCTCCGGCAAGCCGTTGCGCTCCCCCGGGCCCCGAGGCGAGCAGCAGCACGACTCCAGCTTCCTGCTCTGGCTCAACGCCTCCGGTGGGGACTGCCAGATCACCCTGCCCTCCAACGAGTGGGTCCAGCAGGGATCGGTGGTGCTCTCCACCGATCTGGGAAATCCGGTGGACACCAAGGTCGCGGCCGGCGAGACCCTCGCCCTCGGTGCCCGCAGCATGGTGCTGCTCGAACAGGCCTGACCCTGCGAGCACCTCAGGCGGCGTCCAGTTGGGCGGCCGGCGGCCGGCGGTCGTGGCAGTTCGGGCCTGGGCGTGGCTGTCCCGGGCGGTCCAGGCGTGTCCGCATGCCCGGGTGCCCGGTCCGGGCGTTACAGGGGGGCCGGTGTGCCCGGGGGCTTGGTCCAGGCATGTCCGGGGGCCCGGCCTGTCCCGGGGTGCGGACGACTGCGTGCCCACGGACTGGAGCGGCCACCGGCGAGCGCGTACGCGACGTACCACCGCGTTCGCCGTGCCGAACCGCGAGAGGTGCTGATCGCTCCGCAGCGGCGTACTTACCCCTAGAAACCGGCACTTCTCTGCCACTGCAACGGCAGAGAAGTGCCGGTTTTTCACGTTCTCCTGAAAATCCGCGGGCTCACGCAGCACCCGACCCGACTGGCTACGCCAGGGCGACCAGGCCCAGCTCCGCGTCGTTCGCGAGGGCATCGTGGCGAGGCAGGATCCGCACGGTGTAGCCGAAGGCACCGGCACGGCCGAGCTTGAGGTGACCGTCGAAGCGGTGTCGGCCGCCTTCGTAGGTCTCTCCCAGGGACAGTGCGGTCGCGGTGGTGTCGACGAGCTCGTCCTCGCCGCGGACCCGTCCGTGCACGACCTCGACGACCACGTCGGCGGGGTCGAGCGAACCCAGTGAGGTGAACACCTTCAGGTCCATCCCGCCGCCGATCTCGGGCAGGTCGGAGAGGCCCTCGGTCTCCACGTGGTCGATGCGGACCTCGGACCAGCCGGCCCGGACCCGCGACTTCCAGGTCGCCAGCTCGGCGGCACCCTTGTAGGAGTGGTTCATCGCCCGGGAGGACACGGCCGCCGGGGAGTAGAGCTTCTCGACGTACTCGCGCAGCATCCGGGTGGAGAGCACCTTGGGTCCGAGCGACTTCAGCGTGTGCCGAACCATCTCGATCCAGCGCGCCGGGACACCCTCGGCGTCCACGTCGTAGAACCGCGGCGCGACCTCGTTCTCGATCAGGTCGTAGAGCGCGTTCGCCTCGATGTCGTCACGACGGTCCGGATCGTCGACCCCGTCGGCCGACGGGATCGCCCAGCCGTTGTTGCCGTCGTACCACTCGTCCCACCAGCCGTCGAGGATCGAGAGGTTCAGGCCACCGTTGAGCGCGGCCTTCATGCCAGAGGTGCCGC
>JBDSBU010000009.1:0-21477 GCA_039921445.1 Marmoricola sp. | reverse complement strand
CGAGGGCTTCGCCCGCGTCTACGAGTCCGACATGCTCGCCCACCCCGACGCCTCGACGTTCCAGCTCCTGCCGTGGCGCACCGGCGACGACGGTGGCCCGGCCACGGCGCGGATGTTTTGCGACATCGTGATGCCCGACGGCAGCCCGTCCTACGCCGACCCGCGACACGTCCTCAAGCGGACGCTGAGCAAGGCCGCCGACAAGGGCTTCACCTTCTACACGCACCCCGAGATCGAGTTCTACCTGTTCAAGGACGTGCCCGGTAAGGGCGACGAGCCGGTGCCGGTGGACCGCAGCGGGTTCTTCGACCACACCGCGCAGTCGCGCGGTGCCGACTTCCGCCGCGAGGCGATCACCATGCTCGAGGCGATGGGCATCTCGGTGGAGTTCAGCCACCACGAGGGTGGCCCGGGCCAGCAGGAGATCGACCTGCGCTACGCCGACGCCCTCACCACCGCCGACAACATCATGACCTTCCGCACCGTGATCCGTGAGGTCGCGCTCGGCCAGGGCATCTGGGCCTCCTTCATGCCCAAGCCCTTCACCACGCACCCGGGTTCGGGGATGCACACGCACGTGTCCCTGTTCGAGGGCGAGACCAACGCGTTCTTCGAGGCCGGTGCGGAATACCAGCTCTCCAAGACCGGACGGCACTTCATCGCCGGCATCCTGCGCCACGCCAGCGAGATCACCTGCGTCACCAACCAGTGGGTGAACTCCTACAAGCGCTTGATCGGTGGCGGGGAGGCCCCGTCCTAGATCTGCTGGGGACACAACAACCGCTCGGCGATGGTCCGGGTCCCGATGTACAAGCCCAACAAGGGCCAGTCCACCCGGATCGAGTTGCGCACGATCGATGCCGCCTGCAACCCCTACCTCGCCTACTCGGTCGTCCTGGCCGCGGGCATGAAGGGCTTGGAGGAGGAGTACGAGCTGCCACGCGAGGCCGAGGACAACGTCTGGTCGCTCAACGAGCGTGAGCGCAAGGCGCTCGGCCTCGAGCAGCTGCCCAAGAACCTGCACGACGCGATCAAGATCGCCGAGGATTCCGAGCTGCTTGCCGACACCCTCGGCGAGCACGTCTACGAGTTCTTCCTGCGCAACAAGCGTGCGGAGTGGGAGGAGTACCGCGGTCAGGTCTCCGCCTTCGAGCGTGACCGGATGCTCCCAGTCATCTGAGTACCTGCACGGATGCCGCCGGGGGCGCCATCAGCGAGTCTCAGTCCATGACTCGCCGACTCCGCGCCGCACTCCCGCGCCAGACTGAGATCGTCACCGACGTGCGCCTGACCACGCACGGGATCAGCATCACCGTGCACGGGGATCTCGACCTGCACACGGCGGCATCGCTGGAGGAGCAGCTCGGTGAGGCCGTCCGCGAGGGCGAACGCCTGATCGAGGTCCATCTCGACGACGTCAACTCGCTCGACTCGGTGGGACTCGGCGTCCTTGTTGCGGCGCGGAATGCCCAGCTGCGTGCGGGCGGCACCCTCGAGCTCGTCTGCAGCCAGCCACAACCCCTTCGTGTGCTGCGCAGCACCGGGGTTGACCGCGTCCTGACGGTGCACTCGTGAACCCGGCGTTCGCCCGCCCGGCCGTGTGGGTCGGTTCAGGCCTGGTCGCACTCCTCGGAGGTGCCGCTGTCGCGGGTGGTGCCTTCGTGGTGGTCCTGGACATGCAGACCCGCACCGATGACTTCGATGGCCTCGGTGTCCTGCTCGGACTGGTGCTGGGCGGGCTCGGCGCAGTCCTGCTGGCGGTGGCCGGGCTTGCGGCCTGGCTGGCGCGTAGGCACACCTGGGGGGCCGGCGTGATGCTGTGCGTCCTGGGTCTGCTCATGGCCGGGATCGGCGTACTCGTGCTGCAGGCGTTTGGATCGATGCTGGCAGCGCCGATCGTGCTGACGGGCCTGCTGGTGGGCGGGATCGGTTTCGGTGCCGCGGTCGGGGCGTCCTCGGGAACGATAGGTTCGTCGGGTGGTTACCCGCGGTGACATCAGCAAGGCACGCCTGGTGCGACTGGGGTTCCTGGACTCCGATCGCGCAGCCCGCGACGCGGCCGAGCTCGGCGCACCGGCTGCCGCGCTGCTGCCTCTGATCGCTCGCAGCGCCGATCCCGACCTGGCCCTCTCCAGCCTCGTGGCTCTCGCCCAGGCCGCGCCTGACGGTACGGCGATGTTGCGTGAGGTGGCCGACGACGAGGGCACCTCGATGCGGCTGCTCTCCGTGCTCGGGGCCAGCCAGGCGCTGGGGGAGCATCTGCGCCGTCACCCCGACCAGTGGCGCGAGCTGCGTGATCCCACGCTCGGGTCGTCCCGGCCACCGGCGTACGCCGTTCGTGCAGATCTGCTGCGCGCGGTCGGCGCCGACCCCGACGATGCGGAACCGGTTGCGACCCTCGAGCACGATGCCGCGTGTGACGCGCTGCGGGTGGAGTACCGCCGAGTCCTGCTGCGTCTCGCGGCCCGTGACCTCGCGCACAACCTGGCGGTTGACGACGCCGCCGCAGAGCTGGCCGAGCTCGCCGCCGGGACGTTGGACGCCGGGCTGGCCGTGGCACGAGCCAAGGTCGGCCAGGCCGCGCACTCGTGCCGGCTCGCGGTGATCGCGATGGGCAAGTGCGGTGGGCACGAGCTCAACTACGTCAGCGACGTCGACGTGATCTTCGTGGCCGAGCCGGCCGAGGGGCACGACGAGCAACCCGCCCTCCGGGCGGCGACCCAGCTCGCCTCGATCCTGATGCAGGTCTGCTCCGACCACACCCGAGAGGGCACGATCTGGCCGGTCGATGCCAACCTGCGTCCCGAGGGAAAGTCCGGTCCCTTGGTGCGGACCATCGCCAGCCACCGCGGTTACTACGAGCGTTGGGCCAAGACCTGGGAGTTCCAGGCGCTGCTGAAGGCGCGACCAGTTGCCGGGGACCTCGCACTGGGCCGGGACTACGCCGAGGCGATCGGCCCGATGGTCTGGTCGGCCGCAGAGCGCCCCGGCTTCGTCGAGGAGGTCCAGGCGATGCGCCGCAGGGTCCTTCAGCACATCCCTGCCACCCACGCCGAACGTCAGCTCAAGCTGGGGTCGGGGGGCCTGCGCGATGTGGAGTTCGCGGTTCAGCTGCTGCAGATGGTGCACGGGCGCAGCGATGAGCGGATCCGCTCCTCGACGACGCTGAGTGCTCTGGCCCGACTCACCGAGGGCGGCTACGTCGGTCGCGAGGACGGCCGCGCACTGCATGAGGCCTATGCCTTCCTGCGCATCCTGGAGCACCGCATCCAGCTCTTCCAGCTGCGTCGTACCCACGTGGTGCCCGAGGACGAGGCATCGCTTCGCAGGCTGGGTCGCTCGCTGGGGGCAGTCCGCGACCCGGTCAACGAGCTCGACAAGCAGTGGCACTTCCACCAGCGCGAGGTGCGTCGCCTGCACGAGAAGATCTTCTACCGACCGCTGCTCTCGGCGGTGGCTCGGATCAGCGGCGACGAAGCCCGACTGAGCCCGGAAGCGGCCAAGCAGCGGCTCGCGGCGCTGGGCTACCTCGATCCCGACGCTGCCCTTCGCCACCTCGAGGCGCTGACCGCTGGAGTGACTCGGACGGCCCAGATCCAGAAGACCTTGCTGCCGGTCATGTTGCAGTGGTTCGCGGACGCGCCGGACCCCGACGCGGGCCTCTTCGGCTTCCGCCGCATCTCCGAGGCGCTCGGCTCGACGCCGTGGTTCCTGAGGTTGCTTCGCGACGAGGGGGAGGCGGCGCAGCGCCTGGCGCAGGTGCTGGCCACCAGCCGCTACGCCACCGACCTGTTGCAACGCGAGCCTGAGGGCGTTGCCATCCTCGGTGAGGAGGAGCGCCTCGAGCCTCGCACCCGCGCCACGACCCAGGCGGAGATGACCTCGGCTGCCGAGCGTCGTGATGACCCGCAGGAGGCGGTCTTCGCAATCCGGGCCATCCGTCGTCGTGAGCTGTTGCGGATCAGCGCAGCGGACCTTTGTGTGCCGTTCGGCGTAGCGGAGGTGGGTTATGCACTGACCGACGTCACGAGCGCGACGATCGAAGCCTCGCTGGCGGCGGTGATCCGGGGCGTCGAACGTGCCCGGGGGACCCGGATGCCCACCCGGATGGCGATCGTGGCGATGGGCCGCTACGGCGGCTTCGAGCTGGGCTACGGCAGCGACGCGGACGTGATGTTCGTCCACGACCCGCTTCCCGGGGCCGATGCAGCCGAGGCGGCGTCGATGGCCCAGGCCGTTGCCAACGACCTGCGCCGGCTTCTCACCGCGCAGTCGCGCGACCCGGCGCTGGAGGTCGACGCAGACCTGCGGCCCGAGGGACGCCAGGGTCCGTTGGTCCGGACCCTTGAGGCGTACGCCGCCTACTACCGCAAGTGGTCCGCGGTCTGGGAGGCGCAGGCATTGTTGCGCGCGGCCCCTCTGATCGGTGACCCCGATCTCCAGGAGCAGTTCACGGCCCTGATCGACCCGCTGCGCTTTCCCGAGGGTGGGCTGCGTCCCTCCGACGTCATCGAGATCCGCCGGATCAAGGCTCGGGTCGACTCGGAACGACTGCCACGGGGTGCCGACCCGGCCACGAACTTCAAGCTCGGCCGCGGCGGGCTGTCGGACGTGGAGTGGACCGTCCAGTTGTTGCAGATGCAGCACGCAGGGCAACTTCTGGAACTGCGCACCACCAAGACCTTGGAGGCGCTCCAGGTTGCGGTCGAGCACGACCTGCTGAGCCTGGCCGACGCGCAGGGGCTCGCCGAGGCATGGCGGTTCGCCAGCCGCGCACGCAACGCGACGGTCCAGGTCCGCGGCAAGCCGGCCGACCAACTTCCCCGCGACGCCCGGGAGCGGGCCGCCGTGGCTGCGATCCTGCAGTATTCACCGGGGGAGAGCGACGTGATGTTGAACGACTACCTACGCAGCGCACGTCGGGCGCGCGGGATCGTGGACCGAGTCTTCTGGAACTGATCTGAAGATAATGACTTCATTGATTCGAAATGAAGATAAGATCTTCAGATGGTAGCAATGCAGGAAGAGGTGTCGGTCGCGGCCCTGATCGGCGATGTCGTGGGCTCCCGGAGGGCGGTCGACCGCGTCGACCTGCACCACAGGCTCGACAAGCTGGTGGCGCGTGCGAATGACGAGCTGCAGCCGCTGGTCCCGCTCAGGATCACCGTCGGTGACGAGTACCAGGCCTGCTTCGAGACCGTGGGCGAGGCCCTCCACGCCGCGATCTGGCTGCGATTGAACCTGCTGCCGGACGCCGACCTCCGGCACGGCGTGGGTTGGGGGCCGGTCGAGCTGCTCGACCGCGACCCACGCGTCGAGGACGGTCCCGGCTGGTGGGCTGCACGGGAGGCGATCGAGTGGGCCAAGGCAGAAGCCGCCCGCTCGTCGCTGCGCCACCTTCGAACCGTCTACCGCAGGCATGCGTCTGCGAAGGGTCCGGGCGCCGAAGGGGTCAACGCGGCGCTGGTCTGTCGGGACCAGATGGTTGGCTCGATGTCGCAGCGGTCGTTGCGGCTTCTGCAGGGCGGTTTCGCAGGGCGCAGTCAGGCCATGCTCGCCGAGGAGGAGGGCGTGTCCGCGTCGGCGATCTCGCAGCGTTTCCGCAACGATGGTCTGGCCGCGGTCCTCGCGGCCGAGGAGCTCCTGAGGAGGGTCACGTGAGCTGGATCGCCGTACTCCTGATCGGCCTCGGTGTGGCCGACCTCGCCCACTCCATCCGCCCGATCCGTGTGGTCAACGAGGCAACCGGGGCGGCGGTGGCGGTCTTCGCCGGACTGGCGGCGGGCCTGACCAGCCTCACCGATGCGGCGGCCCTGGGCGTGATTGCCGTGGCGGTCGTGGTCTGGGGTCACACCGTGACCCGAGCCTTCGGTCGCGGTGAGGCGTGGTTGCCGTTGCTGATCCTCGGCGTCGCGCTGGTCGGCGGCGTGCTCACCTCCTCGTGGGCGGGTGTCGCCGGCGGGTTGTTGGGGGACTGGCTCGACTCGACACAGGTCCCTGGCCTCGAGCAGCTGACCGCAGAGCGCGCTCTGTTGCTGGCCGGCGCCCTCCTCGTCCAGCTCAGCACCGGCAATGTGATCGTGCGGCTGGTGCTGGCGGCGACCGGCACGACCAATCCCCGCTACGGCGCCGAGCCCGACCCCGAGCAGCAGCTCAAGGGAGGACGGTTGCTCGGGCCGATGGAGCGGGTGTTCATCGTCGGGCTCGGCCTGGCCGGACAACTCACCGCCGCCAGCATCGTGATCGCAGCCAAGGGCCTGCTCCGGTTTCCCGAGCTGCAGTCCAAGCAGGAACAGGTCCGAATCCACCAGCTCACCGAGTACTTCCTCGTGGGGAGCTTCGTCAGCTGGCTGGTCGCGTTGTCATCCTTGGTGGTCCTGGCCACCTGAGCTGCTGGGCGCCCAACAGCCCCCGCGGAGGCAGTCCGTCAGGAGACGTGCACCGAGGACCAGAACACCGCGACGGCGACGTTCAGCACGCTGAGCGCGAGAATCCCCGAGAACATGGCGTTGGAGATGCGCTCCTTGCGAACGTTGGCCATGACCAGGACGAGCACGATCAGGCCGATCAACAGCTTCACACCGACCTTGGCGTGATTGACGTCGGTGTCACCCGCCTCGAGCACGCCGACCAGGCCGAGGCCGGCCAGGAAGGCCAGCCCGATCCCGTCGCGCATGGCGTTGTTCACGCGGCGCTCACTGGCCGTGACCTGCACGAGCAGGCCGCCGATCAGCGAGGCGAAGCCGAGAATGTGCAAGAACAACAGGATCTGCCTGAGGATGTCCATGGCCCAGAACCTAGTGCAGGGCGTCCGCGCCCCGAACGCCGCCGTTGCCTGGTCCTGTCCGGGGCTAGCCTGTTTTCCCCGTCCGCAAACGAGTTCGGAGCCAGCATGCCCCTCGCCGCCCGTGACCTGCTTCTCAACCCCGGCGCCTACGACCCGACCCACCTCGATGAGGAGTCGCGGCGGATCCTCCGGGCCACGGTCGGGCACCTCGAGGGCCGGGGACTGGCGAAGCTGGCAGCGGACTACCACGCACATTCCTGGTACTCCGAGTTCCTCGACTTCGTTGCCAGGGAACGTGTCTTCGCGACCTTCATGACGCCGGCTCGTGACGCCGACGGCGACGAGCACAAGCGTTGGGACACCACCCGGGTGGCGGCCATGTCCGAGGTTCTCGGGTTCTACGGCCTGTCCTACTGGTATCCGTGGCAGGTGACCTGCCTGGGCCTCGGCCCCGTCTGGCAGAGCGAGAACGCGGTCGCCCGGGCCCGCGCCGCGGCCGCCTTGGACGCGGGCGGCATCGCCGCCTTCGGGCTCTCGGAGCGCGAGCACGGTGCGGACATCTACTCCAGCGACATGGTGCTCACCTCTGACCGCAACGGTGGCTACACCGCCACCGGGGGCAAGTACTACATCGGCAACGGCAACCTCGCCTCGACGGTCTCCGTCTTCGGCCGCATCGCCGGTGTCGAGGGGCAGGACCAGTACGTCTTCTTCTACGCCGACAGCAGCCACCCGAGCTATCACCTGGTGCAGAACGTCGTGCCCAACCAGAACTACGTCTCGGAGTTCCGTCTCGAGGACTACCCGGTCACCGCACAGGACATCCTGCACACCGGTGACGAGGCATTCAGCGCAGCTCTGAACACGGTGAACGTCGGGAAGTTCAACTTGTGCTTCGGGTCGATCGGACTGGCTACGCACGGTTTCTACGAGTCGATCCAGCACGCCCACAACCGGGTTCTCTACGGCAAGCCTGTCACCGCGATGTCCCACATCCGAGCGGCCTTCGTCGACTCCTACGCCCGTCTGATCGCCATGAAGCTGTTCAGCGACCGCGCGGTCGACTACTTCCGCACCGCCGGCCCCGAGGACCGTCGCTACCTGCTCTTCAACCCCGTCACGAAGATGAAGGTCACCACCGAGGGCGAGAAGGTGATGATCCAGCTCGGTGACATCGTCGCCGCCAAGGGATTCGAGAAGGACAACTTCATCTCGATCGCCAAGTACGACGCCACCTGCCTGCCTCGCCTCGAGGGCACCGTGGCCGTCAACCTCGGGCTGGTCCTGAAGTTCATGCCTGCCTACCTGTTCATGCCCGAGGACCTGGCCGAGGTGCCGACGAGGCACGACGCGACCGATGATGAGTTCCTCTTCCGTCAAGGCCCCACCCGCGGCCTCTCCAAGGTGCGGTTCCACGACTGGCGCCAGGCCTATGCCGCGGCCCAGGACATCGCGAACGTCGCGCTCTTCACCGAGCAGGCCGAGGCGTTCGTCCAGCTCCTGCTGACGGCGGCGCCGGACGAGTCCCAGCAGCAGGACATGGACTTTCTGCTGGCGCTGGGTGAGCTCTTCACACTGATCGTCTACGGCCAACTGGTCCTCGAGCAGGCGAGGCTGGTCGACCTCGAGACCGACGTGATCGACTCCATCTTCGAGTTCCTCGTCCGCGATTTCTCGGCCGCGGCCATCACCCTGCACGGCAAGACGGCCTCGACCACCGCCCAGCAGGAGTGGGCCCTCGGCGTCGTACGCAAACCCGTAGCGGATGCAGAGCTGTTCGGCCGGGTCTGGGACCAGGTCGTCGGGCTGGCCGGTGCCTACGAGATGTCTCCGTAGATCTGGCGTATGCCGGGTGGGCTGATCGGGTGGGCTGATCGGGTGGGCTGGTCTAGTGGGGTAGCCACCGAGATCGCGGAGCCTCGGTGCGAGGTTTGTCTGGATGCCAGAATAGTGGTGCGAGGGAGGGGGGCCCGCTGGGCAGAGGGGCAAGGGATGCCGGACCGAACACAATCGCTGGAAGCGCGCCACGATGACCTGCTGTTCCGTCGGATGTTGGATCTGGTCCCTGGACTGATGCTCTACCTCGACCGCGACCTGCGCGTCGTCTTCGCCAACCGGGCCTACCACGAGTGGTTCGGGCTCGAGCCCGGCCAGATGCCGGGACGCCATGTCCGCGAGATCCTCGGCGAGACCGTCTACGCCCTGAACCAGCCGCACCTCATTGCCGCCCTGGCTGGTGAGGAGCAGTGCTTCATGCGAACGGTGGTCGACCAGCACGGTCTGTCCCGGCACGTCGAGGCGACCTATCGACCGGACCTCGTCGAGGGTGCGGTGCAGGGGCTCAGCGTCCTGGTGATCGATGTGACCGACAGGGTCGAGACCCAGATCGACCTCGAGAGCGCGGCAGAACTGGCCGGGGTCGGTGGCTGGACCTATCGGCCCGCCGACGACGTCTTGACCTTCACCCCTCAGATGTATCGCATCTTCGCAGCGGACCCGAACGAGGAGCCGAGCTTCGCGACACTGCTGGAGCTGGTTCACCCCGAGGACCTCCAGCACGTGCGCACCGCTGCGGAGGATCGGATGCGCAACGGGACCGATAACGAGGTGCAGTACCGGATGAT
This sequence comes from Marmoricola sp., assembly GCA_039921445.1. Lineage (GTDB taxonomy): Bacteria > Actinomycetota > Actinomycetes > Propionibacteriales > Nocardioidaceae > Marmoricola. Next base: position 12,066 of record JBDSBU010000009.1, on the reverse strand, counting down.
CGTCGACGGTGAGGTTCGGCACGTGCACGACAGGGTTCGCACGATCCGGGACTCAAAGGGCGACGTGGTGATGCTGCGCGGCGCAGTCCAGGACGAGACCGCTCTGTACCGTCAGGCCGTCGACCTGGAGCGGGCCAACCGGTTGCTGGCAGACATGATGGCGATGGTGGGCCATGACCTGAGGCAACCGGTGACCGTTGTGCAGGGCTACCTCGAGCAGGTGCTGGACGACTGGGAGACCATCCCCAGCGAGGTCCTCCGCGGGATGGTGGAGACGAGTCTGAGTGCCACGACACGGTTGGACCAGTTGCTCAGCGATGTCCTGGCCATGATCAATCTCGACACCGGCAAGCTTGCCCTCCGCGGGCACAAGCACGACCTGGGCACCCTGGTGAAGGAGATCCTCGACGACGTGCAGCCGGTTGGCCTCGATCTTCGGGTGATCCGGTCGGGGACCGTGCTCATCAATGAGTTCCACCTGCGACAGGTCGTGGCGAACCTGATCACCAACGCCGAGCGATATGGCCGGCCCCCGTTCACGGTGAGCGTGGACGTCGAGGACCGGCGTGCCGCGTTGACCGTGGCCGACGAGGGCGACGGGGTGCCGACGGACTTCGTGCCCCAGCTGTTCTCGCGTTTCTCGCAGGCCGACACCGGCCCCGCTTCCTCCAACGTGGGATCCGGGTTCGGCCTCTACAACGTGCGCCAGCTGGTGGAGGCGCACGGGGGCCGCGTGACTCATCACCCGAACGCTCCCCACGGGGCGTGCTTCACCGTGACACTCCCGCTCACCTCCGACTGAGCACGATCACCGGCAGCGGCCGGTCGGCCTGCTGTACCCGCTGATGCACTTGGAAGTCTTGGCGAAGATCTTCTTGCTCATGGGGAGCCTGAGGGGTGATCAGCGCATCATCGCGCAGCTGGGGTGCTCAGACGAAGAGACTGCTGGGCTCGCGGGGATCGGCCACCTCGACCACCTTCGACCAGGCGTGCGAGGCATAGACCATGCGTCGCTCCGGGGTGGTGATGTGCAGGCAACCGCTCTCGTCGAGGTGGTAGCGCGCCAGGTCGTCGAAGTCGGTGGTCGCGCCGCTGGTGAACTCGACGTTGAATCCCATGAGGACACCTTCGCACGCGCTGCCTCCTTGGCACGACGGTGCGTTGAGGGAGCTCAGGATGGGGCGAAGCCGGGCAGGGCCTGCTGCCGCTCGAGCAGATGCATCCGCTCGGTCTCGTTCCTGCACAACGAGATCGCCTCGGCGTAGGCGCCTCTGGCCGCGAAGGTGTCACCGTTCCTGGAGTGCAGCTCCGCGCGGACGGCGGCGACGCGGTGGCTGTTCGGGATCTCGATTCCGTCGAGCGCGGCCAGTCCTGGCCCCGGGCCGAAGGCCTCGGCCACTGCGACCGCTCTCGCGAGCTCGGCACTCGGGGAGGGAGCGAGACGTAGCAGCAGATCGTAGTGCTCCACGATCCTTCTCCATGGTGTCTTCTCCGGGGAGAGGGTGGTCGCGTGCTCTGCGGCGATCCGTGCCTGGACGACGTAGGACGCCGTGAGCGTGCTGATCGCTCCCGTCAGGGCAGGTTCGGCCAGCAACGCCAGCGCCTGATCGATCTCAGCTCGCAGCCACCGATGCCGGTCCTGGTCGGCGAGCAGGATCAGGCGACCGTCGTCGCCGACGCGCGCGTCGCGTCGAGAGTGCTGCAGCAGCAACAGCGCCAGCAGGGCTGTCGGCGCCGGCTCGGCAGGACGCAGGTCGTGCACCACCCGAACCAGACGGATCGCCTCCCCCGCGAGGTCGGCGCGGAACAGGTCTGGGCCACTGCCTGGCGCGTAGCCCGCGGTGAAGGCCAAGTAGGCGGTTTGGGCGACGGTCTCCAGCCTCTGCGGGAGCACGTGGGCGGCTGGAACTGCGAAGGGGATCCCGGCCGCCACGATCTTCTTCTTTGCGCGAGTGATCCGGGCAGCCGCAGTCGGCTCACTGACCAGGAAGAGACGGGCGATGTCGTGGGTGCTGACGCCCAGGACCAAGCGCAGCGCCACGGCGCTGGCCGCCTCGGGCGCGAGAGCGGGGTGGGTGCACATCAGGACGAGGCGGAGCAGATCGTCCTCGACGAGGTCTCCTGGATCAGCCATCGCTCCTTGTCCCTCCTGACGGCGCTCGGCCTCGGTCACGAGCAGGGCGGCCTTGCGTTGCGCCGTGGCGTCGGCGCGCAGTCGGTCAAGGACACGCCGTCTGGCCGCTGTCATCAGCCACGCAGCCGGGTTGTCCGGTGGACCGCTCAACGGCCAGTGCCGCGCTGCGGCCTCGACCGCGTCGCCGAGGGCATCCTCGACCAGGTCGAGGCGGCGATACTGCGCGAGGAGCAGGGAGGCCAGGCGTCCCCACTCCTCACGCACGACCGTCTCGAGCACGAGCCCGGCGGTGGCCTCCGTCACGCCGACTTGTAGCCCTCGATCACCATGATCGGACGGATCTCCACGGCGTACCCCGACGGCAGCAGTCGGGCTGCGGCGAGCGCGGAGTCGAGGTCCGGAAGCTCAACGTCGTAGTAGCCGGCCATCTGCTCGACGGACTCCACGAACGGCCCATCCGTGACGGTGACGTTGCCCTCGACGTGCCGGACAGTGGTGGCCGTGTCGGCGTCCGCCAGAGCAGCGGAGCTGACCCGGCGCCCGTTGGTGTCGACGAAGTGCTCAAAGGCTTGGTGCGCCGCGAAGTACTCATCCCTGATCTCATCCGTGGCTGTCGCCCAGGCTCCAGGGTCGCAGGCGAGGAGTACGACGTAGCGCTTCACGAGGGCCTCTCAGTGGGAGAGACCGAGCGACGCACCTCGATGCCGTCGCCCACGGCAGCGATGATCTTGCAGCAGTCGAGGAGATCATCGAGGTCGTCGCTCTCGATGGCGTAGAAGCCACCCACCTGCTCGGCGGTCTCGGTGAACGGGCCATCGGTGACCACCGAGACGCCCGGCTGGATCGACCTTGCCTCGGAGCTCTGGTGGAGCTCTGCACCGCCGGTGACCTTGTGCCCCCGCTCGGCGAGCTCCCTTCCGAAGCGGGCGTACTCGGCGTACCCGTCCTTGCGTTCCTTCAGACTCATCGAGGTCCACCACCGGTCCGAGTCCCCGATGATCAGCACAACGTACTCAGTCATGTCGCTCTCCTTCTTTGGCCACGTCCGCGACCTCACCACGATGACGAACCGGATCGCGGCATTTCGACAGCGCCGGTCACGAGTTTCTCGGCTTCGCATTCTCCGCAACGCGACACGGTGAAGCGCGGCAACGTTCGGCAGGCTGGGAGGTGTCGAAGTCGGTGGTCAGGACCTTCTGTGTGGTCTGTGCGACACACGACAGAAATCTGGTCCGGCCACTGACAACCGGTACTGCCTGGCCGCCTGCCTCTAGTCTCGCTAGATGTCATTCTCAGCAGCTCCCGGTGTAGCACCCTTGGCGAGCGACGATCAGGCGCCTCAGCTGGCCGACATCCGCCGGATGGGCCGGTACGCAGTGCGCCGGTTCGTCACGAAGGCCCGCGCGATCGACCAGCCCACTTTTCGCTTCGTGCTCCTCGAACACCTGGGTGGTGCTGCTCAGGATCTGCCGATCACTGTGGAGCAGTGGCCGGGGTACGAGCACGTGAACGTGCAGGGTGCCCTGGACGTCGTGCTCGATGAGCTCGGCGTCCGCGCCCGGGTCATCGGGGTCGCTGGGCACCGCCACCATGGTCCCTTCGGAATCGCCGAGCTGCTGGGTGAGGATGCCGGATATGCGATGCACGGGCCGCGCCCAGGCAACGTGACCAGGGTGAGCCTGCCCAGCGGACCAGGTGGCGCAACGCGTGAGTGTCTGCGCGCTGCTGTTCTCCTGCTCGAGAACGATGGCGACCGGATTGCGGTTCTCGTCCGGGGGCCGGACCCTGAGAGCGGTTCTCCCGAGGTGACGCTGGAGATCATTGCCAACCGTCCGACCGCGTCGGAGGAGTGGGGACGCCGGCTCAGGGCGCTCGCCCTGGAGCACAACGTCTATCGCGGTCAGGTCGTCTCCTTCGGGCACAGCATGTTCGGGGAGCGCGGTTCGCTGCTTCGCTTTCACGAACGCCCAACCATGTCTCGTGAGGAGCTGATCCTTCCCAGCGCCACGTTCGACGACGTACGCCGCCAGGTCGTCGGAGTCGCTCGAAACAGCGCGCGGCTTCGGGCAGCTGGCCAACACCTCAAGCGAGGCATCCTTCTCTACGGCCCTCCCGGCGTGGGCAAGACGCACTCGGTGCGTTACCTGATCAGCGAGCTGGTCGGCACCACTGTCGTGGAGCTCACGGGTGAGACCCTGCACGGCATCCGTGAGGCCTGCTCGGTCGCACGCGCGCTCCAGCCGGCAATGATCGTGGTGGAGGACGTGGACCTGATCGCAGAGGAGCGCAGTCATTACGGGGGCGAGACGCCGCTGCTCTTCACTCTCCTCAACGAGATGGACGGGCTCGACGAGGATGCCGACGTCGTGTTCATGCTGACGACGAACCGCGCCGATCTTCTCGAACCTGCCCTTGCCTCCCGGCCAGGACGCGTGGACCAGGCGGTCCACATCGAGCTGCCCGACCGTGAGTCACGGCGTCGGCTCGTCGAGCTGTACCGCGGGAGTCTGGGCCTCGATCTGAGCAGGCTCGACGCTGTGCTCGACCGAACCGACGGCGTCACCGCGTCCTTCCTCAAGGAACTGCTTCGTCGCGCCGCAGTCGTGGCCGCCGACAGGGAGGATCAGCCAGCGGACACGCAGCTATACGCCACGGCGGACGATTTGGACGCCGCGCTCGACGATCTGCTCGACACCCGCAACCAGATGACCCGCGCAGTGCTCGGCTACCGCGACGAGTAGGTCGACGCTCAGAAGATCAACGGGTGTCGCTCAGCTGCCTCACCCGTCGTGCTCGTCCGGCCGGAGCAGCAGTGAGGTGCCGAACGCGTCAACGGCGTCGGCCCACTCGTCGGCCCAATCATCGGTCGAGTCGTCGGCGTTCGTGTCTGTGGCCCGATGCTCGCCATGCGCGGGCAGATCCTCGGCTTCTGTGCACCACCAGGTCCGGCGGCTCGACGCCACCCCATGGATGAGAGCAGAACACTGCGCTGCAAGGTCATTCCTGACGTGCCGCGTCCAGAAGCTGCTGTGCGCGGCGGTAGGCGCCAGCGACCTCCGAAGCACCGCAGTAGAGGGAGCTTTGCAGGAAGAGCTCCTTGATCTCGTTCTCAGAGACCCCGTTTCGCAGCGCTTCGGACAGGTGCGTCGCTAGCTCCTCGTGGTGGCCGCGAGCGATCAGGGCAGCGAGAGCGATCAGGTGGCGGCTACGCCGGTCGAGCCCTGGCCGGGACCAGACGTCTTGCGAGGCGTACTCGGCAGTGAACTCCTCGAAGTCGCGAGCGTTGTCGTCGAGCAGCGCCGGCTCCTCACCGAGGAAGTGCTGTCGCAGCAGGGCCACGACGGCGGCGGGAGCATCCGCCGGGGCCAGGTGGGCGACGCCCTCGAGCTGCACGAAGCGGCCGTGCGCGACCCCCTCGGCGATCGTGCGCAGGCCCTCCGGGGGAGTGGAGACGTCGTGGGACCCGGCCACTGCCAGCACTGGTACGCCGATCTCTGCGAGCCGGTCACGCACGTCGAAGCCGGCCAGCGCACCGCAGACGGCGATGTAGCCGTCATTCTCGGTCTGCTGGAGCGACTCCAGCAGCGCTGAGCCGACCTCGGGACTCCGCTCGCGATGGCCAGGCCCGAACCAGCGTTCGGCGGACGGGGTGACCATCACTGCAGTGCCGGACACGCTCACCTGACCGATCCGCCCGGCCCACATCGACTCTGAGCCGATCTTCGCTGCTGTGCACACCAGCACAGCAGCGTTCACCCGCCCGGGCTGGTCCAGCAACAGCTGCAGCCCGACCGCACCGCCGACGGAGACTCCGGCGTACAAGAAGGTGCCGCCGACCTCACCACGCTCGGCCAGCACTTCCTCGACCACGCGCAGGACACCTGTGGCGAGCTCTGCCATCGTGAACGGCTCGTCGGGAACGACCCGGTTGTGGCCATGGCCGGGGAGGTCCCAAGCGATCAGGTCGAAGGAGTCGCGCAGCGCGGCGGAGCAACCGTTCCACAGCGTCTTGGCCGAGGTCCCCAGTGACGGGCCCAGGACCAGGAGTGGAAGCTCGGCGCGGTTGCGCGCTCCGGTGAGTCGCACGGCGGTGATGCTCGGGATCACGGGGTCTCCTCGGTGCCGGTGGATGCCTCCATGGGAGTCAGTGTCGCGGATGGTCATCCGGGGGGAATGCTGCGCCTCCCGGGTTGGTCGTCTAGATTCCGGTCGTGAGCGCCCAAGCCCCCTCCGCTGTCATCCTGGTCCGAGCCGAGAGGTTCGTGCCGAACCCGACCACTGCGGCGGACAACGCCTTCCAGGCCGAAGTGCCGGTGGGGCAGTCGGAGGAGGCGACCTCGGCGATGGCAGTGGCGGAGATGGACGCGGTGGCCGAAGCCCTGCGTAGCGCCGGAGTCCGGGTGCACGTGTTCGACGACGAGGACCACACCCGACCGGACAGTGTGTTCCCGAACAACTGGCTCTCCACCCATGCCGGAGGCAACGTCGCGGTCTACCCGATGTACGCCTCCAACCGTCGCCACGAGCGTCGTTCGGACGTGCTGGAGATGTTGAAGTCGTCGTACCGCGTCCAGACGATCGTCGACTACTCGGGTCTGGAACCCGACGGCATCTTCCTCGAGGGGACCGGCGCGATGGTCCTCGACCACATGTCGCGGGTCGCCTACACGGCGGTGAGCCACCGAGCCGACACCCACGTGCTGGAGCGGTTCTGCACCGACTTCGGCTATGAGCCGATGGCCTTCGATGCGGTCGACTCCGCGGGCGTGCCGGTCTACCACACCAACGTGATCGCCTGCATCGGCACCGAGGTCGCGATGATCGCCCTCGAGATGATCCCCGACGAGGCCCGACGCGCGCAGGTGCGCGAGCGCCTCACCGTCAACGGGCGCAAGGTCGTCGAGCTCACCGAGGAGCAGATCCGTGAGTTTGCGGGCAACGCCGTCGAGCTCTGTGGTCGTACGCCGGAGGGTGCTCGGCACTACATCATGGTGATGTCGTCCCGGGCCCGTCGCAGCCTGCGTCCCGACCAGGTGGCCGTCATCGAGGAGTCATGCACGATCCTCGACATCGACATCCCGACGATCGAGCTGGCCGGCGGCTCGGCGCGCTGCATGATCGCCGGCGTCCACCTCGACCGACGCCGCCCAGGCGTCGAACCGGAGCGCACACCAGCGGTCGAGGCGATCGACTCGAACCCGCACACCGCGGACGGGCGCGATGTGGCGGGGGACCGCTGACCGGATCAGGCCTCGTGCACGACCACGGCATAGGACCCGACGCCGACAAGGCGGTCCGCCGGGACCGAGGTGCCCTCGTGCAGCAGGATCGTGATCAGCTTGCCGGTCTCAGGGTCGAACTCGATGTCGGAGACCTCGCCGAGCTCGTCCCCGCCGCTGGTGAGGACTCTCTTCTTCAGCAGGCGGCCACGTTTGCCGCGCATGGTCTCCAACTCGGAGTCGAGGTCGGTGATCGCGGCGGAGTCGCTGATCGTGACTGCGTCGGCTCCGAAGGCAGCGAGGTCGCGCCACCGCAAGACGTCTCCCTGGTCGGTCTTCTTGAGTCGCAGGGCGACCACCGAACGCGATCGCGGGTCGACCAGGAAGCTGCGGACCCTGCCGACGGTCTCCGCGGTGTTCTGAGCGACGACCTTGTGTCCTTTTGCCTCTGAGAACTTCATGATTCGGTGCTCCTCAGCTGCGCGCGGAACTGATCGATGGCCGCACCGAAGCCGGCGAGGTCATGCCCGACGAAGTCCTTGACGCTGGCAGGGACCATCAGGTGCTGCCCGGACGCTGCAATCGTGTCCGGGAGGGGGATGAGCACCTTCTCTCCCTGGGTGCTCATCTGCTCGGAGGCAACGATCTCGTAGCCGACGACGTCGCACTGTCCGCCGCCCGTCCCGTCGACCGAGACGACGACGTCATGGACGGTCCCAAGTCCGACGCCGTCCTCTGTGAGCACTTGCGAGCCGATCACGTTTCCGTGTGTGCCTGCACCGGGGGACCGGTCGAGCACCTCCTTGGTTGACGCGAAGGCATCCTCGTCGGCGATCATCACCGCGTCGGATCCCAGTGCGGCGACCGATGCCCAGCTCAGTCCCACCTTCAACGGACCGGCGAAAAGTCCTCGCCCGGCCAAGGTGAAACCGATGATCGAACCGCCATCGGCGGCGTACACGAGGTCCTTGATCTGGGCGACGTCCTCGCCTGCGTAGGTGACCACAGGCCGCTGGGAGATGTCGGAGGTGCGCATCAGCCTCATGGCTGGTCGCTTCCATCGGGTCGTGAGGACCCTACGATCACGCCGCCCCGTCGGCGGTGCGCTTGCACCGCGAGGAGGCTCGCAACGAGCACGGCGAGCACTACGAGTGCCACGATCAACCAACCCCACCAGTTCACAAATCTCTCCCTCAGGCATCGCACCGATCTGGTGCACCAACCTACCCCCGAGGGCATAGTCCGCCGTGGGAGCGCGGCTCACCCGACGAGACGCCAGGGGAGCGGCCGCAGGCCGGTCGCGAGCTCGGCTCAGCGCATGGGAGTGCCGGCCATTCGCCGCGTCTCCCTCAATCACGGAGCCCCGGATGGATGGGCCGACCAACTCTTGCGTGCTCCCGATCGGCGAGCGTACTGTCCTGACAACTGAAAATGTACGGACATCCGTACGGGCCGGCAGGGGCCCTGCGTCTCGGGACCTCGCAGGTTGCTTGCGGACAGAGCTCTGGATCGTGCCGGACGCACCGCGGCCCTGATCGACGGCGGGCTCGGCTGTGCTGTCTAGCCTCGTCCGACCTAGCAGGATCCACTCGAGGAGGAGCAGGACATGGCCACGAGCACCCACCACGCCGTACTCATCATCGGCGCCGGCAGCGCCGGCATCAGCGTCGCAGCACGTCTGGCGAACCAAGGCGTCAAGAACATCGGTTTGCTCGACCCCGCCGAGATGCACTACTACCAACCGTTGTGGACCTTGGTCGGCGGCGGGCGGGCGACGCTGAAGGAGACTGGGCGCCCGATGGGTGGGTTGATCCCCAAGGGGGTCGACTGGATCCGGGAGGCGGCTGCCAGCATCGATCCGGACGCCAACACCGTCACCACAGTCTCGGGCGCCATCCTCAACTACGAGCACCTCGTCGTCTGCCCTGGCATCCAGCTCGACTGGGCCAAGATCCCCGGCATGTCCGAGGCCCTCGAGACGCCGATGGTCTCATCGAACTACTCCCGCGACATGGCACCCAAGACGTGGGCCAACATCGAGAAGATGCGCTCGGGCACCGCGGTCTTCACCATGCCGGCAGGCCCGATCAAATGCGCGGGAGCGCCCCAGAAGATCGCCTACCTCGCCGCGGACTACTGGCGCCAGCAGGGCGTGCTCGACGACATCCGCGTGGTCCTGGTGCTGCCCACCCCGGGGATGTTCGGGGTTCCGGTCTTCGCCAAGGAGTTGGAGAGGGTCGCCAACGACTACGGCATCGAGGTGCACAAGTCATCGGAAGCTGTCGAGATCGACGCTGCCGGCCGACAGGTCGTCATCGCCGACAATGCCTTGGGCACGAAGGAGTCGGTGGACTACGACTTCATGCACGTCGTTCCCCCGCAGTCCGCCCCCGACTGGATCAAGGCCACCTCGTTGGCGGACCCGGAGAACCCGGCCGGGTACGTCAGCGTCGACAAGCACACCATGCGACACACGAGCTATCCGAACGTCTACTCCCTCGGCGACGCTGGCTCCTCGCCCAACTCCAAGACGGGGGCCGCGATCCGCAAGCAGGCACCCGTCGTCGTGGAGAATCTCACGGCGACCATGTCCGGCAAGGAACCGACCGCGAAGTACGACGGCTACTCCTCCTGCCCGCTGACCACCTCACGCAACAAGATGCTGCTCGCCGAGTTCGACTACACGATGGAGCCCACGCCCTCGTTCCCGTTCATCGATGCCACGAAGTCTCGGCGCGACATGTGGTACCTCAAGCGCTACGGGCTCCCCTTCATGTACTGGAACCTGATGCTCAAGGGACGTGCCTGAGCGGTATCTCTACTGGCGACGTCTGTCTCGCGAGGATGACCGATGTCTCATCGCCGACCTGCACTTGTGTGACCGCCAGAATCCGCCGTTCCTGTTACGCAGGAGCAGCGGATGTCAGGCCGGCTCGCAGCGGTCGCCTCGGATGCCTGCCCATGAGGCGTACGGTGTGGCTGTTCAGATCACGTGACGGAGGTTGGGTGTGACTGGCCGTTGCAAGTTGCTGCTCGGCCTGCATTCCTTCAATGGGCTCAGCGCCGTCGGAGGCGGTCTTGCGCTGATCTTGAGGTGGATCCCTGAGCAACCCAATTGGGTCGAGCACACCGGCTTCACCGACAACTACTTCCCAGGCGTGATCCTGATGGCCGTCGTGGGTGGGAGCGCGCTGGTCGCAGCCCTCTCAATGATCAAGCGCATTCCCGGCTGGGAGCTCTCGAGCATCGTCGCCGGCATGATCATGGTCTTCTGGATAGTCGGCGAGGTTGCCTCGATCCGGGGCTTCCATGTCCTGCAGGCGATCTACCTGGTCACGGGGCTTCTGGTGCTGTGGTGGACTCCTGGCAGCTTCAAACAGGCGGAGCAGGACTGAGTCCGTGCCCGTCAGAGCTGCCGGTGCAAGCAGATCTGCCCAGAGCTGAACTAGGAATTCCGCTGCCCGACCAGCTACCGAGACTCGTGGTCCGGTTCAGGGAATCACACCACATCGGAATCGAGTGCCCGGAGAAACGCAACAAGCGGAATCAATGTGACGAGGCTGACCGCTGCGAAGACCGGCACCATTGTCATAGATGACGCTGACGAGCTGGGGTCTGTGTGTGAGCCGAACCACTGATCGACCGAGATGCTCATGGATTCCAGCACGAACAGCGTCAGCATCGCCGCGGTGATCAACTTGCCCCAGACCTGGTGACGCGACGCCGCCACTGCGCTGGTCGCAAGCAGGGGAAGCCAGATTGCGAGGTCTTGGATGTAGACAGGGTTGGTCAGCAGCCCCGTCTCAACGAGGAACTCCCCAGGGCTGTCGCTCAAGACTGTCGGCATGATGCCGGCGAGCCACGCCGCCGCGTTCAGAACGACGACCACGGCGCAGTCATCCTCAAGGCAGCCGCCCATCAAAGGGACTCTCGCGAGTGGCGCACCCTTCCCGAGCGGTGGCGGACCAACGGGCAGGCCGCGCTCCGCATCCTCACGTCCTGAAACTGACGTCTAGGTGAAGGAGTATTGGCAAAACGACACGCCCTGCAAGTTCCCAGAATTTGGGCAAGGCGATTCTGGCCGATGTTGATCGGCGGTGCTTCCACGACTCGCGAGGTGAAGCACTCGGGCTGGCGCCCATTTCGGGCCAACGAAAACCGGCCCCCGATCCCACGTTTCGGCAGGTCAGGGGCCGGTTCGGCGCTGGGATGATCTCAAATGTCGTAATAGAGCTCGAACTCATGCGGGTGCGGCCGCTGCTGCACAGGCAGGATCTCGTGGACGCGCTTGTAGTCGATCCAGGTCTCGATCAGGTCGGGCGTGAAGACGTTGCCCACCGTGAGGAAGTCGTGGTCGGCCTCGAGCGAGTCGAGGACCGCGTTGAGCGACGTCGGGACCTGGGCGATGTGGGCCATCTCGTCCGGCGGCAGCTCGTAGATGTCCTTGTCTACCGGCTCCGCGGGCTCGATCTTGTTCTGGATGCCGTCGAGACCGGCCAGCAGCAAGGCCGAGAAGGCCAGGTAGGGGTTGGCCGACGGGTCGGGGCAACGGAACTCGATCCGCTTGGCCTTCGGGTTCGCGCCGGTGATCGGGATCCGCACGCAGGCGGACCGGTTGCGCTGGCTGTAGACCAGGCTGATCGGGGCCTCGAAGCCGGGCACCAGACGGTGGTAGGAGTTCACCGTCGGGTTGGTGAACGCCAGCAGCGACGG
>JBDSBU010000008.1:0-10485 GCA_039921445.1 Marmoricola sp. | reverse complement strand
GGGGGCACCACCTGCGGTGGCGCCGCCGGACCCATCGTCGGACGAACCACACGCGACCAGCAACGGGGCGACCACCCCCGCACCGACCGCGACTCCCAGCACGGAGCGTCGACCGAGGCCAGCAGTTGACGGGTCCTGCGGAGTGATCTTGCTGGGCGCCATGGCCGGCCTCCTGGTAGATCGAACGGTCAGGTGAAACCTACGACGCCGGTCGTGACCTGGTCTTCGTCGCGGCCGTCTTGCGGGGGGCTGCCGTCTTGCGTGCTGCCGTCTTGCGTGCTGCCGTGGCCGTGCGTGGACTGGTGACCTTCTTGGCCGCCGGCACGATCGTTGCCCGGCCACCCGGTGAGAGCAGCGGCTTGAGGAACTCTCCGGTGAAGCTGTCAGGATGCTCCGCGACCTGCTCTGGGGTTCCGGTTGCCACGACCATGCCACCCCGGTTGCCTCCGGAGGGACCCATGTCGACGATCCAGTCGGCGGTCTTGATGACGTCGAGGTTGTGCTCGATCACCAGCACGGTGTTGCCCTTGTCCACCAGGCTGGAGAGCACGCCGAGCAGCTTGCGGATGTCCTCGAAGTGCAGACCGGTCGTGGGCTCGTCGAGCACGTAGACGGTCCGGCCGGTGGAGCGCTTCTGGAGCTCGCTGGCCAGCTTGACGCGCTGGGCCTCGCCGCCGGACAGCGTGGTGGCGGGTTGGCCGAGCCGCACGTAGCCGAGACCGACCTCGACCAGCGTCTTGAGGTGACGGGCGATCGGCGGAATGGCGGCGAAGAACTCGACCCCCTCCTCGATCGGCATGTTGAGCACGTCGGCGATGGTCTTGCCCTTGTAGTGCACCTCGAGCGTCTCGCGGTTGTAACGCGCTCCGTGGCAGACCTCGCAGGGCACGTAGACGTCGGGCAGGAAGTTCATCTCGATCTTGATCGTGCCGTCGCCCGAGCAGGCCTCGCAGCGTCCACCCTTGACGTTGAAGGAGAACCGGCCCTGAAGGTAGCCGCGCATCTTGGCCTCCGGTGTGGAGGCGAACAGCTTGCGGACGTGGTCAAAGACGCCCGTGTAGGTCGCCGGGTTGGAGCGCGGTGTGCGTCCGATCGGCGACTGGTCGACGTGGATCACCTTGTCGACGTGCTCGATGCCGGTGATCTTGCGGTGCCGACCCGGGACTGTTCGCGCGTTGTAGATCTGCTTGGCCAAGGAGGTGTAGAGGATGTCGTTGACCAGCGTCGACTTGCCCGAACCCGAGACGCCGGTGACCGCGACGAAGCACCCGAGCGGGAAGCTGACGTCGACGTCCTTGAGGTTGTTCTCCCGAGCGCCGTGCACCTTGAGCTCGCGACCCTGCGTGGGCGGACGGCGTACGTCGGGCACAGGGATCGACTTGCGCCCGGAGAGGTAGAGCCCGGTCTCGGAGTCGCGATGGGTCAACAGGTCGGCCACCGACCCGGAGTGCACGACCTGCCCCCCGTGCTCACCGGCACCCGGTCCGATGTCGACGACCCAGTCGGCCATGCGAATCGTCTCCTCGTCGTGCTCCACGACGATCAGGGTGTTGCCGAGGTCCTTGAGCCGGACCAGCGTCTCGATCAACCGCTTGTTGTCGCGCTGGTGAAGGCCGATGCTCGGTTCGTCGAGGACGTAGAGCACCCCGACCAGCCCGGCGCCGATCTGGGTGGCCAGCCGGATCCGTTGGGCCTCGCCGCCGGAGAGCGAGCCGGAGGGTCGGTCCAGCGAGAGGTAGTCCAGCCCGACGTCGAGCAGGAAGCGGAGCCGTTCCTGGATCTCCTTGAGCACCCGCTCGGCGATCTGCCGCTCGCGGTGGGAGAGCTCGAGGGTGTCGAGGAAGTCTGCGGCCTCGTTGATCGGCAGGGCGCAGACCTCGGCGATGTTCTTGCCGCCGGCATCCTTGTCGCCCAGCGTGACGGCCATCGAGACCGGCCTGAGCCGGGTCCCCTTGCAGGCCGGGCAGGCGACCTCACGCATGAAGCCCTCGAACCGCTCCCGACTGGTGTCGGTCTCGGCTTCGCGGTGGCGCCGCTCGATGTAGGGCCGGACGCCTTCGAAGCCGGTGAAGTAGGAGCGCTCGCGTCCGTAGCGGTTCTTGTGCCGCACGTGCACCTTGGTGGCGTGCCCCTCGAGGATCGCCTTGCGTCCCTTGACCGGCAGGTCCTCCCAAGGGGTGTTCAGGTCGAAGCCGAGCTCCTCGCCCAGGGCGCCGAGCAGGCGGGTGAAGTAGTCGGCGACGTGGGCACCGGACCACGGCCCGATCACGCCCTCTCCGAGGGTCGCGGCGGGGTCGGCGATGACCAGCTCGGGGTCGACCTCCATCCGGGTGCCGATCCCGTGGCACACCTGACACGCACCGAACGGCGAGTTGAAGGAGAAGGAACGCGGTTCGAGGTCGTCGGTCTCGATGTCGTGCTCGTTGGGGCAGGCCATCCGCTCGGAGAAGCGCATCTCCCTGTGGGGATCCTTCGGGTCCAGATCGACCATGTCGAGGACCACCAGCCCGGAGGCGAGGTTGAGCGCGGTCTCGACCGAGTCGGTGAGGCGACGCTTCGACGAGGGCTTCGCGGCCAGTCGGTCGACCACCACCTCGATCGTGTGCTTCTTCTGCTTGTCGAGCTTGGGCGGACCCTCGATCATCTCGGCGAGCTGGACGGTCTCGCCGTTGACCCGGGCTCGGCTGAACCCCTGGGACTGCAGGCTGCGGAAGAGCTCGACGTACTCCCCCTTGCGGGCGCGGACAACCGGAGCCAGCACCTGGAACCTGGTGCCCTCATCGAACTGGAGCACGCGGTCGACGATCTGTTGCGGTGTCTGTCGTTCGATCGGCGCCCCACAGGTGGGGCAGTGCGGGCGGCCGGCGCGGGCGTAGAGCAGGCGGAGGTAGTCGTAGACCTCGGTGATCGTGCCCACGGTTGACCGGGGGTTCTTCGAGGTGGACTTCTGGTCGATCGAGACGGCCGGGCTCAACCCCTCGATGAAGTCGACGTCGGGCTTGTCCATCTGGCCCAGGAACTGGCGCGCGTACGCCGAGAGCGACTCGACGTAGCGCCGCTGCCCCTCGGCGAAGATGGTGTCGAACGCGAGGCTGGACTTCCCCGAGCCGGACAGACCGGTGAAGACGATCAGGGCGTCGCGCGGGAGGTCGACGGAAACATCCTTGAGGTTGTGCTCACGCGCACCTCGGATGACGAGCTGGTCAGCCACGTATTCAGACCCTTGCAGAGTTGGAATGGACTCGAACTGCTTCGAACAAGTGTTCGCACATCCTAACGGACGCAACAAGTGGCCCCCGCGGGCGCGTGCCGACGCGTCGGCACCCAGCCTCTAGGCTGTACATCCGTGCCTCCCAAGACTCCTGCCATCGACCGCGCCGCCGGCCCCGCCGCGGCGGTCAGCGCCCTGCCCGCAGCCGTCGCGGCCGTGCTGGGCCGCCGACGGACGGCTCTGGCTCTCCTCGCCGTTCCAGCCGCAGTGGTGGCGTTCTTCCGCGACCCGGACCGTACGCCGGACTCCTACCCGGTCGACCGGGACGACATCGTGGCCCCCGCCGACGGCAAGGTGATGTACGTCGGACCGGGCCAGGACGGTGTCACACCCGACGGCGAGTGGCAGCAGATCAGCATCTTCTTGTCGGTCTTCAACGTGCACATCAACCGCTCGCCCTATCGAGGTCGTGTCGTCGAGGTGACCTACCGCCCGGGCAAGTGGCACGCCGCCTTCAAGTTCGAGAGCGCCACCGAGAACGAGCGCAGCGAGATCATGCTGAGCGAGGAGATCGACGGTGAGCAGCGCCGGGTGATCTTCCGCCAGATCGTCGGCCTGCTTGCGAGACGGGTGGTGACGCGGGTGGTGCCAGGAGACGTGCTCGACACCGGTCAGCGGATGGGCCTGATGAAGTTCGGCTCACGGATGGACATCTTCCTACCGCCCCACGTGCAGCTCCTCGCGACCGTCGGCGACCACACCGTGGCCGGCGAGACGGTGATCGCGCGCTGGCCGTCGCCTCCCGACACTGCGAGTCGACCCTGAGCCGCGGCGAGCCCCGAGGTCGCCGCATCCTCGACCGGTGGCGGCTGAAGTCGAACTCCGGCGCCGAGGTCGTCTCGTTGCGCCAGCTCAGCCCGCGCGAGCGACTGCGGGTCACAGCCCCCAGCATGTTCACCATCGCCAACATGGCGTGCGGCTTCTCGGCGATGCTGCTCGCCTTCAGTGACGAGTTCACCTGGGCAGCAGTGGTGCTTGCGGGTGCGATCGTCTTCGACATCGCCGACGGCGCCGTCGCACGACTCGTGGGAGCCACCTCGCCGTTCGGCGTCCAGCTCGACTCGCTGGCCGACATGGTCTCCTTCGGGTTGGCGCCGGCCGTGCTGGTGCACACCTGGGCGCTCCCGGAGAACCCGATCATCGCGTGGCTGTCGGCGTTCTTCTGGCTCGCCTGCGCCGCCTTCCGACTTGCTCGGTTCAACGTCACCGTGGACCCGCTTGCCGACAAGAAGTACTTCATCGGCCTGCCCAGCCCAGGTGCCACGATGGTGGTGATCGCAACGATCTTCGCGCTCGGGACGCCTGAGCACGGGCCCTCGGTGCTCGTGCCGGTCGCGGTCAGCGTGCTGCCGGCGATGCTGATGATCACCACGGTGCGCTTCCGTTCCTTCCGAGGGCTGCTCTCACCGCAGACCTCCCAGGCGAAGGCCACGACCGCGGTCCTCGGGACCGCGCTGTTCGCCGGTCTGGCGCTGGCGCCCGCGCCCACCGCGCTCGTGGTGGCTTGGGCCTTCCTGCTGACCGCGCCGCTCGGCGTACTCACCGCACCGGTGCGTGCCCGGGTCTTCGGTCCACAGTCGGTGGCGCCGCCCCGCGCTCGCATGCAGTCGGTGTTCCTGCCGATCATCGACGAGGACGACTGACCCACAGGCGGCGGCCATGGCGAGCTACGACATCAAGAGGGCGTTTCCGAAGCTGTACGCCCCCAAGCCTGGTGACTGGCACGTCGTCGAGGTGCCGACGATGTCGTTCCTGATGGTCGACGGGCGGGGCGATCCCAACCTCTCACCGGACTACCCGGAGGCCGTCGAGGCGTTGTTCACGCTCTCCTACGCCGTCCGCGCGATCGCCAAGCGTGACCTCGAACGCGTGCACACGGTGGGGCCGCTCGAAGGACTGTGGTCGGCCGAGGACCCGACCGTGTTCGTTGCTGGGGACAAGAGCGCGTGGGAGTGGACGATGCTGATCTCCCAACCCGCATGGATCACCCCCGACATCGTCGAGGAGGGGCTAGGGAAGACGGCGGCGAAGACTGCGGCGAAGACGAGCCTCCCAGCACTCGAGCGCGTGCGGTTCGAGCCGTATGCCGAGGGCACCAGCGTGCAGATCCTGCACGTCGGGTCCTACGACTCGGAGGCGTCGGTGCTCGCACGGCTGCATGCGACGTACCTCCCCGAGCACGAGCTCACCTTCAACGGCGCGCACCACGAGGTCTATCTCTCCGATCCACGCCGCACCGAGCCGTCGAAGCTGCGCACGGTCCTGCGACAACCCGTCGCGTTCACCAGCCCCAGGTGCCAGGCTCACCCTTGAACGGACCCACCACCCGGCTCGTCACCCATCCGCCGTAGAACGACCCGGGTTGGGGCTGGACGGTCTCACCGTTGACCACGCATCGGTCGACCAGCTCGGGCATCACTGCGACTGCGTCGGCCAGCTCGGCGAAACGGGGAGTCGGAGACGGATAGGTCCAGCCCGCGCGCGGCGCGACCACGTCCCCGACGACGAGGTCGAAGTAGCTGGCCTGCCCCTTCCACTCGCACATGCTGGCGCCCTGCGTCGGCCGCAGGACGCCGTCGAGGAAGTCCTCGCGCGGCACGTAGTAGGTCGGCGGGTGGCTGGTCTCCAGGACACGCCAGCTGCGTGTCGTCCGCGCGACCACCTGCCCGTTGAGGACGATCTCCACGCTGTCATTGCTCGTCTCCAGGCGCGGCGGGCGCGGGTAGTCCCACACTGATTCCTGCCCGGGGCCAGGCTTCTCCGGCTTCGGCTGCTTCATCTCGCCAGCGTAGGTCGGCCCCGGACACCTAGGCTGGCGACCATGGCGATGAGCATCGGTGACAGCGGCCCCTACTCCGGCGACGTGACCCCCGGCGGTCCCCCCGACGTGCGGGAGCTCGCCGGGCTGACGATCACCAAGCTCGCCGTGGACCCGGAGATGTCGAACAACTGCTACCTGCTGCGTTGCCGCACCTCCGGGGAGCAGATCCTGATCGACGCAGCCTCGGAGAGCGGGCGGCTCCGCGAGCTGGTGGGTTCGGGCGGGCTCACGAAGGTGATCACGACCCACCAGCACTGGGACCACCACCGCGCCCTGGCCGACGTGGTCGGTGCGACCGGCGCCGTGGTGATCGCAGGCAGCGACGACGCGGCCGCGATCACCGAGCAGACCGGGGTTGCCGTCGACGACGCCGTACGGCACGGCGACACGGTCGACTTCGGCGACTGCCGCCTCGAGGTGATCCACCTGGTGGGGCACACCCCCGGATCGATCGCGCTGCTGTACGACGACCCGGAGGGAACCCCGCACCTGTGGACCGGCGACAGCCTCTTCCCGGGCGGGGTGGGCAACACCTTCGGCGACGCGCAGGCGTTCTCGACCCTCGTGGAGGAGGTCAGCACCAAGGTTTTCGACCGGTTGCCCGACGAGACCTGGTTCTACCCCGGGCACGGCAGCGACTCGGTGCTCGGCAACGAGCGGGCGCACCTCCCGGAGTGGCGCGAACGCGGCTGGTGATGTGGCTGCTCGGTTGGCCGCCTCGATCGGCACAACTGCCCGGTCGGCGTGCTCCGGACGGACGCGAGTGCCCGGTCGGCGTGCTCCGGACGGACGCGAGTGCCCGGTCGGCGAGCTAGCCGTTGTAGGTGATCCGGAGCTTCTCGCTCGCCGGTAGCGACTGGCAGACCAGGCGGATGCCGTCAGCCAGGTCGTCGGCATCGAGGACCTCGTTGTGCTTCATCCGCACCTCGCCCTCCAGGACCGCGCAGGCACAGGCGCTGCAGTTGCCCTCCCGGCACGAGAACGGCGCGTCCAGGCCCTTCTCCTCGAGGAACTCCAGGAGCACCTTGTCGCCGTGCCAGTCGTCGAACGAGTACTGCTCACCGTCGAGCTCGACCTCCACCGCGACCGGCCCGGTGATGGCGCTCTCGTCGTCGTCCTCGTGGTCATCGGCGTCGGCGACGGTCCTGGCGGCTGCGAGGACCTCCTCGACGTCCCCGAAGGGATTGCCCCCGAGGGAGACGAACTTCTCCTGATGACGCCGCTCGCGCGGGAAGCCGAGTTCCTTGAGCGAGGCGACGACTGCCTTCATGAAGGGCCCTGGTCCGCACACGAACGCCGTGTGGTCGGAGAAGTGAGCCGCGAACGCCTTCAGCTGCTCCTGCGTGGGCAGACCCTGCACCGACTCCAGCCCGTGCACCAGGAGCAGCCGGTCGGCGTACGCTGCCGCCAGCTCGGCGAGCTCACGGGCGAAGATCACGGACTTCTCGTCACGGTTGGCGTAGAACAGCACCACCTTGCCGGTGCCCTTCTCGAGCGCGGTTCGCGCGATCGAGATCACGGGGGTGATCCCGGAGCCGCCGCCGAACAGCAGCAGGTCGGCGTCGATGTCCTTCGGTGTGAAGATTCCGCTGGGCGGCAGCACCCGGAGGGTGTCGCCGGGGCGCAGGTTGTCGCAGATCCAGTTTGAGGCGTAGCCGTCGATCGTGCGCTTCACGGTGATCTGGTGACGACCGCTGTGCGGGGCGCTGGAGAGCGAGTAGCACCGCGCGGCGAGGCCGGTCTGGTCGCTGGGCACGGCCACGGTCAGGAACTGGCCGGGCGTGTAGTGGAAGTGCTCGGCGTAGTCATCGGGGACCTCGAGGACGACCGAGTGCGCGTCCGCGGTCTCCTCGACCACGTCGAGAACCTTCAGCACGAAGGACTCAGTAGCCATCCTCAGCTCCGATCTCCAGGTCGCCGTCGCTGACGGCCTGCTCGATGGAGGAGCGTAGCCGGGAGCAGGCGGCGTGCACGGGTCTGCCCGCTGACTGGGAGTCCATCCGGGCGAACTCGGCGCACTGCGAGAGCGCTTCGCTGCTCCACTGGATCGAGGTGTGGTGCTCGCTGTTCTTCTTCACGCGCACGCGGGCCCGGCAGTCCAGGCAGTCGATCTCGGTCAGCCTGGCCTGGGTGTAGCGCCGCTGGTCCTCCAGCGTGTCCTCGCTCGTGGGCGCGAACGAGACCATCAGGCGTCGGCCTTCTTCTTGGCGAGGTTCTCGGCGACCTCGGCGCGCCAGAACTCGTTGGCCTTGGTGGTGTCGACCTCGAACTCGAAGCGCTCAGTCATCTCGGGGGTGACCTCGGCGCGGTCGACGTAGAACTGCTCGTACCACCGGCGCAGCTGGTAGACCGGGCCGTCCTCCTCGCACAGCAGCGGGTTCTGGACCGGCGCCTTGTTCAGCCAGATGTGCACGTCCTGCAGAAAGCCCTCGCCGAACATCTGGCTGTAACGCTCGCCGATGTAGGTGGTCGTGGCCTCGTCGACCCCTTCCGGCTTGAGCACCTTCAGGCCGTACTGCAGGACGAAGGAGTTCTCGCCGGTGGGGATGTGGCAGTTGATCAGCACCACGTCGGTGATGAAGCCCTTGTAGTCGGTCTTGAGCCAGTTCACCATGAACGAGGGGCCGTAGTAGGTGGCCTCGGACTTCAGCACCAGGTCCTCGTCGCCGTAGCCCTCACCGGCCATGTCGGGACGCCCGGTCGACTCCATGAACTGGGTGGCCATGTGGCCCTCGAAGACGTTGCGGAAGTTCGTCGGGAAGGCGAAGTGGATGTAGAAGAAGTGCGCCATGTCGACGACGTTGTCCACGATCTCGCGACAGTGTGCGGTCGGCACGTCGAGCTGGTGCCAGCTCCAGTCGGTGTAGACCGACGGGTCGTTGATCCCCTCGAGCTCCGGTGGCAGCAGGTCGTGCTCGGCCGCGCTCCCCTCCGGGTCGTGCCAGATCATCAGCAGGCCGTTGCGCTCCGCGGTCTCGTACTTCTGGGTCCGTGCACGCAACGGGATCCGTCGGGCGTACGGAATCGCCTTGCACTTGCCATCACCACCCCAGCGCCAGTCGTGGAACGGGCAGGCGATCTCATCGCCCTTGACGGTGCCCTGGGTGAGGTCGCCGCCCATGTGCCGGCAGTAGCCGTCGAGCACGTTCAGCGACCCGTCGCCGGCTGCCCACACGACGAGCTTGCCGCCGAAGGCCGCCACCGAGTGCGGGCTGCCGTCGCGGAACTGCTCGAGGGGTCCGAGGCAGTGCCAGCCACGGGCGAACCGCTGCGGCGTGGTGCCGTGGTCCAGCGAACGGGCCGCGGTCGGGGCCGGGCTGCTCGGGGTGCTCGTGGTGCTCATCGGATCCTCCGTCACAGTGGCCAGAAACAAGAACAGGTTATAGTTTTACGCGAGAGAATGACAGCCCACCCCCGGTGAGACCCAAGTTCAGGAGTCCCATGCACATCGCGCTGACCTCGGACCAGGAGAAGCTTCGAGCCGAGCTCCGGGACTACTTCGCAGACCTGGTCACCCCGGAGCGACGGGCCGCACTGGCCGGAGCCACCAGCGACTTCGACTCCGGCGAGTTCGGCGACGCTGCGGTCTACCGGGAGGTGATCCGCGAGATCGGACACGACGGCTGGCTCGGCATCGGCTGGCCCGAGGAGTACGGCGGCCAGAACCGCTCGATGATGGAGCAGCTGATCTTCACCGACGAGGCAGCGGTCGCCGGCGTACCGATCCCCTACCTGACCTTGAACACCGTGGGCCCGACGATCATGCGCTTCGGCACCGATGCCCAACGGTCGGAGATGCTGCCCAAGATCCTCAAGGGCGAGATGCACTTCTCCATCGGCTACTCCGAACCCGGTTCCGGCACCGACCTGGCCAGCCTGCAGACCCGGGCCCGCCTGGACGGTGACGAGTGGGTGATCAGCGGGCAGAAGATGTGGACCTCCCTGATCCAGTACGCCGACTACATCTGGCTGGCTGCCCGCACCGACCCGGACCTCCCGCGCCACAAGGGCCTCTCGATGATCATGGTCCCGGCTGACGCCCAGGGGTTCTCCTACACCCCGGTGCACACGGTCGCCGGTGTCAGCACGAGCGCGACCTACTACGAGGACGTGCGGGTCCCGAGGGACAACCTGGTCGGCGAGCTCAACGGCGGCTGGTCGCTGATGACCAACCAGCTCAACGCCGAACGTGTGGCACTGACCTCCGCAGCGCCGGTGACGCACTCGTTGCGGCTGGTGGTCGAGTGGGCCCAGCAGACCCGCAATCCCGACGGCAGCAGGGTGATCGACTCCGAGTGGGTACAGGTGCTGCTGGGTCGGGCGCACGCACGCGTCGACATGCTCAAGCTGCTGAACTGGCAGCTCGCGTCCGCGACCGAGGACCTCTCCCCCG
>JBDSBU010000007.1:0-7838 GCA_039921445.1 Marmoricola sp. | reverse complement strand
CGGGTCTCACCCGTCGCGTGCGCGACGCCGCGCGTCGTGCCACCGCGAGCACGCGCACCCCACAACGTCAGTCGGCCGGTCCACAACCCTCGGAGGAGTCCAACCCATGAAAACGATCAAGCGTCCTCAACTCATAGCTGTCGTCGTACTCAGCACCTGTCTGCTCAGCGCAGGCTGCGGCACCAAGGGATCCGGCGGGGAGACCTCCAGCAGTGACGGGGTGAAGACCAGCCGCGGCATCAGCGGCGACACCATCACGCTGGGTTCACTCACCGACCTCACCGGTGTCTTCGCCGCACTGGGCAAGGACATCACCAACGCCCAGGCGATGTACTGGGAGAAGCAGAACGCCGGTGACATGGTCTGCGGCAAGTACAAGGTCAAGCTCTCGGTGAAGGATCACGGCTACGTGACCCAGCAGGGGGTCTCGCTCTACAGCTCCCTGCGCGACAACGTGCTGGCCATCGAGCAGACCATCGGGTCGCCGATCAACACCGCTCTGGCGCCGAAGCTGGAGAGCGACAAGATGGTCAACATCCCGGCAGCGTGGGCACAGTCGCTGACCGAGAACCCTGAGAACGCGATCGTCGGGGCGACCTACGAGATCGAGATGATCAACGTCCTCGACTACCTGCTCAAGGAGGGGAAGATCAAGGAGGGCGACAAGATCGGTCACATCTACTTCGAGGGTGAGTACGGCGAGGGCGGCCTGCAGGGCTCGAAGTACTTCGCCAGCAAGCACAACATGACCGTCGTCGAGGCGCAGATCAAGTCGACCGACACCGACATGACGGCCTCGATCACCAAGCTCAAGGCCCAAGGGGTCAAGGCGCTCGCCCTCACGGTCGCGCCCACTCAGACGGCCTCGGCCGCCTCCGTGGCCGCCTCGCAGGGACTCGACGTCCCGATCGCCGGCAACAACCCGGTCTTCGCTCCGGCCCTGCTCGACGGGCCGGCCGGACCTGCCTTGGAGAAGAACCTGTTCGTGGCTTCGCCGATCTCGCCGTTCGACAAGAACCCGGAGCTGCTGAAGGCCTACCAGGCCAAGTACCCCGGCAACCCCACGCTGGGCGTCGTGTTCGGAACTGCGGCCGCGATGGTGATGAACAAGATCCTGGACAAGGCCTGTGAGGACGGCGACCTGACTCCCGAGGGCGTCAGCAAGGCCAAGGAGTCGATCGGCGAGGTCGAGACCGATGGTCTAGCGGTGCCGCTGACCTTCGAGACCGGCAAGTCGCCGAGCCTGAAGAGTTACATCTTCGCGGCCACGAAGGTGCCGGGTGGGGCGAAGTCGATCAGCGACCTCTATGAAGGTGAGGACGCCGCCGGCTTCACCCCGGGCGGCTAGTCCCCGAGAAGCATCAGCAGTCCTTGAGAAGGACGATGAGCAGCCGCCTCCTCCGCGTGATCGACGCGGAGGAGGCGGCTGCCTTCACGACTAACCCAGCGAGCAGGTGTTCGTGGTGTCCGATCCCGCCCCGGGCCGGGCGACCGTGTGACTGCGAGGCGGCTTCCGGTGGTGCTCGACCCAGGCGGTCAGCCGCGTGAACGCGGTGCGCGCGCAAGGCAGGATCGGACGGACCCGGTCGCCATAGGTGCCGTTGAGGCCGTCGACGTGGGTTCCGCCGACGATCCGGTAGTAGCGGTGCAGCCCGCCATGGCGCCGGTGCCTGATCAGCTTGGTGTAGACGTCGGAGTCCGTGGCGATCGGCAGCAGGGCGTCCAGGGTGCCGTGCAGGGTGAGCATCGGCCGGCGCAGGTTGCCGGTCAGCTGAACCTTGCGCATGGCGGTCCTGGCCGAGGGCCGCTTGGAGTAGTCGTAGTCGGCATCGCAGCTCGGCGTGCCCGACTGGCAGAACGGGACGCCAGCGTTCAGCGCTCCGTCGTACGACGGGTCGAACTCCTCGCGATAGAGACGTTGGGTCAGGTCCCAGTAGACGCCGTAGTGGTACTCCCAGGTGAACTCCGAGCCGGGCGCGAACCCCGCCGCGAGCATCCGCCGGTGGGCGGACTCGTCACCGGCGCGGTACTTCGGGTAGTCGCGCAGGGCCGTTGGGAGATAGGTGAACAGGTTCGGGCCGGCCGCGCGGAAGAGCGTGCCTTCCCAGTCGATGCCACCGTCGTAGAGCCGAGGCCGGTTCTCCAGCTGCCAACGCGTCAGGTAGCCGCCGTTGGAGATGCCGACGAGGTAGGTACGCCGGGGAGCCCGTCGGTAGGACTGGCGGACGACGCTCTTGGTGGCCCGGGTGAGCTGGGTGACTCTACGGTTCCACTCGGCGACTGCGTCCCCGGGCGTCGCGCCGTCGTTCTGGAACGAGCCTCCGCTGTTGCCCTTGTCGGTCATCGCGTAGGCGTAGCCCCTGGCCAGCAGCCAGTCGCTGAACAAGAAGTCACCGGCGTACTGGGTGCGCGTCCCGGGGGCGCCGCTGACGACCAGCTTGCCGTTCCAACGATCAGGCAGGCGAATCACGAACTGGGAGTCGTGGTTCCAGCCGTTGTTGGTGTTGGACGTCGAGGTGTCCGGGAAGTAGCCGTCCACCTGGATCCCGGGGATCCCGCTGGGGTTGGCTGTCCCGGGCGCGTTCAGCCCCGACCAGTCGTTGGGGTTGGTGTGCCCGCTCGTGGTCGTCCCGGCGGTGGTGAGGTCGTCCAGGCACGACAGCTTCTGCTTCTCGGCCCGGGGCACGGCGATCCGGGTCCGACCCGCGCAGTGCCGCCGCGCGTTCGACGCAGAGGTGGAGGCGGAGATGGACGCAGAGGTCGGCGCAGAAGTCGGTGCAGAAGCTGGCGCAGAAGCTGGCACAGTGGGCGCGGCGCTTGCTGGAGAGGTGGGCACCAGGAGAATCGTCGAGGTGGTGGCGGCTGCAGTGAGCAGGGTGATCAGGATCCGAGGTCGCATGATCGCAGTCTCCGCAGGCTCCGACCGGGACGCAATGTCCGGTCTCACCACACGACGAGCCCTGTCATGTCGCGGTGCCACACAGCGCCATAGGCTCGAGCCATGAGGACGCTGCTCGTGATCGCGGCCGGGTTCGTGCTCGTCTGGCTGGTCGTCGTCCTCGCCTTCTACGTCGCGGGTCGTCGGGCGGGGGAGCCGACCCGACTGCGTGACGGAGTCCGGCTGCTTCCCGACGTGGTGCGGCTGGTCCGGCGTCTCGCCGCCGACCCGTCGCTGTCTCGAGGTCTGCGGTGGCGACTCGGGCTGCTGCTCGGCTACCTCGTGCTGCCGCTCGACCTGGTCCCCGACTTCATCCCGGTCGCGGGGTACGCCGATGACATCCTGATCGTCGCGTGGGTGCTGAGATCGGTCGTGCGTGCCGCTGGGCCCGAGGCCCTCGAGCGGCACTGGCCCGGCACCCCTGAAGGCCTTGCCGTCATCCGTCGTCTTGCCGGCGTGCACCAGCCGATCACGCCGACCGGTGCGGATTAGTCGCCCCGTTTGGCAAGGTGGGGAGATGACGCAGACTCCCGTTGTTCCGACGTACACCCTCCATGACGGCAGCACCCTGCCCGCGATCGGTTTCGGCACCTACCCGTTGAAGGGTCAGGACGGGATCACCGCGATCGTGCACGCGCTCGAGGCGGGCTACCGGCTGCTGGACACCGCGGTGAACTACGACAACGAGACCGAGGTCGGCGAAGGCCTACGACGCTCTGGACTGGCCCGCGAAGAGGTGCAGATCTGCAGCAAGCTTCCCGGGCGTGACCACGCCTACGATGACGCGCTCGCCTCGGTGCACGGGTCGCTCGAGCGTCTCGGCGTCGACTACCTTGACCTGCACCTGATCCACTGGCCGAACCCCAGCGTGGACAGGTACGTCGAGGCGTGGCAGGCCCTGGTCGAGCTCCAGCAGCAGGGTCTGGTGCGTGCGATCGGCGTCTCCAACTTCACCGAGGCGCACCTCGCCCGGATCATCGAGGCCACCGGCGTTCCCCCGGTGGTCAACCAGGTAGAGCTGCATCCGAGGTTCCCGCAGGAGCAGCTGCGCGCGGTCCACGAACGCCTCGGGATCCGCACCGAGGCCTGGAGCCCGATGGGCAAGCGCCGCGCACCGCTCGAGGAGCCGGCCGTGACCGAGGCCGCGCAGCAGTGCGGTGTCACGCCCGGGCAGGTGATCCTGCGCTGGCACGTGCAGCAGGGGTCGCTGCCGATCCCGAAGTCGAGCAGCCCCGAGCGTCAACGGCACAACCTCGACGTCTTCGGCTTCGAGCTCTCGGTCGAGCAGATGGCGGCGATCTCCGGGCTCGCCGAGCCCGACGGACGGCTCTTCGGTGGGGATCCCGACACCCACGAGGAGATGTGAACCCCGCGGTCCTCAGTCGCGGTCGGTAACGTGGGTCGGTGCCCCGACTGCAGCCCCAGGACCCCGCCGCCGTCGCAGCCGCGCTGGCCCAGGTCGACTCCGACCAGGAGCTGTCGCGGGCCGACCTCAAGCTGCTGACCAAGCACTTCTTGGCGGTGCTCTCCGAGCGCGCACCCGGCCGGTCGGTCGAGGTGCGGGTGCCGCCCTACGCGGCGGCCCAGGTGGTGCCCGGCATCCGCCACACCAGGGGTACGCCGCCTGCGGTGATCGAGCTCGACGCGCACACCTGGATCGCCCTTGCGACCGGCCGCCTGACCTGGTCCGAGGCCGTGGCCGAGGGACTCGTGCGGGCCTCGGGGGAGCGGGCCGACCTGAGCGACCACCTCCCTCTTCTCGACGCCGACTGAGCGCCTAGGGTCGACCCATGCAAACCGATGAGCTTCGCGCGCGCGTCGCGGCGCAGATGCCCCGTGTTCGACAAGACCTCGAGGACCTCGTCCGGATCGAGTCGGTCAGCGCCGACCCCGCACGCGCCGCGGAGGTCCAGCGCAGCGCCGAGGCAGTGGTCGCGCTGCTCCTGGCCGAGGGCTTCGAGGACGCCCGGATCGTGAGCGGCCACGCCGACGGCCGGGCGCCCGCCGTGCTGGCACGCAAGCCTGCCCCGCAGGGTCGTCCGACGGTGCTGCTCTACGCCCACCACGACGTCCAGCCCGAGAACGACCCTGCCGAATGGGACTCGCCGCCCTTCGAGCCGACAGAGCGCAACGGCCGGCTCTACGCCCGAGGCGCCGCTGACGACAAGGCCGGGATCATGGCTCACCTGGCGGCTCTCCGGGCACTGGGTAGCGACCTCGACGTCGGCGTCACGATGTTCATCGAGGGCGAGGAGGAGGTCGGCTCGGCCACGCTGCCCGCTCTGCTCGCCGAGCACGGCGACTACCTGGCGGCGGACGTGATCGTGATCGCCGACTCCGGCAACTGGGACATCGGCGTACCCGCCCTCACCACCAGCCTGCGAGGGCTGGTCCGGGCCGACGTCACCGTGCGCACCCTGACCCACGCCGTGCACTCGGGGATGTGGGGCGGGCTGGTCCCCGACGCGCTGATCACCCTGAGCCGGCTGATCGCCACCTTGCACGACGACGAGGGCAACGTCGCGGTCCAGGGACTGCACTCCGGCCCGGCCGCCGACGTCGACTACCCCGACGAGCGGCTGCAGGCGGAGTCCGGCGTCGCGCCGGGCGTGCACTTCATCGGCAGCGGCTCGGCGGTGGAACGGTTGTGGACCAAGCCGTCGTTGTCGATCACCGGTCTCGATGCCCCCAAGGTGGACGGTGCCAGCAACACCCTGGTCGCGGCTGCCCGCGCGAAGATCTCGATGCGGATCGCGCCCGGGGACACCGGCGCCAGCGCCGCTGCGTGTCTGCGCAAGCACCTCGAGGCGCATGTGCCCTGGGGCGCGGAGATGACCTTCGAGGTCGTCGACATCGGTGAGGCCACCTCGATCACGGCCACCGGCCCGGCCTACGAAGCCGCGCGGGAGGCATTCACCCAAGCCTGGGACGGCGTCGAGCCGGTCGACATGGGGGTAGGTGGATCGATCCCGTTCATCGCCGAGTTCGCCCGAAGCTTCCCCGACGCCAGCGTGCTGGTCACAGGGGTCGAAGACCCAGACACCAGGGCACACGGCGCAAACGAGGGGCTGCACCTGGCCGAGTTCGAGCGGGTCTGCCTCGCCGAGACCCTGCTGCTCGTGGCACTCGCCGGGCCGCTGGGCTGAGATCGGCCGTGGCGCTCTCCACCGAGGCGGTCCTCGAGCTGCTCCAGTCGGTCGCGGCGGAGGTGATCACGCCGCGCTTCCGCTCGCTCTCGGCATCCGAGATCGACGAGAAGAACCCCGGCGACCTGGTCACGGTCGCCGACCACGAGGCCGAGGAGCTGATCACCCAGGCGCTGCTGGCCGCCTATCCCGACGCAGTCGTGCTCGGTGAGGAGGCCTACGCGGGCGACCCAGGTCTGATGGACCGGTTCCGCGCGGCCGACCACGCCTTCACCGTCGACCCGGTCGACGGCACCCGCAACTTCGTGCACGGTTCTCCCGACCACGCCGTGATGGTCGCCGAGGTACTCGAGGGCGAGACGGTGCGTGGCTGGATCTGGCAGCCGGAGCACGGCAACGCGTGGGTGGCCGAGCTCGGCGCAGGCGTACGCCGCAACGGCGAGGAGATCGTCCGGCCACCAGCCGGTCCCCAGCCCCAGGGAGCGACCTCGATCTGGTCGCGCCGCGGCCGCCTGCCCGACGGGCTGCCCCCGCTGCGAGGCAGCTGGGTGTGCTGCGGGGTGGACTACCCCAAGCTCCTCGAGGGCGAGACCGACTACCTGCTCTACGGGCACACCAACCCCTGGGACCACCTGCCCGGCACCTTGATGTTGCGCGAGGCGGGCGGGGCAGCGGCCCATCGGGACGGCACCCGCTACACCGCCCGCTCGGACGCCGCAGGCCTCGTCGTCGCCGCCGACCCGGCCACCCTGCTCGCCGCCACCATCGCCTGCGCCGACCTCTGGCCCGCCTGAGCGGCGTACCTGTCGGTGTCCTCGGGTTCGGATCGACAACGGCCGCAGCGGATGTGAGTCCGTCGCTGCACCAGTGGAGGTGTCTGTCACGCTGTCGGACGTGGCGTCGCCCAAGAAGAAGAAGAAGCCCCCGGAGCCGCCACCGCTGCTCCGGGTCCGCGGTCTGGTGCGCAGCTTCGGGGACGTCGAGGTCATCGCCGGGCTCGACCTCGAGGTGGCGTCCGGCACCGCGGTAGCGCTGGTGGGCCGCAACGGTGCGGGCAAGTCGACCGTGCTCCGGTGCATCACCGGCGCCGATCAGCCCACCTCCGGGACCATCGAGCTCGACGGAGAGCCGATGGATGAGCGCCAGCCGAGGGTGCGCTCCTCCTTGGCGGTGGTGATGGACGACATGGACTTCTTCCCCGACCTCAGCGTCGTGGAGCACCTCGACCTGTTTGCCAAGGCGCACCGCGTCCCCGACGCTGAGGCCGTCGTCGACGAGATCCTTCGCGAGCTCGGCCTGATGCCGCAGGCGGGCCAGCTCCCGGGCACGCTCTCCTCGGGCCAGAAGCGTCGGCTCGCGCTCGCTAGCGCGTTCGTCCGGCCACGGCGACTGTTGATCCTCGACGAGCCCGAGCAGAGGCTCGACGCCGCCGGGCTGGAGTGGCTCGCCGGTCGGCTGCAGCGGGAGAAGGCCGGTGGCCTCGGGGTGCTGATGGCCAGCCACGCCCCACAGCTGGTCGAGGCGGTGGCGGACCGGGTGGTCGTGGTCGGAGACCCAGAGTGAGGCCGGAGTGAGCGCCGCCGGTGAGGTCCGCGACCTCCGCGGCGACATCCGGCACTGGCGTCGGGGCCGGGTCGACACCAAGCTCACCGAGGTGCTCGGCGACGCCTACGTCAAGATCTTCGCGAGCCTGCTGCTCGGGTCGATGGTGGTCAGCGTGATCGTCAACCTGCGCGTGGTCTCCGAGGGTTCGT
>JBDSBU010000006.1:0-9695 GCA_039921445.1 Marmoricola sp. | reverse complement strand
GCGCGCACCCTGGTGATGTTCAAGACCGAGCCCGGCGACGCCGGCCTCGAGCTGGTGCCCGACATGGCAACCGACCTGGGCAAGTCCTCCGAGGGCGGCAAGACCTGGACCTACACCCTCAAGCCGGGCCTGAAGTACGAGGACGGGTCTGCGATCACCTCCAAGGACGTCAAGTACGCCGTCCTGCGCTCGACCGACAAGAAGACCTTTGCGAACGGCCCGGCGTACTTCGAGGCCATGCTCGACCTGCCCAAGGGCTATGACGGTCCCTACCGCAGCAAGAACATGAACACCGACTCCGCGATCGAGACCCCGGACGACCAGACCATCGTCTTCCACCTCACGCAGCCCTTCGGTGGGTTCGACTACCTCGCCCAGCTGCCGCAGACGGCGCCGGTCCCGCAGGCCAAGGACACGGGAGCGAAGTACAAGGACCACGTGATCTCCTCGGGTCCCTACATGTTCGACGGGGAGTTCAACCCGACCAGCGGCTTCAAGCTGATCCGCAACCCCAACTGGGATGCTGCCAGTGACCCGAACCGCAAGGCACTGCCTGACGAGATGACGGTCAAGCTCAACCTGGAGGCCAACGACCTCGACAACCAGATCGAGTCCGGCAGCATCGACGTCGACATCGCCGGCACCGGCGTACAGGCAGCGGAGCTGACCAAGGTCCTGCGTGACCCGGCGCTGCAGAAGCGGGCAGACAACCCCGTCAACGCGCGACTCTGGTACACCTCGATCAACCCCACGGTGAAGCCGCTGGACAACATCGACTGCCGCAAGGCGATCATGTACGCGATGAGCCCGACGTCCTACCAGCGGGCCTACGGCGGGAAGTTCGCCGGTGGTGACATCGCCACGACGCTGATGCCGCCGCAGATCCCGGGCTACAAGGACTTCGACCTCTACGACGTCAAGAAGAACCTCAACGGTCAGGTCGACAAGGCCAAGGCCTCGCTGAAGTCCTGTGGCCAGGACATCGACATCAACATGGGCTACCGCGCCGAGCGCCCCAAGGAGAAGGCGACCGCCGAGGCCTTCCAGCAGGCACTCGCCAAGGCCGGCATCAAGGTCACCCCGAAGCCGCTTCCGCAGGGCGACTACTTCTCCGCGACGTGCGGCCTGCCGTCCTACGTGGTGAAGAACAACATCGGGATGTGCGCCAACGGTTGGGGTGCTGACTGGCCCGACGGTTACGGCTTCCTCTCCCAGATCGTGGACGGCCGAGTCATTCGTGACACCGGTGGCTCCTCGAACACCTCGGTCAACATCCCCGAGGTCAACGACATGCTCGACAAGGCGATCGTCGAGCTGGATGAGACCAAGCGCAACGAGATGTGGGGCGCGATCGACGAGCGCGTGATGCAAGACGCAGTCATCTACCCGGGCGTCTACGCCAAGGCAGTGCTGCTGCGCTCTCCGAACGTGACCAACGTGTTCGTCAACGACTCGTTCGGTTACTACGACTACACCGCCATGGGTGTGAAGTAATCCCTTCGATCCACCTCAACCACTGAAGGGTGGGTGAAGGCGTGGTGGCCGGTTCGGTTCCTGCTCAGCAGGGACGGGGCCGGCCACCCAGCCGGAGAACTTGTTCAGTTACATCGTCCGGCGACTGATCGCCGCGGTAGGTCTCGTGATCGTGATCAGCATGATCACCTTCGCGATCTTCTACCTGATGCCACGTCTCGCGGGCGCCAGCCCCGAGACGCTGGCGACCCGCTACGTGGGTCGCGCTGCGACCGGGGCCACGGTCGAGCAGACTGCGGAGCGGCTCGGCTTCTACGACCCCGTCCCCGTGCAGTACTACCACTGGGTCAAGGGTGTCGTCGCCGGCACCGAGGTCGACATCGGCTCCGGTGTGGAGAAGTGCCCGGCTCCCTGCCTGGGCTATTCCTTCCGCAACAAGGACCCGGTCTTCCCGTTGATCCAGCAACGGTTCCCGGTGACGCTGTCGCTCGCTGTCGGCGCCGCGGTCATCTGGCTGATCTTCGGCGTCAGCACCGGCGTGGTCTCCGCCTTGAAGCGAGGCTCGATCTTCGACCGGGCTGCGATGCTGGTGGCGCTGGCCGGGGTCTCGTTGCCGATCTTCTGGACCGGCCTGATCTGCCTCTCCTTCTTCAGCTACAAGCTGGGCTGGACGCCACCTGGGGCGACCTACACGCAGCTGACGGACAACCCCCTGAAGTGGGCGCACGGCCTCTTGCTGCCCTGGATCACGCTCGCGCTGCTGTTCTCCGCGCAATATGCCCGGCTCACCCGGGCAGGCATGCTCGAGACCATGGGTGAGGACTACATCCGCACCGCCCGAGCCAAGGGTCTCAACGAGCGCACGGTCGTGATCAAGCACGGACTGCGGTCTGCACTGACTCCGATCGTGACGATCTTCGGCCTCGACTTCGGGTTGTTGATCGGTGGCGCCGTGCTCACCGAGACCGTCTTCGGCCTCCCCGGGCTGGGCAAGATGGCCATCGACGCGACGAAGAACAACGACCTGCCGCAAGTGCTCGGAGTCGTGTTGATCACTGCGGTGTTCGTCGCGGTGATGAACCTGATCGTCGACCTGCTCTATGCCGTCATCGACCCGAGAGTGCGATCCAAGTGACCACCCCGACCCATGAGCGCGACCGGCCCTCCGAGGGAGGCCCCGGCCACTATCTCGACGTACGCGACCTCAAGGTGCACTTCAGCACCGACGACGGCCTGGTGAAGTCCGTGGACGGGCTCTCCTTCCACGTCGACCGCGGCAAGACCCTCGGCATCGTGGGGGAGTCCGGGTCTGGCAAGTCTGTGACAAGCATGGCCGTGATGGGCCTGCACACCGCCAAGAACGCCCAGCTGTCCGGCTCGATCAAGCTGGACGGCCAGGAGCTGGTCGGAGCGGATCCAGGAGCGATCCGCAAGCTGCGCGGCAAGAAGATGGCGATGATCTTTCAGGACCCGCTGTCCTCGATGCATCCCTTCTACACGGTCGGCAACCAGATCATCGAGGCCTACCGGATCCACAACGACGTCTCGAAGAAGCAGGCGCGCAAGCACGCGATCGAGATGCTGGACCGGGTCGGGATCCCCGAGCCTGGGCAGCGGGTCGATGCCTACCCGCACCAGTTCTCGGGAGGCATGCGGCAGCGGGCGATGATCGCGATGTCGCTCTCCTGCGACCCCGACCTGTTGATCGCCGACGAGCCCACCACGGCGCTCGACGTCACGGTCCAGGCCCAGATCCTGGACCTGATCCGCGACCTCCAGCAGGAGTTCAACTCCGCAGTCGTGATCATCACCCACGACCTCGGCGTGGTCGCCGAGCTGGCCGACGACATCTTGGTGATGTACGCCGGCCGAGGGGCCGAGTACGGCACGGCTGAGCAGCTCTTCAACGGACCCGGACATCCCTACACCTGGGGCCTGCTGGGCTCGATGCCTCGATTCGACAAGGCGCCGACCGATCGGTTGATGCCCATCAGGGGCACCCCGCCGAGCCTGATCAGGGTGCCGCAGGGGTGCGCGTTCAACCCTCGCTGCGATTACCAGGAGCGGGTGGGTTCAGCCTGCCTGATCGACCGTCCCGATCTGGACAACCCTGGCGGCGACCACTTCGTCGCCTGCCACATCCCGCCCGCCGAGCGCCAGCAGATCTGGGCGCAGGAGATCTCCCCGAGGCTTGCATGAGCACCCCCACCCCCGCTCCCGAGACCGCATCCGTCCCCGAATCGGAGCCCAAGGCCGCCCGCCGCCGGGACACCTCCGAGCGGGAGCACATCCTGGAGGTCGAGGGCCTGGTCAAGCACTTCCCGATCAAGGGCAGCTTCCTGGGGCGCTCCAAGAGCGCCGTGCAGGCAGTGGACGGCGTCGACTTTGCCGTACGCCGGGGGGAGACGTTCTCGATCGTCGGTGAGTCCGGGTGCGGGAAGAGCACCACCGCGCGGCTGATCACACGACTGCTCGAGCCGACCGGCGGCAAGGTCAGCTTCGAGGGGCACGACATCACGCATCTCTCCGACGCCAAGATGCGGCCGATGCGGCGCGACATCCAGATGATCTTCCAGGACCCCTACTCCTCGCTGAACCCGCGACACACGGTCGGCAAGATCGTCGGGGCTCCCTTCCACCTGCAGGGCGTCGAGCCCGAGGGAGGTCGCAAGCAGGCCGTGCAGGCGCTGCTCGAGACCGTCGGCCTGAGCCCCGAGCACTACAACCGCTATCCCCACGAGTTCTCTGGTGGTCAGCGTCAGCGGATCGGGATCGCCCGCACCCTGGCACTGAAGCCGAAGCTGATCGTGGCCGACGAGCCGGTCTCGGCGCTCGACGTCTCGATCCAGGCGCAGGTGGTGAACCTGCTCGAGGACCTCCAGACCGAGCTCGACCTCACCTACGTGATGATCGCCCACGACCTCTCGGTCGTGCGGCACGTCTCGGACCGGGTCGCGGTCATGTACCTCGGCAAGATCGTCGAGATCGGCGACCGCGACGACCTCTACGACCGACCTCGCCACCCCTACACCGTGGCCATGCTCTCCGCGGTGCCGGTACTCGACACCAAGCGCCGTCACCAGCGCGAGCGGATCCGGCTCGAGGGCGACGTGCCCAGTCCGATCAATCCGCCCTCGGGCTGTCGGTTCCACACGAGGTGCTGGAAGGCGCAGGAGATCTGCAAGACCCAGGAGCCCCTACTGCTGCAGATCGCGAGTGCCTCCTCGGTCGGCTCGCCCCGAGCGTCTTCGGGGGGGAGCTCGGGTGGCTCCTCCGCGGGGCACCAGGTCGCCTGTCACTTCCCCGAGGAACCCAAGGACACCTCCGGCGCGTGAGTTCGCGGACGCAGTGGGTACATTCATCGCTGCTGAGTGACCTGCTTTACCAAGCCGCGGGAGCGACATGGACCACGACTTCGACGACGAGCCCTCCGAGGAGGAGCGCTCCGACCAGGTCCGCAGGGCGTTGATCACCGGCCTCGTCGCCGTAGTGGTGATCGGAGTGCTGATCGCGCTGGGCACGACCCTGATGGTCCGCGCTCTCGGCCTCAACAAGGGTGAGACGTCGGACACTGTCGGTGCGGGCTCGGCGAATCCCAATCAGCCGCTGCCGACCAAGGCGCTCCCGGTTCCCGGTGAGTCGCAGTCACCTGGAGGCCTGGTCACCCCCAGCGGCGCCCCCACTGACGGCGCGACCGGACCGATCCAGCTCTCGATCTCACCGGTGATGGCGCGCCCGATGGAGCGGGTCAACCTGACCGGGTCCTATTCGGGGCACGACAACGTCGGCCTCCAGGTGCAGCGTGAGGAGTCCGGCCAGTGGGCGGACTTCGGCGTGCAGGCGACTGTCCGTGCGGGCACGTTCGAGACCTACGTGATGACCGGCCGTCCTGGGGAGAACCGTTTCCGGATGTATGACCCCCAAGACGACCAGGCCAGCAACGTCGTCGTGGTCACGATCGACTGAGCAGTGCCCGAGACTCAGTCGGGGACGTAGTCGAAGGTGTCCGGGTTCGGACCGTTGCGACCCTTCTCGCCCCGGTCGAGCGCGGTGATCGCGTCCATGTCCTCGTCATCGAGCTCGAAGTCGAACAAGGCCGCGTTCTCCCGCATCCGCTCGGGGGACGAGGACTTCGGGAAGACGATGTCTCCTCGCTGGATGTGCCAGCGCAAGGCGACCTGGGCCGGCGTACGAGCCAGCTTGCCGCCGATACCGACCAGCTGCTCGTCGTCGAGCACCGCGCCCTGGGCGATCGGTGACCAGGCCTCGGTGAGGATGCCTGCCGCCGCGTTGGCCCGACGCGCCTGCTCGTTGCCGAAGTAGGGGTGCACCTCGATCTGGTTCACCGCCGGGACCACGTCGGTCTCGGCCGCGAGGCGCTCGAGGTGGGCGGGCTGGAAGTTCGAAACGCCGATGGAGCGGGCGCGCCCTTGCGCCTGGAACTCGATCAGTGCCTTCCAGGTGGAGACGTAGTCGCCGCCGTAGAGCGTCGGCAGTGGCCAGTGGATCAAGAACAGGTCGACATGGTCGAGCCCGAGCGCCTTCAGCGACTGGTCGAAGGCCTTGCGGGCCGCCTCCGGCTCGTGGAAGCCGTTGTTGAGCTTGGTGGTCA
The DNA here is from genome assembly GCA_039921445.1 of Marmoricola sp. Classification (GTDB taxonomy): domain Bacteria; phylum Actinomycetota; class Actinomycetes; order Propionibacteriales; family Nocardioidaceae; genus Marmoricola. The sequence goes on along the minus strand of JBDSBU010000006.1, from coordinate 3,610 downwards.
CGAAGACCTCGTCGCGGGGGAGGCCGGACGCGCGCACGGCCTCACCGACGCCGGCCTCGTTCTGGTACATCTGCGCGGTGTCGATGTGGCGGTAGCCGGCCTCGAGGGCCTCGCCGGTGATCCGGGCGGTGTCCGTCGGCGGCACCTGGAAGACACCGAAGCCCAGCTGCGGGATGGTGTGGCCGTCGTTCAGGGTCAAGTTCGGGATGTTTGCCATGTAGGTCACTACCGCAGACGGGCCCGGACTATTCCCCGAACCGGGGCGGTTTTGGGAACAACCAACCTCCGGCTACCGTTGCAGCAGGTGTTGGGACTTGAGTCGGCCTGACTCAAGTTGTTTGACAGGATCCCTGCATCACTCAGACCATGCTTCACGGTTCGGAACGGACCCACTGAGGCATCACACACGGAGGTAACACACACATGGCACGAGCCGTCGGTATCGACCTCGGCACGACGAACTCCGTCGTCGCCGTCCTCGAGGGTGGAGAACCCACCGTCATCGCAAACGCCGAGGGTGCCCGGACTACCCCGTCCGTGGTCGCCTTCGCCAAGTCCGGCGAGGTGCTCGTCGGCGAGGTCGCCAAGCGCCAGGCGGTCACCAACGTCGACCGCACCATCCGCTCGGTCAAGCGCCACATGGGCACCGACTGGAACGTCAAGATCGACGACAAGGACTTCACGCCGCAGCAGATCAGCGCGTTCGTCCTGCAGAAGCTCAAGCGCGACGCGGAGGCCTACCTCGGCGAGACGGTCACCGACGCGGTGATCACCGTCCCGGCGTACTTCTCCGACTCCCAGCGCCAGGCCACCAAGGAGGCCGGCGAGATCGCTGGCCTCAACGTCAGCCGCATCGTCAACGAGCCCACCGCCGCAGCGCTGGCCTACGGCCTCGACAAGGGTGACGCCGAGCAGACCATCCTGGTCTTCGACCTCGGTGGAGGTACCTTCGACGTCTCCCTGCTTGAGATCGGCGAGGGCGTCGTCGAGGTGAAGGCCACCAGTGGGGACAACCTGCTCGGAGGCGACGACTGGGACTCCAAGGTCGTCGACTGGATGGTCAAGAAGTTCCAGGGCAACAACGGTGTCGACCTGTCCAAGGACAAGATCGCCCTTCAGCGTCTCCAGGAGGCAGCGGAGAAGGCGAAGATCGAGCTGTCCTCCTCGAGCGAGACCACGGTGCACCTGCCCTACATCACCCACGGGGAGTCGGGGCCGCTGCACTTCGAGGAGAAGCTCACCCGAAGCGAGTTCCAGAAACTCACCGCGGACCTGCTCGAGCGCACCAAGGCGCCGTTCCGTCAGGTGATCAAGGACGCAGGCATGGACGTCAGCAAGATCGACCACGTGGTCCTGGTCGGCGGCTCCACCCGGATGCCGGCCGTGGCCGATGTCGTGCGCGAGCTCACCGGCGGCAAGGAGCCCAACAAGGGCGTCAACCCCGACGAGGTCGTGGCCGTGGGCGCCGCGCTGCAGGCCGGTGTCCTCAAGGGCGAGGTCAAGGACGTGCTGCTCCTCGACGTCACCCCGTTGAGCCTGGGCATCGAGACCAAGGGCGGCGTGATGACCACCCTGATCGAGCGCAACACCACGATCCCGACCAAGCGTTCGGAGATCTTCACCACCGCCGACGACAACCAGCCGTCGGTGGAGATCAAGGTCGCCCAGGGCGAGCGTCAGATGTGGGGGCAGAACCAGCCGCTCGGCAACTTCGAGCTCACCGGTCTGCCGCCGGCCCCTCGCGGGGTGCCCAAGATCGAGGTGACCTTCGACATCGACGCCAACGGCATCGTCCACGTCCACGCCAAGGACCAGGGCACCGGCAAGGAGCAGTCCATGACCATCTCCGGTGGCAGTGCGTTGTCCAAGGACGACATCGAGCGCATGGTCAAGGATGCCGAGCAGTACGCCGAGGAGGACGCCAAGCGTCGCGAGTCCGTAGAGGTCCGCAACCAGGCCGACTCGTTGGTCTACTCGACCGAGAAGTTCGTCTCGGAGAACGACGAGAAGCTGCCCGAGGAGGTCAAGACCGAGGTCCAGGCCGACGTCGACGCGCTCAAGACGCTGCTCGAGGACCCGGAGGCCGACAAGGACGCCCTGACTGCGGCCATCAGCAAGCTCGGCGAGTCCAGCCAGAAGATGGGCGCCGCGATGTATGCAGCCAGCGAGGCCGAGGGCGCCGAGGCAGGCGAACCCGGCGAGGCCGGCGCCGCTGAAGGCGACGATGACGTCGTTGACGCCGAGATCGTGGACGAGGACGGCCCTGAGGCCGAGGAGTCCAAGTGAGCGATCCTGACGAGCAGGTCCCTGACGAGGAGGTGGCTCGGGAGACGACCTCTCCCGGGCCCCGCCCCGGCGGTCCTCCGGAGGATCACGGTCCCGCCCACGGGCTCGATGAGTCCGCGGTCGACGACGTCGACCCGGGTGACCAGTCTGACCAGGCTGCCTCGGACGCGTTGGTCCTCGCGCAGACCGAGCTCGCCGAGCGGACCCTGGACCTGCAGCGGTTGCAGGCAGAGTTCCTCAACTACAAGCGCCGTGTCGAGCGCGACCGCGAGCTGGTCAAGGAGAACGCGGTCTATGCCGTGCTCAGTGGCCTGCTCCCGGTGCTCGACGACATCGACCGGGCGCGTGAGCACGAGGAGCTCGCGGGCGGGTTCAAGGCGGTCGCGGACTCCCTCGAGCGCACCGTGTCCGGATTGGGGCTGACCAAGTTCGGCGCCAAGGGCGAGGAGTTCGACCCCAACCTCCACGAGGCACTCATGCACGGGCACTCGGCGGAGGTGACCACGACCACCGTCGACGTGGTGGCGCATGCCGGTTACCGCATCGGTGACCGCGTCGTGCGTGCTGCCCGAGTGACAGTGCTCGACCCGGAAGAGTGAGACCGACCTGGTCGGGGAGGACGCGAGTCCTCCCCGACCAGCCGTCACCGAGAGGAGGGGTGAGATGAGCAACGCAGACTGGGCCAACAAGGACTTCTACAAGATCCTCGGCGTGGCCAAGGACGCCGACCAGGCGACGATCAAGAAGGCCTACCGCAAGCTGGCGAGGGCGAACCACCCCGACGGACATCCCGGTGACTCCGCCGCGGAGGATCGGTTCAAGGCGGTCGCCGAGGCCTATGACGTGGTCGGTGACGCGCCCAAGCGCAAGGAGTACGACGAGACCCGCTCGATGTTCGCCGGAGGCGGCTACGGAGGCGGCTTCGGCGGTGGCTCCGGTGGCCAGAGCTCCGGCGGCCAGAACTTCGATGTCTCCGACCTCTTCGGTGATTTCTTCAACAGTGGTCAGTCAGGTGGCGGTCGCGCTCGGTCGCGAGCGCCACGCCAGACCCGCGGCGCCGACCTGGAGACTCAGACCTCGGTCTCCTTCGAGGACTCGATCGAGGGCAGCACGATCACTCTGAGGCTGTCCTCCGACGCCCCGTGCCCGACCTGCTCCGGCACCGGCGGGAAGCCGGGAAGTCGCCCCCACGTGTGTGCGACCTGCGAAGGCGCCGGGGTCGTGGTCAGCTCTGTCGGCGGTGGCTTCTCGATGAACGAGACCTGCCCGGAGTGCCACGGCCGCCAGCTGGTGTACGACGAGGCCTGCCCGACCTGTCACGGGT
>JBDSBU010000005.1:0-10524 GCA_039921445.1 Marmoricola sp. | reverse complement strand
AAAGTCTAGCGGAGCACCGGGGGTGCTCGGCACCACCCCCGGAGGGGGGTCAGGAGGATCGTGGCAGCAGTGTCAGCAGAGTGGCCTCGGGTCGGCAGAACAGCCGGACCGGTGCGTACGGCGAGGTGCCGGCCCCCGCAGACACGTGCAGCCAGGAGCTCTGCTCGTCGCCGGGCCGTGAGTCGGCCGGATGGCGATGGAGGCCCTTGGCACGAGCGGTGTCGAGGTCGCAGTTGGTGACCAGGGCGCCCTTGAACGGCAGGCACACCTGACCGCCGTGCGTGTGCCCGGCAAGCGTGATCTCGTAGCCATCGCGGGCGTACTGGTCGAGCACCCGCAGGTAGGGGGCGTGGGTGACGCCGATCCGCAGATCGGCGTCCTCGGGGGCCTGGCCGGCCACAGCAGCGAGGTCGTCGTACCTCAGGTGCGGGTCGTCGACACCGATGAAGGCGATCGAGGTGTCGCGCACCTTGACTCGGGCCGAGGTGTTGGTCAGGTCGGTCCAGCCATGGGCGTCGAACTCCGCTCGCATCCGCCGCCACGGCAGCTTCGGTGTGTTCACCTTTCGTTTGCCGTCGTCGGGCCGCAGGTACCACAGCGGGTTGCGTCCCGAGGGGGCGAAGTAGTCGTTGGACCCGAAGACGTAGACCCCAGGGATCCCGAGAAGCGGCCCGAGGGCCTCGACCAACGGCTCGACGGAGTCCCGATGCGCGAGGTTGTCCCCGGTGTTGACCACGAGGTCGGGCGCGAGCGCCGCCAACGAGGTGAGCCAACGCATCTTGACGCCCTGGGTCGGGGTGAGGTGCAGGTCGCTGATGTGGAGCACCTTGAGCGGTCGCTGGCCGGCAGGCAACACCTGCAGCTCGACCCGGCGTACGGCGAAGTTGCGCACCTCGATCCCCGAGGCGTAGGCGAGGGTGCCCAGCCCGGCCAGGGTCCCGATCCCGGCGCCGTACCCGAGAACGCCCAGTGCTCGCCGCGCAAACGGCTTCGGCTTCATGGCGGCAAGGCTGCCACAATGGGCCTCATGAGTGACCTGAAGGACCAGCTGCGCACGGATCTGATCACTGCCATCAAGGCCCGCGACGAGGTCACCTCCTCCACGCTGAGGATGGTGCTGACCGCGATCACCAACGCCGAGGTGTCCGGCAAGGAGTCCCGAGAGCTCTCCGATGCCGACGTGATCGACGTCTTGAGCAGCGAGGGCAAGAAGCGCAGGGAGGCTGCCGAGGCGTTCGGCGCTGCAGGTCGCGACACACAGGAGGCAAAGGAGCGTTCCGAGGCAGCCGTGATCGCGGCCTATCTGCCGGCTCAGCTGACCGAGGAGGAGATCTCGACTCTCGTCACCGAGATCGTCGAGGAGCTCGGCGTACGTGGAGAGGGTATGAAGGCCATGGGTCGCGTCATGGGCGCGCTCCAGCCGAAGGTCAAGGGCCGAGCCGATGGCGGTGCTGTCGCCGCCGCGGTCCGCCGGCAGCTCGGCTGACCCTCACCGGCTGACCCTCACCCGGTGGGCCCAGCCGGTGCGGCAGCGAGGAACGAGCATCTCGAAACCCACCCAGGAGCGGTCAGGGCTTCTTCTTCTTGTTCTTCTTTCCCTGGTTCTTCGCCTTGGGCGGCGCCGGTCTGCCGTCCGAGGGATAGACGTAGACGGTCGCTCCCTTTCCGGTCACTTCGCCGGCTGCGGGACTGGTGGCGGCCACGTTGCCCCGGGTGACGTCTGAGACCTGGGACTGGCCCACGCTGACGTAGAAGCCCTCGCCTGCCAGGCGGGAGGTGGCCTCGCTGATGGACAGGCTGCGTACGTCGGGCATCGTCACCTGGATGTCGCTGGTGGTGTCGCGCGGGGCCGGGGTGCTGAAGTCCTCGCTGGGCAGCAGGTCCTGGACGCCCCGCATCGCGCCTGCCCACATCGGGCCCGCGACCGTCGAGCCGAAGGCGACGTTGACGTAGCGTCCACCGACGGTCTGGCCGTTGAGGGTGATCGGGGTGCCCTTGGAGTTGGCGCCGGCGATCATCGCGGCCGTCGCCAGCGTCGGGGTGTAGCCGTTGAACCAGACCGCACGGTTGTTCTGGATCGTGCCCGTCTTTCCGGCGGAGACCTTGTTCAGCGCCAGGTTCTGGCCGAACCCTCCGGGCTCCATGACGCCGCGCAGGATGTCGTTGACGGTGTCGGCGGTGGACTCCTGCATCACCTGCTTGCAGCTCTTGGGGTACTTCTTGAAGACCTCGCCATCCGGGTTCAGGATCGTGCTGACCGGCCGGTTCGTGCAGTGCATGCCACGCGCTGCGAAGGTCGCATAGGCCCCGGCCATCTCCAAGGGGCTGACGTCGGCGACACCGAGCACGAAGGACGGAACCCGTTCGGTGTCGGGGTCGGTGAGGTCGACGCCCATGGACTTGGCCAGGGCGTAGGGCGCACACAGTCCGGTCGCTCGCTCGAGCTGGGCGAAGTAGGTGTTCACCGAGAGCTGCGTGCCCTTGTACATGTCGAAGGTGCCGCTGGAGGTGGAGTTGCCGGGCTCCCACGGCGAGCTCACCGGGTAGGGGCCGTCACAGGTCTTGAAGTCGTTCTGCGGGATCGAGATCTTCGGCGGACTGTTGAACTTGGTGGCCGTCGACATTCCCTGCTCGAGCGCGCTCGCCAGCACGAACACCTTGAACGTCGAGCCGGCCTGGAAGCCGTTGGAGTCGCCGTACTGACTGTCGACGACGTAGTTCAGGTAGGTCTCGCCCTTCTTCTTCTCCCGTCCCAACGGGCGGGACTGGGAGATCGCCAGCACGTCTCCGGTGCCGGGCTGGACCATCGCGAGCGCGCCGATCGCCTGGTCGCGCTCGTTCACGGCCGCGTCGGTGGCGCGGTCCGCGGCCCGCTGGAACCGTAGGTCGATGCTGGTCTTGATGGTCAGTCCGCCGTTGTTCAGCAGCTGCTTGCGGTCCTCCCTGGTGGCTCCCAGGGAGGGGTCGGAGAGCAGGAACCGGCTGACGTACTCGCAGAAGAACGGGGCCTTGGTGCCGAGGCATCCACGCCGGCTCTTGCTCACCTTCAGGCCCAGGCGCTTGTCGACGATGGCGCTGGCCTTGCTGGCCGGAATGACGTCGAGCTCGGCCATCCGGTTGAGCACGACGTTGCGACGGGCCAGGGCGCGGTCCTTGTACATCGTCGGGTCGAAGCCCACCGGGTTCTTCACGAGCCCGGCCAGGGTGGCTGCCTGCTTGAGGTTGAGCTGGGAGGCGTTGACCGAGAAGTAGTGCCGCGAGGCCGACTGGATGCCGTAGGCGCCGTCACCGAAGTAGGCAAGATTGAGGTAGCGCTCCAGGATCCAGTCCTTGGAGTAGTTCTGCTCGAAGGCGATCGCGTGCCGCAGCTCTTGGATCTTGCGCTGGTAGGTGTTCTCGGTTGCAGCCTTGCGCAGCACCGGGTCGGTGCCAGCCTGCGCCAGCAGGGTCAGCTTGGCCATCTGCTGGGTGATCGAGGAGCCACCTTGGGTGCCGCCGCTGCCGGCCTGGTTGCTGACGAAGGCGCGCAGGGTGCCCTTGAGGTCCAGGGCGCCGTGTTCGTAGAAGCGGTAGTCCTCGATCGCCACGATGGCCTCGCGCATGATCGAGGAGACCTTCGAGAGCGGGACGTTGACGCGGTTCTCGTCGTAGAAGGTGGCGATCAGCTCACCGTTGCGTCCCAGGACGCGCGTGCGCTGGGCGAGGGGCTCGGCCTTCAGCTCTGCTGGCAGGTTCTGCATCGACTTGGCCGTGGTTCCGGAGGCGTAGCCCACCAGACCGACCAGCGGGACCACCAGGCCTGCGGCGAGCACCCCGAGAACGACCGAGACGGCCAGGATCACGCTCAGGTGGGAGACCACGGTGCGGGAGGTGAGCGGGGAAGACAGGGGACCTCGGCGCGACATACCACAACCCTACGGTGCCGCAGGGGAGATTCTCCCGTGTGGCGACGCCTGTCTAGTCATTTCGGACTATACGAGATTGGTGCACTGGGGTCTGTTCCGGAAGTCCAAGTCTCCTTAAAGTGGTCATCGGGTTGTAAAGCGGACGTTTGGGGCGGTCGCTATAAAAACAGCCCGGACCTGAAACTTTGGAGGGGATCATGTCCTGGAATGAAATGTGGGCCACCAAGGCCTTGTGTCAGCAGTCGGTGCCGGACGAGCTGTTCGTTCGCGGAGCCGAGCAGCACCGGGCGAAGGCGGTGTGCGGGGCCTGCCCCGTACGAGCCGAATGCCTGGCCGAGGCACTCGACAACGAGATCGAGTGGGGGGTCTGGGGAGGCCTCACCGAGCGTGAGCGTCGGGCTCTGCTGCGCAAGCGGCCGAACGTGACCTCGTGGCGAGAGCTGCTAGAGACCGCCAAGTCGGAGCACGAGACCACCTTCGGCGTCACTGCCTGATCGGGGTCATCTGGAGGCTCAGGCGTTCCCGGATCCTTCCGGCGCCTGAGCTCCCAGGAGCTCACCGATGAGACGCAGGCCGTCGAGGTCGTGCACATCGGTCGACAGCGCCGGAAGCATGGCCGTGGGTACGTCGGGATGGCTGGTCGCGAACCGGCCGGTGAGCCGAGTCTCACGCTCGACCACCACCCGGCGGTCGGCGTGCAGCCTCAGCAGGCCGGCGGCGATCCCGTCGTCCTGGTCCGAGGCGTGCAGCCGTTCGACCGCAGCCATCGCCGCGCTGGCCGAGAGGTCGCCGGCCGGGTCCGTCGTGGCGCGGTTGACCACGAGGCCGGCCAACGGCATGTCTTCTTGCCGCAACCGCTCCACGAAGTAGGCGGCCTCGCGCAAGGCGTCCGGCTCGGGGGCCGCGATCACCACGAACGCCGTACGGCTGTCCTGAAGCAGTTCGAAGGTGCGCTGGGCGCGCTGTCGGAAACCTCCGAAGAGGGTGTCGAAGGCGGCCACGAAGGCCTTCATGTCAATGAGGACCTGAGCGCCGATGATCTTGGTGAGCGCGTTGGTGACCAGGCCGAACCCCGCGGTCATCATGCGTGCCGGGCCGCGTGCAGGGACGAGCAGCAGCTTCATGAACCTGCCGTCGAGGAAGCTCGAGAGCCGCTCCGGTGCGTCGAGGACGTCCAGTGCGCTGCGCGACGGTGGGGTGTCGACGACGATCAGGTCGTACTGCCCGGTCCTGCGCGCCTCCTTGTCGAGCTGGCCGAGCTTCTCCATCGCCATGTACTCCTGCGTGCCGGCGAACGAGCTCGAGACCGCCACGTAGAACGGGTTGGCCAGGATCTGTGCGGCCTTCTCAGGGCTGGCCTGACTCTGCACCACCTCATCGAAGGTGCGCTTCATGTCGAGCATCATCGCGTCCAGTGAGCCGGCGGCTCCGTCCCCGGCGACGGAGCCTGGCGAGATCCCCGGCACCGGCCGTGGGGTGTTGTCCAGGGACTCGATCCCCATGGACTGCGCCAAGCGGCGAGCGGGATCGATGGTCAGCACGACGACCTTGCGACCCCGTTCGGCCGCGCGCAGTGCGAGGGCGGCCGAGATGGTGGTCTTTCCGACCCCCCCGGACCCGCAGCACACGATGATGCCGCGGCTGCGGTCGTCGAGCAGATCGTCGACGTCCAGGACCAGTGCCGGGTCGTGCCTGGCCACGAGCGGGCCGACGCGCACCGTCGGGCGGGTCCCGGACCGGGGGGTGGGGGCGTTCATGCGAGTCCCTTCTCGCTGAGCTGCTCGGCCAGCTCGTAGAGGCCGGCCATGTCGATGCCGCCGGGCAGGCGTGGCAGCTCGTAGGTCGGCACATCGAGCTCGCCGACGAGCAGGCGCTGGGTGTCTTCGAGGTGCCGACGCTCGGCGTGGTGACGGCCCTCGTCAAGCAGCGTCTGGACCAGGAGTCCGCTGGCCTCGATCCCAGCGGCATCGAGACTGGCCGCGAGCTCGGCTTGGTCGACGGTCCCGGCGCGCAGCGTCTCGAGCTGGTCACCGTCGAGGTCACGGGGGCGCACCCGGTTGACCACCACGCCCCCGACCGGCAGATCCGCGCCGCGCAGCTCGGCGATGCCGTCGGCAGTTTCCTGCACCGGCATCTCCTCCAGCACGGTGACCAGGTGGATCGCCGTACGACTGGAGCGGAGCAGGGTGGTCACGGTGTCGGCCTGTGCCTTGATCGGGCCGACCTTCGCCAGACCAGCCAGCTCGTTGTTGACGTTGAGGAACTGGGTGATCCGTCCGGTCGGCGGAGCGTCGAGGACGATCGCGTCGTAGACCCGCGCGTCCTTGTTTCGCTTGTTGCGGTTCGCTGCCTCGTAGACCTTGCCGGTCAGCAGGACATCGCGCACCCCGGGGGCGATCGTGGTCGCGAACTCGATCACACCGAAGCGATCGAGCGCCTTTCCCGCTCGGCCGAGCCGGTAGTACATGTCGAGGTACTCCAGCAGGGCCGACTCCGGATCGATCGCCAAGGCGTAGACGTTGCCGGCACCTTCGGTCCCGCGCGCGAGCAACCGCTCCTCATAGGGCAGCGGGGGTACGTCGAAGAGCTGGGCGATGCCCTGCCTGCCCTCCACCTCGCACAGCAACACCGAACCGCCACGGGCAGCGAGTGCGAGCGCCAGCGCGGCGGCGACCGTGGTCTTCCCGGTGCCGCCCTTGCCGGTGACGACGTGCAGGTTGACACCGGGGAAGTCCGAGGACGGGGCGGCGGGCATGGGCCGAAGCGTAGCGGCGCAGCCTTGCGAGCAGGGCGTGGCCGAGTGTGGTCTCCGGCACCCTCGGGTGGGGTGACCCGGGTCACTCGTGGCAGGATCGCGCCGGAGGTGTTTCCAGGGTGGACAAGGTTGTAGCAGGAGCGGCCGAAGCGGTCGCCGACATTCCCGACGGTGCAACGCTGGCGGTGGGTGGTTTCGGGTTGTGCGGCATTCCCTCGGTCCTGATCGAGGCGGTACTGGAGGCAGGGACGCGCGAGCTCGAGGCGGTCTCGAACAACTGCGGGGTCGACGACTGGGGTCTGGGCAGGCTTCTGATGGCCAAGCGGCTGCGCCGGATGATCGCCTCCTATGTGGGGGAGAACAAGGAGTTCGCGCGCCAGTACCTCTCCGGTGAGCTTGAGGTCGAGCTGACACCCCAGGGCACGCTCGCCGAGCGGATGCGGGCGGGCGGTAGCGGCATCGCAGCGTTCTTCACCGCGACCGGCGGTGGCACCCAGGTCGCAGAGGGTGGGCTGCCCTGGCGGTACGACGCCTCCGGCAACGTGGTCCTCGCCAGCCCGGCCAAGGAGACTCGTGAGTTCGGCGAGGGCCCTGATCGTCGTGACTACGTCCTCGAGGAGGCGATCGTGGCCGACTTCGGTCTGGTCCGCGCCTGGAAGGGCGACCGGCACGGCAACCTCGTCTACCGCGACTCCGCGCGCAACTTCAACCCGCTCGCGGCAATGTGCGGTCGGTTGACCATCGCCGAGGTCGAGCACCTCGTCGAGCCTGGCGAGCTGAACCCCAACGACGTGCACACTCCCGGAGTCTTCGTGCAACGCGTCGTTGCGCTGACCCCGGAGCAGGCAGCCGACAAGCGGATCGAGAAGCGCACCGTTTCGCCCAAGGGGGAGCAGGCATGAGCTGGACACGTGAAGAGATGGCTGCGCGGGCGGCCTCGGAGCTCACCGACGGCAGCTACGTCAACCTCGGCATCGGCCTGCCGACGCTGGTGCCCAACTACGTCGACGACGACGTCGAGCTGGTGCTGCAGAGCGAGAACGGCATCCTCGGCGTCGGTGCCTACCCACTCGACGGTGACGAGGACCCGGACCTGATCAACGCCGGCAAGGAGACCGTGACCCTGCGTCGCGGCGCCTCCTTCTTCGACTCCGCAACCAGCTTCGGGATGATCCGCGGCGGCAAGATCGACGCCGCGATCCTCGGCGCGATGCAAGTCTCCGCCGGCGGCGACATCGCCAACTGGATGATCCCCGGCAAGATGGTCAAGGGCATGGGTGGCGCGATGGACCTCGTCCACGGTGCCAAGCGGGTGATCGTGCTGATGGAGCACAACGCCAAGGACGGGTCCTACAAGATCGTCAACGAGTGCTCGCTGCCCTACACCGGCCGGGCCGTCGTACAACGGATCATCACCGACCTGTGCGTGCTCGACGTCCTCCCGGCCGACGAGGGCGGAGGGCTCAGGCTCATCGAGCTGGCCCCCGGGGTCACCGAGGACGAGGTCCGCGCGAAGACCGAGCCGGACTTCAGCGTCGCCTGAAGGACGTGACGCATCTCGCTTCGCGGGCCCTGGCGGAATGGGGTCGGGGGTGGGCGCTGTTGGAGAAGTTGATAAAACTTTCTACTAACAGCGAGGTAGCACCTGATGGCACGCGCATTCACCCCCGTCCGGATCGGTTCCTGGGAGCTTCCCCAGGGTTTCGTGATGGCTCCGCTGACGCGCAACCGCGCCGGTGCCGGCAACGCTCCCACCCAGCTGAACGCCACCTACTACGGTCAGCGCGCGGGTGCCGGGCTGATCATCACCGAGGGCGTCGCGCCCAGCGCCGTCGGCCAGGGCTACCTCAACGTGCCCGGCCTCTACACCCCCGAGCAGGTCGCGGGCTGGCGCCTGGTCGCTGACTCCGTTCACGCCGAGGGTGGGCATGTCGTGGCCCAGCTGATGCACGCCGGCCGGATCGCGCACGCCGACAACAAGGACGGCGTCGAGACGATCACCGCCAGCGCCGTGCAGGCGCCCGGCGAGATGATCACCGCCGACGGGCCCAAGTCCCACGACGTCCCGCGCGCACTCAACAGCGACGAGCTCGCCGGCGTCGTGCAGGACTACGTCACTGCCTCGCAGAACGCGATCGAGGCCGGACTCGACGGCGTGGAGATCCACGCCGCGAACGGTTACCTGCTTCACCAGTTCCTTGACCCGACCATCAACCAGCGCACCGATGCCCACGGTGGTTCGCCCGAGAATCGCGCTCGCTTCGTGATCGAGGTCGTGACCGCAGTCGCCGAGGCGATCGGTGCGGACAAGGTGGGCCTGCGGATCTCTCCCGGACACGCCTTCAACGGCGTCGGTGAGGAGATCGGTTCCGAGGACCTCCTGGCCACCTACACCGCGCTCGTCGACGGCATCGCACCGCTCAGCATCGCCTACCTGAGCATGCTCGCCAGCCCACTCGAGCCGCTGGAGAGCCTGGTCCGCGACCTCCGCGACCGGTTCGGTGGCTCGGTGCTGCTCAACGACGGCTTCGGTGACGTCACCACGCTCGAGTCGGTCGAGAGGCTCCTCGAGACCGGACTGGCCGATGCGATCGTGGTCGGTCGCCCGTTCCTGGCCAACCCCGACCTCGCCGCCCGCTGGAAGCAGGGCGCGGCTCTCAACGAGCTCGACGCCGCCACCTTCTACGGCGGCGCTGCCGAGGGGTACACCGACTACCCCACGCTGGACCAGGCCTCCTGAGACGTTGCAGGTCGCGTAGTCGGACCTGCAGAGATGCGAAGGTCGCTGGAGGTGGACTCATCCCCCTCCAGCGACCTTCGCATGTTCGGCCAGGCCGTTACTCGCCTCAGGCAGCAGCCTTGTCCAGGCGCCACACGTTGTTCGAGGCCTTCGCCGGCGCGTGCGTGACGCGCTGACGCGACTTCCAGGAGTTCACGTAGTTGCAGACGCTCGGTGCTCCGTTGAAGCGCTTCTTCATCACCGAGAAGTTGGCGGTGTAGTGGTAGGCGTGCAGGCGGTACTTGTGCCGACGGTCGGCTGGCACGTTGGCCGAGTAGCTCCACTGCTCGCTGTCCGAGAGCGACCCGCCGACGGTGAGTCCGAGGCTGGTCGACGCCTTGGCGAAGATCACCCCCGCCTCGGCTGAGACCGTGGCGGTCATCGAGGCGTTGACCTCCATCGTCTTGGTCTTGCTGTAGGTGATGGTGCCGCCCTTGCGGAAGATCGCCCAGTCGCTGCGGATGTTGGTCGGGTAGTAGTTGAACGACTTCTTCGAGAAGGTGTAGATCGTCGAGTCCCCGGGAGGGGCGCAGCGGGCGCTCGCGGGCGAGGCCGCCATGACGGGTACGACGAGCATGCTGGCGATGATGGCCAGCGCGGCCAGGATCTTCTTCATTGTGCTCCCAAGAATCGACCGGGCGATGCGCCCGAATGGCGCAAATCACTCCGAATGAGTGCTGCATCTTCTCCTCCCGGGGACGACCCGTCAATCAGCGGTGTCAGCGGTGGCATCAGTGACGCCCGGCGAGGCCTGCAGTGCCCGGACCACCTGGGCGAACTCGTGCTCGGACGCCGGGTCGATCAGCTCCATGTGGCCCACCCCGGGCAGCTCGTGCAGCCCCACGAACGGGTGCGCGGCGACGAAACCACGGCTCAACGAGACCGGCACGTCCTCGTCCTCGTCGCCGTGCACGATGGCGACATCTGCCGAAGGTCTTTGGGCGAACAGGACCATCGGGTCGGCCAGATCTGCATCGACCCCACCGAACAGCGCAGCGGTGGCGTTGCTGCCGAGCTCCAGCCGAATCGCCTCGCCGAGGTCGCACACCGGCGCCAGCGCCACCACGCGTTCGATCGCGAGGCCG
>JBDSBU010000004.1:0-29708 GCA_039921445.1 Marmoricola sp. | reverse complement strand
ACCGACAACAAGAACCGGGCCGCCATGGAGGTCCGCACCGCGATGACCCGCAACGGCGGCTCACTCGCCGACCCGGGTTCGGTCTCCTACATGTTCAACCGCAAGGGCGTGATCGTGGTCCCGACCCGGCAGGAGGGTCGCTCGGTCTCGGAGGACGACGTGCTCGAGGCCACGCTCGAGGCAGGCGCCGAGGACGTCAGCGACCACGGCGAGTCCTTCGAGGTGATCAGCGAGGCGACCGACCTGGTCTCGGTGCGTACGGCGCTGCAGGCGGCCGGGGTCGACTACGACTCTGCAGACGCCTCCTTCGTGCCGAGCATGCACGTCGAGCTCGACAAGGACGGGGCTGCGAAGGTCTTCCGGCTCGTCGAGGCGCTCGAGGACCTCGACGACGTGCAGAACGTCTTCGCCAACTACGACGTCTCCGACGACGTGCTGGCCGAGCTCGACGAGGACTGACCCCCACCCACCCCTCTGCTTCTGGTACGCCGACCGGGCAGTTGCGTCCGCTTCTGGTACGCCGACCGGGCAGTTGCGTCCGCTCCTGGCACGCCGACCGGGCACTTGCGCCTGGCCAAGGTACGCCGACCGGGCGCTTGCGCAGAGGGCTCGCCGACGTAACTGCCCGGTCACCGTGCTGGAGGCGAGCACAACTGCCCGGTCAGCGCTCTCAGGACGAACACAAGTGCCCGGTCGCGGAGTAAGAAAAGGGACTGGGTTCCACGAGCGGGCTCGATCCCGGCGAGTCGCAGCGCCTGGCCGCAGGCTCTCCGGTTAGCGTGGTGCGAACAGGTGTTCGGACGATCGAGGAGTGACCCATGCGTGTGCTGGGCATCGACCCAGGCCTCACCCGCTGCGGGGTGGGCGTCGTCGAGGGCAGCATCGGCAAGAAGCTCTCCCTCGTCGAGGTGGGCGTCGTGCGCACCGGGGCCGAGCTGCCGATCGAGCAGAGACTGTGCCTGATCGAGACCGGTCTCGAGCACTGGATCGAGGCGATGCAGCCTGACGCCGTAGCCGTCGAGCGGGTCTTCAGCCAGCACAACGTCAAGACCGTGATGGGCACCGCGCAGGCCAGTGGCATCGCTCTGCTCGTGGCCGCCCGTCGCGGGATCCCGGTCGCTCTGCACACCCCCAGCGAGGTCAAGGCCGCGGTTACCGGAAGCGGACGGGCCGACAAGGCGCAGGTCGGGGCAATGGTGACTCGGCTGCTGCGGCTGACCGAGGCACCCAAGCCAGCGGACGCCGCCGATGCGCTGGCGCTCGCGATCTGTCACATCTGGCGGGGAGGTGCCGCTAGTCGGATCGAGGCCGCGGTTGCGGCCCAGGCGGCCCAGGCCGCCCTGGCCGGGGGGCGTCGATGATTGCCTTCGTACGTGGTCGGGTGGCCGCAGTGAGCTTGAGCTCGGCGGTGATCGAGGTGGGTGGCGTCGGTCTCGAGCTGCAGTGCACCCCGGACACGATCGCGCAGCTGCGCACCGGCGCCGAGGCGACCTTGCCCACCAGCATGGTGGTCCGCGAGGACTCACTGACACTGTTCGGCTTTGCCGACGACGACGAGAAGCAGATGTTCGAGCTCGTCCAGACGGCGAGCGGCGTGGGACCCAAGGTGGCCCAGGCGATGCTTGCTGTGCTGCGGCCCGAGGCGCTGCGTCGCGCGGTTGCCACTGAGGACGTCAAGACGCTGACCCAGGTGCCGGGCATCGGCCAGAAAGGTGCCCAGCGGATCATTCTGGAGCTGCGCGACCGGATCGGACCTGCAGGTTCTGCCGGGCCGAGCCGGGCCGCGAGCCCCGCCGTGGACGACTGGCGCGCCCAGGTCCATGCAGGTCTGCTCGGACTCGGCTGGTCTGCCCGCGAAGCAGACCGGGCCGTCTCAGAGGTCACACCCGAGGCCGGAGCAACGGCCACTCCGGACGTCGCCGCCTTGCTGCGAGCGGCCCTCCGCTCCTTGAGCAGGGCCTGAGCAGGTGAACGAGTCCGAGCTCGAGGCCGCAGAGCTGGCCTACATGTCGGCGCGCCCGGTGACCGACGTCGAGGCCGATGGCGAGGAACGCGTGGTCGAGGCAGCCCTGCGTCCGCGCACGCTGGCCGAGGTCGTCGGGCAAGACCGGGTCTGCGAGCAGCTCGCGTTGCTGCTCGAGGCTGCGCGCGCTCGCCAGCGGGTTCCTGACCACGTGCTGCTCAGCGGGCCTCCCGGTCTGGGCAAGACCACGCTGGCGATGATCATCTCTGGCGAGATGGGGGCGCCGCTGCGACTCACCAGTGGCCCCGCGATCACACATGCAGGTGATCTCGCTGCGATCCTCTCGGGGCTCAACGAGGGAGACGTCCTCTTCGTCGACGAGATCCACCGGATGACGCGGCCTGCTGAAGAGATGCTCTACATGGCGATGGAGGACTTCCGCGTCGACGTGATCATCGGCAAGGGGCCGGGTGCGACCGCTATCCCGCTGGAGATCCCGCCCTTCACCCTCGTCGGTGCCACCACGCGAGCCGGACTGCTTCCGAGCCCTCTTCGGGATCGCTTCGGCTTCACCGCACACCTGGAGTTCTACGAGCCTGCCGACCTCGAGCGGATCATTCGGCGCTCGGCGGACCTGCTGGACGTCGAGCTGCAGGCCGATGGCGCCGGTGAGATCTCGCTGCGTTCGCGGGGGACCCCTCGGATCGCCAACCGCCTGCTCCGCCGGGTCCGCGACTATGCCCAGGTCCGTGCCGACGGCGTCGTGACGCGCGCGTTGGCCAGGGCTGCCCTGGACCTCTTCGAGGTCGACGAGTCCGGGCTCGACCGGCTCGACCGTGCGGTCCTCGACGCCCTCTGCCGTCGCTTCGGCGGTGGCCCCGTCGGGGCCAGCACGCTCGCCGTCGCCGTGGGTGAGGAGCGCGAGACGGTCGAGGAGGTGGCTGAGCCGTTCCTGGTCCGGCGCGGGCTGCTCGCCCGCACCCCACGGGGGCGGGTGGCCACCGCAGCGGGATGGGCCCACCTCGGTCTGAGGCCGCCCGCTGGCGTGTTCCCCACCGGCGATCCGGCGCTGTTCGAGCCCCCCGTGACGCCTGCCGTGACGTCCCCTGTGACACCCTCTGTGACTCGGGGTCAACCTGACCAGTGACCCCGGTTACACTGCACCCTTGGTGCCGTAACCCGGCTTGTGTCGGTGGACTTCTCGGTCGAACCGGGCACCCCTTGGACTCTGTCCCCTCAGCTTGGAGTTGGTTTTCGTGCCTGCCTATGCGCAGTTCCTTGTGATCGTGATTGCCATGTTCGGTTTCTGGGCCATCGTGATGCGCCCAGCCCGAACGCAGCAGAGGCGCGTCCAGGAGCTCCAGCAGTCTCTGGAGATCGGCCAGGAGGTGGTGCTCTCGGCGGGGATCTTCGGCACCGTCCGTGCGTTGAACGAAGCACGTGTCGAGATCGAGATCGCTCCGGGAACCGTGATCACCGTGGCCCGCCAGGTCGTCGTACGCCGCGCCGCCGATGCCGAGCCCACCCGATCGCCGGAGGCCAGTGACCCGACTGGCACCACCGAGGACTGAGGAGAAACACCACGTGGCGAAGAAGACGCCCCGCCCGGCACGCACGCTGCTGATCTTCGGGCTGACCACCCTGCTGCTCTACGGACTGGCCGCTCTCGGCCAGACCTGGCAGCCGCGTCTCGGTCTCGACCTCGAGGGCGGCACCCGGATCACGCTCTCGGCCATCGCTGACGGCGGTGCGATCACCCAGACCAAGCTCAAGCAGGCCGCCGGCATCGTCGACGCCCGCGTCAACGGCAGCGGTGTCTCCGAAGCCGAGGTCACCACCCAAGGCGACCGCAACATCATCGTGGAGATCCCCGGCAAGAATCGGTCCGACCTGGTCGATGCCGTCAAGCGCACCGCGCAGCTTCGTTTCCGCCTCGTCGTCGGCGCACCGCAGCCCGGCACCTTGGCACCCAGCCCCGACGCCAGCCCCGGCGGGAGCCCGAGCGGAAGCCCGTCCAGCACGGTGACCCCCAAGGCCGGCAGCACCGCGACGCCCAAGGCCTCCCAGGGTTCGGCCACACCCAATCCGCGCCCGGCTCCCTTTGTGGGGCCTCAGGAGAAGAAGACCCCGAAGCCGAAGGCAAAGCCGAGTCCGACGGCCCCGGCTGCCACGACTGACCCGAACGCCCCGGCGGCCTCGGACCCGGCACAACCCGCCCAGAGCACGAAGGGCGCCTCGGTCGACGACCCGTTGGCCTGGTCGGAGAACCCTGGCTCCGAGTGGCTGGTGAAGTTCGCACAATTCGTTTGCCCGAGCCAGGGCAAGGACGCTGCTCCGGTCGCGGACAAGGCCGACGAGCCGCTGATCGCCTGCGACGACAAGGGTCAGAAGTTCTTGTTGTCCAAGTCCGTGATCGAGGGCACCGAGCTCAAGTCGGCCTCCTACGGCATCCCGCAGAACGGCACCACCTACGCGGTGACGCTTGGCTTCAAGAGCAGCGCGCGCACGGTCTTCGGTGACACCACGACGGCGCTGAACCGCAACGGTGGCACGTTCGCGATCGTCCTGGACGGCAAGGTGGTCTCCTACGCTGGGGTCAACGAGCCGATCCTGGACGGCAACGCCCAGATCACCGGTGACTTCTCCGAGACCGAGGCCAGCTCCCTGGCCAACTCCTTGAAGTACGGCGCGCTGCCGATCAAGTTCGCCAAGCCCACCGTCGAGACCATCGGGCCCTCCCTGGCCGGCAACCAGCTCTCGGCCGGGATCCTGGCCGGCGCCATCGGCCTCGCGATCGTGATGCTCTACTGCCTGCTCTACTACCGGGGGCTTGGGCTCGTGGTGATCGCGTCGCTGGTCGTTGCGGCCGCGGTGACCTATGCCGTCGTGCTCGCGCTGGCAAAGACAGCCGGCTTCACACTCACGCTGCCCGGTATCGCTGGACTGATCGTTGCGGTGGGCATCACTGCCGACTCCTTCATCGTCTACTTCGAGCGGATCCGTGACGAGATGCGTGACGGCAAGTCCATGAGGGTGGCGGTGGAGACCGGCTGGGCACGAGCCCGGAACACCTGTCTGGCCGCGGACGCCGTCTCGTTGCTGGCCGCGGTCGTGCTCTACATCTTCGCCATCGGGGTCGTGCGCGGGTTCGCCTTCGCCTTGGGCATCAGCACCCTGATCGACGTCGCGGTGTTCTTCTGGTTCACCAAGCCTGTGGTCACGTTGCTGGCCAAGCGGTCGTTCTTCAACACCGGCCATCGTTTCTCGGGTCTGTCCCGAGCGACACTCGGAATCGACGGTCGCGACCGCGACGCACAGCTCGTGGGAGGGCGTTCCTGATGGGCAAGATGAGCAGGCTGGGCAACGCGCTCTACGAGGGCGACGTCTCGATCGACTTCGTGGGCCGCAAGTGGCTCTGGTACTCCATCTCCGTGGTGATCGTGCTGCTCGCTGTCGGTGGGCTCTACTTCAAGGGCCTCAACTTCGGCATCGAGTTCCAAGGCGGCGTCGAGTACACGATCAGTCTCCCGGCAGACCAGGTCACCCAGGGCAACGTCGACAAGGTCCGCACCGCGATCGCGGACACCGGGATCGCCGAGGCCTCCGCACCGATCGTGAACACCTCGGGCGCCGACTCGATCCGTGCCCAGACCAAGGAGCTCGACAACGACCAGGCCCAGCAGGTAACCCTCGCGATCGCTGACGCGGTCGGAGTCGATGCCAAGCAGGACATCTCTACCTCCGAGGTCGGTGCCTCGTGGGGCGCCCAGGTGGCTCAGCGCGCGCTGACCGGACTGGTGGTCTTCCTGATCCTGGTGGTGCTGTTCATCTGGGCCTACTTCCGTGAGTGGAAGATGTCGGTGGCGGCGATGGTGGCGCTGCTGCACGACCTGGTGATCACGGTCGGCGTCTACGCGCTCTCCGGCTTCGAGGTCAGCCCTGCCACGGTCACCGGTGTGCTGACGATCCTCGGGTTTTCGCTCTACGACACGGTGGTCGTCTTCGACAAGGTCCGCGAGAACACCCGAAGCCTACGCAAGGGCAAGCGGACGTACGCCGAGCTGGCGAACCTCGCGGTCAACCAGACGCTGGTGCGCTCGATCAATACCTCCATCGTCGCGTTGCTGCCTGTCGGGGCGCTGCTCTACGTCGGTGTGGCCACGCTTGGCTCCGGCGCGTTGAAGGACCTCGCGTTGTCGCTGTTCGTGGGCATGGCTGCCGGCGCCTACTCCTCGATCTTCATCGCCACCCCGCTCGCCGTGCAGCTGAAGTCGCGCGAGAAGACCATCACCGACCAGGACGCCCGAGCTCGCGCTCGCGCCCGTCGCAGCGTGGACCGTTACGCGGAGGTGCCGGTGTTCTCCGAGGAGACGCCGCACCGCGAGGTCGGCCAGGGCTTCCAGCCGGACGCTGCGGACGGCTTCGGTGAATACGAGGACTACGAGGACGACGGCGACGACACCGGCGATGACACTGGGCCGGCTGCATCACCGCTCGGGGCGCCGCCACGTCGCCCCGAGGCGTCGGGGTCGGGACGCGTCGTACCCGCCTCGAAGAAGCCGGTGACGGACTCCGGGTCCTCTCACCGCACCCAGCCCACGCGCCAGCCGCGCTCCAAGCGCAACAAGTGATGGGGTCCTCCGCAGCTCGACTCGACGGCACTGAGCTCGAGGCGCTGATTGGAAGCCTGGTGCGAGACATCGCCGACTTCCCGCAGCCTGGGGTGACCTTCAAGGACATCACGCCGCTGCTCGACGACCACCTGGCCTTCACCGCAGTGGTCGAGGCTCTCGCGGCTGCCGGGCGCGACGCCGAGGGCAACGTGGTCGTCGACAAGGTGGTCGGGATGGAGGCGCGAGGGTTCATCTTCGCCGCTCCGGTGGCGCTGGCGCTCGGCGTCGGGTTCGTCCCGGTGCGCAAGCCCGGCAAGCTTCCCTGGCAGACACGAGAGGTCAGCTATGACCTCGAGTACGGCTCGGAGACGTTGCAGATGCACCTCGACGCACTCGCTCCGGGGGAGCGCGTCCTGATCGTCGACGACGTGCTGGCGACCGGTGGCACCGCGCGCGCGACCGTCGAGCTGATCGAGCAGGGCGGGGGAGTGCCGCACGCTCTCGCGGTGCTGATGGAGCTCACCTTCCTTCCCGGAAGGACCACCGTCGGCGAGCTGCCGATGACCGTGCTGCACGCCGTCTGACCCCGAGTTGGCCCGGTCCGCCGGGGGTCCTCCTACACTTGAGACGTTGCTGGCATTTTCGGCCAGATGTAGTGAGCTCCAGAAGGTGAGATGGCCGAGGACCGGGTCGCGACTGATCCCGTGAGGGACCCCTCGACCGCGCCCGAACGTGGGTCGGCCCTGACCGGGCGAGGTGTGCGTGCTCGGCTGGCCCGGATCGGCAACAGCAAGCAGGTCATCAACCCGGTCCTGGACCCGCTCTTCCGCACGGTGCGCGCCAACCACCCCAAGGCCGACCTGGCCCTGCTCGAGCGCGCGTATGCCACCGCCGAGAAGCACCACCGCGGCCAGATGCGCAAGAGTGGCGACCCCTACATCACGCACCCGTTGGCCGTCACCACGATCCTGGCCGACATCGGCATGACCGAGCCGACCCTGGTCGCGGCCCTGCTGCACGACACGGTCGAGGACACGCCGTACACCCTGGACGCGCTGCGCGCCGACTTCGGCGACGAGGTCGCAGCGCTCGTCGATGGGGTCACCAAGCTCGACAAGGTCAAGTACGGCGACTCCGCGCAGGCCGAGACGATCCGCAAGATGATCGTCGCGATGAGCAAGGACATCAGGGTCCTGGTGATCAAGCTCGCTGACCGGTTGCACAACATGCGCACGCTTCGCTACGTCAAGCACGAGACCCAGGAGCGGAAGTCTCGCGAGACGCTGGAGATCTACGCGCCCTTGGCGCACCGCCTCGGCATGAACACGCTGAAGTGGGAGCTCGAGGACCTGGCGTTCGCCACCATGAATCCCAAGATCTATGACGAGATCGTGCGGCTGGTCGCTGAGCGCTCGCCGTCGCGTGACCAGTTCCTGGCGCAGGTGATCAGCCGTGTGGAGGAGGACCTCCAGAGCGCGAAGATCAAGGCGCGGGTGACCGGGCGGCCCAAGCACTACTACTCGATCTACCAGAAGATGATCCACGGCGGCCGAGACTTCAGCGACATCTACGACCTCGTCGGCATCCGGATCCTGGTGGACAGCGATCCCGAGTGCTACGGCGTGCTCGGAGTTCTGCACAACCGCTGGAACCCGCTTCCCGGGCGGTTCAAGGACTACGTCGCGATGCCGAAGTTCAACATGTACCAGTCGCTGCACACCACGGTGATCGGTCCTTCGGGCAAGCCGGTGGAGATGCAGATCCGCACGGTGGCGATGCACCGGCGCGCGGAGTACGGCGTCGCGGCGCACTGGAAGTACAAGGAGGAGAAGGGCGGCGCCGAGCAGGAGCCGACCGCCGACTCCGAGATGCAGTGGCTGCGTCAGTTGCTCGACTGGCAGAACGAGGTCGACGACCCGGGCGAGTTCCTGGACTCGTTGCGCTTCGAGATCAACAGCGCCGAGGTCTTCGTCTTCACCCCGCGCGGTGACGTGATGGGGCTGCCGATCGGGTCGACCCCGATCGACTTCGCCTACGCGATCCACACCGAAGTCGGTCACCACACCATCGGCGCCCGGGTCAACGGGCGGCTGGTGCCACTGGAGTCGGCCCTGGAGCACGGCGACGTCGTCGAGGTGTTCACCTCCAAGTCGCCCAACGCCGGTCCTTCGCGCGACTGGCTGCAGATCGTGAAGTCTCCGCGGGCGCGCAGCAAGATCAGGCACTGGTTCACCAAGGAGCGCCGCGAGGAAGCCATCGAGCAGGGCAAGGAGTCGATCGCCCGGCTGCTCCGCAAGGAGGGGCTGCCGCTGAAGCGGGTGATGACCCACGACTCGCTGACCCAGGTCGCCAACGAGCTGCGTCTTCCCGACGTCTCCGCGCTCTACGCCGCTGTCGGCGAGGGCAACCTGGGTGCGCAGACCGTCGTCCGCAAGGTGGTGGAGGTCTCCGGGGGTGCAGGCGCCGCCGAGGACCTGGCGGAAGCCGTGACGATCACCCGTCCCCGTCGCCGGGTCTCTGCGGGCCAGGACTCCGGGATCGAGGTCGTCGGGGTCACCGACGTCCTGGTCAAGCTCGCTCGCTGCTGCACCCCGGTCCCCGGTGACGAGATCCTCGGCTTCGTCACCCGCGGGGACGGCATCTCGGTGCACCGGAGAGACTGCACCAACGCCAACGGGCTGATGGCCCAACCCGAGCGGCTCACCGAGGTGCAGTGGGCTCCGACCTCACAGTCGACCTTCCTGGTGCAGATCATGGTCGAGGCCCTCGACCGGGCCAGGCTGCTCTCCGACATCACGATGGTGCTCTCCGACCAGCACGTGAACATCCTCTCCGCCAGCCTGACCACCAGCCGTGACCGGGTGGCGAAGAGCAGGTTCGCCTTCGAGATGGGCGATCCCAAGCACCTTGGCGCCGTACTCAAGTCGGTGCGGCAGGTCGATGGCGTCTTTGACGCCTACCGCGTCACCCACTGACCTGGACTCCGCCGAGCGGGCACTTGCGTCTGTCTGGAGTACGCCGAGCGGGCACTTGCGTCTGTTTGGGGTACGCCGAGCGGGCACTTGCGCAGAGCAACTGCCAGCCGAGGTCGGACGTGACTGCCCGCTCGGCGCTCTGAGGTCGGACGTGACTGCCCGCTCGGCGCTCTGGGGTCGGACGTGACTGCCCGCTCGGCGCTCTGGGGTCGGACGTGAGTGCCCGCTCGGCGAGCTAGCCGAAGTCGGAAGCGGCGAGCTTGGCCATCTCGAGGAACTGCTGCCGTGAGGCAAGGTCGTCCTCGATCCGCTTGACCCGCTTGGTGTCACCCGCGGTGCGCGCCCCGGCGAGGTCGGCCTCGAGTGCAGCGATGGCGCGCTCGAGCTGGCCCAGCATGTCATCGGCGCGTGCGGACTTCTCCGGGTCGCTGCGCGTCCACTTGTCCTCCTCGAGCGACCGGATCGCCTGCTCGACCTTGCGGATCCGCGCCTCGAGCGGCTTGATCTGGTCGCGCGGCACCTTGCCCGCAGCCTCCCAGCGGTCGGAGAGATCCCGGAAGGACCGCTTGGCCGCGTCCAGGTCCTTGATCGGAAGCAGCGCCTCGGCCTCGACCAGGATCTCCTGCTTCTTGACCGCGTTTGCTTCGAACTCGCGGTCCTGCTCGGCGTTCACCGCGTCGCGGGCCTGGAAGAACGTGTCCTGCGCAGCTCGGAATCGCGACCAGAGCTTCTCCTCCATGTCGCGAGGCGCCGAACCGGCAGCCTTCCAGTCCTGCATCAGCCCTCGGTAGGCGGTCGAGGTCGGGCCCCACTCGGTGGAGTCGGCCAGGGCCTCGGCCTCCTTGACCAGCCGCTCCTTGACGACCTGCGCACCCTGACGCTGCTCGTCGAGCTCGGCGAAGTGCGCCTTGCGACGTCGGGTGTAGAGGGTCCGCGCTCCGGAGAAGCGGTGCCACAGCTCGTCGTCGGTGGTCTTGTCCAACCTCGGGAGCGCCTTCCACTCCTCGAGCAGGTCGCGCAGGCGCGTGACGCCGTTTCGCCAGTCCTTGCCCTGGGAGACCTTCTCGGCCTCGGCGACGATCTCGGCCTTGCGGGTGCGCGAGGCCTCGACCTTGCGAGCCTTCTCCTCGCGCCGCTTCCCACGTTGTACGCCGATCAGCGGCATCAGCGCGTCGAGACGGGCAGAGAGCCCCACGTAGTCGCCGACGGCATTGGGCTCGGCCAGCTGTGCCGCGACCGTCTTGATCGACTCCGTGGCCTCGTCGGGAGTCATCGCCTCTGACCGGACCCGCTGCTCGAGCAGGTGCACCTCGAACTCGAAGGCCTCGAACCGCCGGGTGAAGAAGGCCAGCGCCTCCTCGGGGCTGCCGACGGGGTACTGGCCCACCGCGCGCTCTCCGTCGGAGGTGCGGACGTAGACGGTGCCGTCGTCGCCGACGCGGCCCCAAGGGGTCACCTCAGGAGTCTCCTGAGGGGTCCCGTCAGGGATCCCGTCAGGGGTCTCGGTCGGGTTCTGCTGGCCATCGTCGGGGTGGTTGCCCTGCGCGGTCACGTTCCTACACCTGCTTCTGCGTCGATCGGCCTGCTGGCTCCAAGGTTCGAGTCATCGTACGCATGCCGGGAGTGGAATCCCGGGACAGTAGGCTGACCCACAGCCCACAACCGACCTCGACCGATGATGCAGGAGACGAAAAGGTGCTGATCGCAGGCTTCCCGGCCGGACCCTGGGGCACCAACTGCTACGTCGTGGCGACCGGACCGGGTTCGGAGTGCGTGGTGATCGACCCCGGCAAGGACGCCACTGCCGGCGTGGAGCAAGTGGTCCGCGAGCACAAGCTCAAGCCGATCGCGGTGTTGCTCACCCACGGCCACGTCGACCACATGTGGTGCGTAGCACCCGTGGCCGGCACCTACGACGCCACCGCCTACATCCACCCGCGGGACCGGCACCTGCTCGCGAACCCGATGGCGGGCATGTCGGCCGAGACCACCGCGATGCTGCTCGGCGGGAAGTACGAGTTCGCCGAGCCGGACCGGGTCGAGGAGCTCGCTGACGCACAGACGATCGAGCTGGCGGGGCTCGACTTCCTGGTCGACCACACCCCGGGTCACACCGAGGGCTCGGTCACCTTCCGCTCGCCGTACGACGACGCAGCCGTCTCCGAGGTGATGTTCTCCGGCGACCTGCTCTTCCAGGGCTCCATCGGCCGCACCGACCTCCCGGGCGGTGACCACCCGACGATGCTGCGCAGCCTTCGCGAGAAGGTGCTGACCCTGCCTGACGACATCGTGGTGCTTCCGGGCCACGGGGAGCAGACCAGCATCGGCCGCGAGCGCGCCACCAACCCGTTCCTGCTCGAGCTGCTCGACTCCTCCGGCGGAAGCGCCGCCACCGACCCGGTCACCCGGGGACTCTGAGATGGCGCGTCTGAGCCCGCTGAGCGGGTTTCCTGAGCTGCTGCCCGCGCAGCGCTACGTCGAGCAGCAGGTGCTGTCTCGCCTCGCCGAGACCTTCGAGCTGCATGGCTTCGGCAACGTCGAGACCCGTGCCGTGGAGCCACTCGATCAGTTGTTGCGCAAGGGCGAGACCTCCAAGGAGGTCTATGTGCTGCGCCGGCTGCAAGCCACCGAGGAGGGCAGCGACTCCGGGCTGGGTCTGCACTTCGACCTGACCGTCCCGTTCGCCCGCTACGTCCTGGAGAACGCCGGCAAGCTGGAGTTCCCCTTCCGCCGCTACCAGATCCAGAAGGTCTGGCGCGGAGAGCGACCCCAGGAGGGTCGTTACCGCGAGTTCACCCAGGCCGACATCGATGTGATCGGACGCGACACCCTCGCCTTCCACCACGACGTGGAGGTCGCTCGGGTGATGCTGGACGCCCTGCGGACGCTCGACTTCCTGCCACGATTCCGGCTGCAGGTCAACAACCGCAAGCTGATACAGGGCTTCTACGCCGGGCTGGGCGCCACCGATGTGGAGGCCGTGATGCGCGCGGTCGACAAGCTCGACAAGCTCTCCGAGGAGCAGGTTCACGCTCAACTGGTCGGCGATGCCGGCCTCAGCGATGCCCAGGCCGACCAGTGTCTGGCCCTGGCCAGGATCAGTACCCCTGACACGGGCTTCGTGGAGCAGGTGCGCGCGCTCGGCGTACACCACGAGCTCCTGGAGGAGGGCCTCACCGAGCTCGCGGCGGTGGTCACCGGCTGCGCTGCCCTGGTCAACGATCGGGTCGAGATCGTGGCCGACCTCAAGATCGCCCGCGGCCTGGACTACTACACCGGGACCGTCTTCGAGACCCGGCTCGAGGGTTACGAGAGCCTCGGGTCGATCTGTTCGGGCGGACGCTACGACGCGCTCGCCAGCGACGGGCGTACGACGTACCCCGGCGTCGGCATCTCGCTGGGGGTCAGCCGGGTGCTCGTGCCCCTGCTGAGCCAGGGGGTCGTCGAGGCCGACCGAAGCGTGCCGAGCGCAGTGCTGGTGGCCGTTGTCGAGGAGGAGCGCAGGGTGGAGAGCGACCGGTTGGCAACGCTCCTGCGCAGCAATGGCGTGGCCTGCGAGGTGGCCCCGGCCGCACAGAAGTTCGGCAAGCAGATCCGGCACGCCGAGCGCAGGGGGATCCCCTTCGTGCTCTTCCCGGGTGCCGATGGGGCAGACCCCGAGATCAAGGACATCCGCAGCGGCGACCAGGCCGTGGTGGACCCCGAAACGTGGACGCCGCCGGTCGATGACCTTCGACCGCGTGTCCGACGCAACGAACAGGAGCAGCAGTGATCCGCACGCACGACGCCGGAAGTCTTCGCCCCGAGAACGTCGACACCGAGGTCACCCTCACCGGCTGGGTCGCTCGCCGTCGCGACCACGGCGGGGTCGCCTTCATCGACCTGCGCGAGGCCAGCGGGGTGGTCCAGGTGGTCATTCGCGACGAGACGGTGGCGCACAACCTGCGCAGCGAGTACTGCCTCAAGGTCACCGGCACCGTCTCGGTGCGTCCGGAGGGCAACCAGAACCCCAACCTGCCCACCGGCGAGGTCGAGGTGATCGCCACCGACGTCGAGGTGCTGAGCGAGGCGGCGCCGCTGCCCTTCCCGATCGACGACCACGTCGAGGTGGGTGAGGAGGCGCGCCTGCGGCACCGCTACCTCGACCTGCGTCGCAGTGGGCCCAACGCTGCCCTGCGGCTTCGCAGCAAGGTCAACAAGGCTGCGCGCGACGTCCTGGACCGCCATGACTTCGTCGAGGTCGAGACCCCGACCCTGACCCGGTCGACTCCTGAAGGTGCGCGCGACTTCCTGGTGCCGGCTCGGCTCCAGCCGGGCAGCTGGTACGCACTGCCCCAGAGCCCGCAGCTTTTCAAGCAGCTGCTGATGGTTGCCGGCATGGAGCGCTACTACCAGATCGCGCGCTGCTACCGGGACGAGGACTTCCGTGCCGACCGGCAGCCGGAGTTCACCCAGCTCGACGTCGAGATGAGCTTCGTCGAGCAGGACGATGTGCTCGCCCTGAGCGAGGAGATCCTTCGAGCGCTCTGGGCGCTGATCGGGTACGACGTACCGATCCCGCTGCCGCGTCTGACCTATGCGGAATCGATGCGGCGCTTCGGCTCTGACAAGCCTGACCTGCGGATGGGCCAGGAGCTGGTGGAGTGCACCGAGTTCTTCGTAGAGACCCCCTTCCGGGTCTTCCAGGCGGAGTACGTCGGGGCCGTGGTGATGCCCGGGGGAGCGAGCCAGCCACGCAAGCAGCTCGACGCCTGGCAGGAGTGGGCCAAGCAGCGCGGTGCCCGCGGGCTGGCCTACCTGCTGGTCAAGGAGGACGGCGAGCTCACTGGGCCGGTGTCGAAGAACATCAGCGACCAGGAGCGGGCAGAGATCGCCGCTCACGTGGGTGCGAAGCCGGGGGACTGCATCTTCTTCGCTGCCGGCGCGACCAAGCCCAGCCGTGCGCTCCTCGGGGCCGCCCGTCTTGAGATCGGGCGTCGCGGCGGGTTGATCGACGAGAGTGCCTGGAGCTTCCTCTGGGTCGTCGACGCGCCGCTGTTCGAGCCGGCCGCTGACGCGACTGCGGCAGGCGACGTGGCCGTGGGCAGCGGTCAGTGGACCGCCGTGCACCACGCCTTCACCAGCCCGAAGGACCTCGACTCCTTCGACCAGGACCCTGGCAACGCCCTGGCCTGGGCCTACGACATCGTCTGCAACGGCAACGAGATCGGCGGTGGCTCGATCCGGATCCACCGCAGCGACGTGCAGAAGCGGGTCTTCGCGCTGATGGGCATCGACGAGGCGGCCGCCCAGGAGAAGTTCGGGTTCCTGCTCGACGCGTTCGCCTTCGGCGCTCCGCCGCACGGTGGCATCGCCTTCGGATGGGACCGGATCTGTGCGTTGCTCAGCGGCACCGACTCGATCCGCGACGTGATCGCGTTCCCCAAGAGCGGCGGCGGGTTCGACCCGCTGACGGCTGCGCCGGCACCGATCTCGCCGGAGCAGCGCAAGGAGGCCGGTGTGGATGCCCGACCCGTCGGCAAGCAGGACGCCGACCGCGCCGAGGTTGCGGACGCCGTACAAACCGACCAATAGTCGCGCCTTGGTAACGATCGAGCCTAGTTCGTGCGTCGGGGGCTGCCCTTGTGGTCCTCATGTGTCTAGGGTCACGTTGTTCAGTCGGGTCCCTGACTGGTGACAAACGGTCCACGCGTGAGTCGGACCGCACCGAGGAGGAAATACGTGAGAAGCAAGAGAATGCTGGCCGCGGGAGCGGTCGTTGTCGCCCTGGGCCTGGTAGGCGCAGCCTGTGGCACCCCCAGTGCAGACGAGGGGAGCAGCAACAACAGCAGCAAGAAGACGTCGTTGAACCTCGGCTGGAACCAGCCGTTCTACTCCTACAACGACCAGACGTCGAACGGCAACGCGACCGCCAACGCGAACATCAAGTACCTGATGACCGAGAACTTCTGGTACTACGACCCGACCGCGGTCCTGAAGGAGAACACCTCCTTCGGCACCTACGAGCAGGTCAGCGACAACCCGCTGACGGTCAAGTACACCGTCGCCGATGACACCAAGTGGTCCGACGGCACCTCGCTCGACGCCACCGACCTGCTGCTCTCCTGGGCGGCCTTCAGCGGCAACCTGAACACGATCGACTCTGGCAAGGTCAAGACCGACGACGCGACCGGCCTGCCCAAGAACACCAAGGGCAAGGTCTACTTCGACACCTCGTCCCCGGGTCTCGCCCTGGTCAAGGACACTCCGGAGATCTCTGACAACGGAAAGTCGCTGACCCTCGTCTACACCAAGCCGTTCGCGGACTGGAAGATCGACATGGGCGGCTACATGCCCGCCCACGTGGTGGCCGAGAAGGCGCTGGGTATGACTGACCCGCAGGCCGCCAAGGACGCGCTTCTCAAGGCGATCAACGACAAGGACGAGGCGGCGCTCGCGAAGGTCTCCGAGTTCTGGAACACCGGCTTCGACTACACCTCGATGCCCAGTGACCCGTCCCTGGCACTGTCCAGCGGCGCCTACGTCATGAAGGACTTCAAGGAGAACCAGTACATGACGCTGGAGGCGAACCCGATGTTCAAGGGTGAGCACAAGGCGTCGATCGACCAGCTCACGGTTCGCTGGAACGAGGACCCGATGGCTCAGGTCCAGGCACTCCAGAACGGCGAGATCGACATGTTCTCCCCGCAGCTGACCACGGACGTCGTCCAGGCAGCCGAGAAGTTCTCCGACGCCGACATCAAGTCCGGGGTCGAGGGCACCTACGAGCACGTCGACCTGGTCTTCAACAACAAGGGCCCGTTCGACAAGGCGAGCTACGGCGGCGACGAGGCCAAGGCACTCGCGGTCCGTCAGGCCTTCCTGCACGGTATTCCGCGCCAGGAGGTCATCGACAAGCTGATCAAGCCGATCAACCCCGAGGCACAGGTTCGCAACTCCTTCCTGCGCACCGAGGGCACGCCCGGCTATGACGAGATCGCCGCGCAGAACGGCTCGTCCGACTACGCCGAGGTCGACCCTGCCAAGTCGATGCAGCTCCTCAAGGACGCCGGAGTCAAGACCCCGGTCGACGTGCGGATGATGTACGCCGATGACAACGTCCGTCGCGCCAACGAGTTCCAGCTCTACAAGCCGGCGCTCGCCAAGGCTGGCTTCAACCTGATCGACAAGAAGAACGCCGACTGGGGCAGCAAGCTCGGCGACGGCACCTACGACTCCGTGTTCTTCGGGTGGCAGTCCACCAGCACGGGCGTCAGCAGCGACCAGGCGATCTTCACGGACGGTGGGATCAACAACCTGAACGGGTACTCCAACCCCAAGGTTGACGCTCTCTTCGACGAGCTGATCGTGACCTCGGACGAGGCCAAGCAGCTCCAGCTGCAGACCGAGATCGAGAAGATCCTCTACCAGGACGCAGTCGGGATCACGGTCTTCCAGTTCCCGGGTGCAACCATCTCCAACAAGACCCGGGTGACCGGTGTCGAGCCTGCGGTCCTGGCGCCGACGATGTTCTACGGCTTCTGGAACTGGAAGGTTCCGGGCAACTGATCCTCAGATCAGTAGTTTGACCAACCAGTAACACACTCGTGGTGGGTACTGTCGCTCTGAGCGGCGGTACCCACCACGAGATCCGTCCGCACCAAGTCGTCCCAGGACAGGTCTGGTTCACTCGATGGTTGTTTTCTTCGTCAAACGGCTCCTCACCTCGTTGCTGGTGGTGCTGATCTCGACGCTGATCATGTATGTCCTGGTGGACATCTCGATCGACCCGCTTGATGACCTGCGGACCAGCACCGCACCCAACAAGGCCCAGCAGATCGCCAACCGGATCGCTGAGCTTCGGCTCGACGAGTCGGTGATGACGCGCTACCTCAGCTGGCTCAAGGGAGCTTCCGGTTGTCTCTACGGCAACTGTGACCTCGGTGAGAACTGGCGAACCAACCAGCCTGTGAGCTCGCTGCTCAGCGGGGCCGTGATGACCACGATCCAGCTGGTTGCCCTCGCGACCGTTCTCGCGATCGTCCTCGGAGTCATGGTCGGTGTGGTGAGCGCGCTGCGTCAGTACTCCGGCTTCGACTACTCGATCACCTTCATGTCCTTCCTGCTCTACTCGCTGCCCGTCTTCTGGGTCGCGGTCCTGGCCAAGGTGTTCCTGGCGATCGACTTCAACAATTTCTTGGCCGATCCGGTGATCACGACACCCACGGTGGTGATCGCTGCCGCGTTCGTCGGCCTGGCCATCTCGGCGGCTGCGGCGGGACCGCCCGTGAGCCGGCTGCGCAACTTTGCCATCGGTGCCGGGCTCACAGCTGCCCTGCTGATCTACTTCAACCTCACCGACTGGTTCTCCAAGCCCTCGATCGGGATCGTGCTGATCGCCGTCAGCTCCGTGGGCTGGGCGTTCGTGGTCACCACACTCAGCACCGGGCTGCGCAACCGACGCGCGCTCTACTCCGCCCTGAGCGTCGCCGCGCTGGGCGCCGCGCTGTGGCTGCCGATGCTGTTCTTCTGGAAGTACGCCCGGTCGGCCGGATTCTTGGGCTGGTCGCTCGTCTTCGGGCTGTTCATACTCAGCCTGGTCGTCAGCGCCGGGATCGGGCTGGCCTGGGGGGGACCGGACCGGACCCGGTCCGCTCGCACCGCGGCCCTGACAGCCATCCCGGTCTCGATGATGCTCTTCGTCGACCGGGTGATGCAGAGCTGGGGCTCCTTCAACGACAACCTCTCGATCAAGGGCCGCCCGATCGCCACGCTGGGCCGCAGCACCCCCAACCTGGAGGGCGACTTCTGGATCCAGACGCTCGATGCCTTCGGCCACCTGGTGCTGCCGACCTCGACCCTGATCCTGATCTCGTTCGCGGCCTACACGCGCTACTCGCGGGCCTCGATGCTCGAGGTGATGAACGCCGACTACATCCGGACCGCACGCTCCAAGGGGCTCACCGAGCGCACCGTGGTGATGCGGCACGCGTTCCGCAACGCGCTGCTCCCGCTTGCCTCGATCGTGCCGATCGACATCATCACCCTCCTCGGAGGCGCGGTGATCACCGAGACCGTCTTCGGCTGGTACGGGATGGGCCGCCTGTTCGTGCAATCGCTCGGTGACCAGCAGCAGGACCCGGTGATGGCCTACATCGTGATCGTGGGCATTCTCGCGGTCGTGGCGAACTTCGTCGCCGACCTGATCTATGCCGTACTAGACCCAAGGATCCGGGTGGCAGCATGAGCACTCCTGTCGAACCACCTCCCGAGGAGACGCTCGAGAACGCGATCGAGCTCAAGGACGTCGAGGGCCTCTCTCAGGGCCAGATCGTCCGTCGTCGCTTCCTGCGTCACCGCGGAGCGATGGCCGGACTGGTCACGCTCGCGCTGATCGCGCTGATCGCCTACACCTCCATCGGGGCGTTGGGCCTCCCCGGGTGGTGGAAGTGGACCCACACGGACCCGGGCGCGATCGTCAACTCCGGATCACCGAGCCTGAGCCTGCCGTCGTGGCTCGGAGGCAGCGGGTTCGCCATCGGCGACCACCCGTTCGGTCAGGACGAGGTCGGTCGTGACATCTTCGCGCGCACGATGAAGGGCACCCAGACCTCGTTGAACGTGATGATGGTGATCAGCCTGCTGGCGGCGCTGATCGGGATGACCATTGGTGCGGTCTCGGGCTACTTCCGGGGCTGGATCGATGAGTTCCTGATGCGGTTCACCGACCTGTTCATCACCTTCCCGGTGATCGTGATCGGTGCGGTCCTCGGAAACTTCGCCGGCAACGCAGGTGCCTTCTGGCTCGCCGTGGCGCTCGGCGCGATCACCTGGACCACCCTCGCGCGACTGGTGCGCGGAGAGTTCCTGAGCCTGCGCGAGCGGGAGTTCGTCGACGCTGCCAAGGTGGCCGGAGCCAGCAGCTTCCGGATCATGCGCAAGCACATGATCCCCAACGCGATGGGCGTCATCATCGTGAACACCACCTTGCTGGCATCGACGGCGGTGCTTCTCGAGACGGCGCTGAGCTACCTCGGCTTCGGCATCAAGTCGCCCGACGTCTCGCTCGGCACGATGATCTCCCAGTACCAGTCCGCCTTCGCCACCCGGCCCTGGCTGTTCTGGTGGCCGGGTCTGTTCATCGTGATGATCGCGCTGTCGGTGAACTTCATCGGTGACGGGCTGCGCGACGCCTTCGACCCGCGACAGAAGCGAGTGCCCTCGCAGCGTGCGATGGACAAGGCGTTGCACGCGAGCCTGGCCGAGGCCGAGCAGAAGGCCAAGTCGTGAGCCTGGCGGGCCGACCGGCTCGTGACTCAGCCGATCAGCGGCAGGATCACCGAGGCGAGCACGAGCACGCCGATCGCGACGAGCAGCTGCCGGTTCCAGACCGTCACGGGCGCCGGGCGTTCGAGGCGAGGATCGTCGAGGTGTCCCGCAACGCGGAGCTCCTCGAGCCTGCCGGTCACTGCGAGGGCGGCCACGCTCTGCTGCTCGCGGGCTCGCTCGCGGCCCTTGGGTGCGGGGGCCGCCCACGCGGTCACGCGGCCGTACGCCGTCTGCATTCGCAAGCCGTACCGCCCGTCCACCGACTCGATGGCCGGCCACGGCACCTCCAGGGTGCGCAGGGTGTTGGCCACGGTCACGCCGCCGTCGGTCACCTCGACGTAGGGACGCCAGAAGGCCGCCCAACCGAGCACGCCGAACAGCACCGTCGGTGCGGCGAAGTCCAGCAGGGCCGCCACGCCGCCCACCAGGGCCGAACCAAGCATGAACACCGACAGACCGATCATGGTGGCTCCCAGTGCGCGGGCGGAGCGGGACCTCAGCAGCACGGTCGAAGTCATGACGCCACCTTGACAGATGCCCCTCCCACCGCTGCGCCCAGCAGCTCAGCAGCAGGCTCGAAAGGCAACTCGTGAGCACTTCCAGCTATGACGGCCACGGCACGGAGCCGGAGCTCCCCGACGACGGGGGGACGATCCTTGAGGTCGAGGACCTCAGTGTCGCCTTCTACGTCGACGGTGGCTGGTTCCCCGCAGCCATCGACGTGAGCTACCACGTCGACGCCGGTGAGGTGCTCGCGATCGTGGGTGAGTCCGGTTCGGGCAAGACGCAGTCCTCGATGTCGCTGCTCGGGCTGCTCCCGTCCAACGGCCGCGCCAGCGGCAGTGCCAAGCT
Source organism: Marmoricola sp. (assembly GCA_039921445.1). Lineage (GTDB taxonomy): Bacteria > Actinomycetota > Actinomycetes > Propionibacteriales > Nocardioidaceae > Marmoricola. The sequence continues at coordinate 8,997 of JBDSBU010000004.1, read as the reverse complement.
CAAGGGCCAGGAGCTGATCGGGCTGACAGGTGCGCCGCTGCGCAAGATCCGTGGCAAGGAGATCGCGGTGATCTTCCAGGAGCCGATGACCGCCCTGAACCCGGTCTACACGATCGGCTTCCAGATCGTCGAGACGATCCGCTCGCACTTCGACGTCTCGCCCAAGGAGGCGAAGGAACGCGCCATCGAGCTGCTCACGATGGTGGAGATCCCCGAGCCGGTGCGCCGTTTCGACGCCTTCCCCCACCAGCTCTCCGGCGGCCAGCGCCAGCGGGCGATGATCGCGCAGGCCCTGGCGTGCGAGCCGCAGCTGCTGGTCGCGGACGAGCCGACCACTGCGCTCGATGTGACCGTCCAGGCCGAGATCCTCAAGCTGATGCGCGACCTGCGAGAGCGCGTCAACGCCGGTGTCCTGCTGATCACCCACGACATGGGGGTGGTCGCCGACATGGCCGACCGGATCGCGGTGATGCAGCACGGACGGATCGTGGAGACCGGCACCGCCGAGCAGATCTTCAACGAGCCCCAGCACCCCTACACCAAGCAGCTGCTCGCCGCAGTGCCTCACTTCGGCACCGTGAGCGCGGCCGACGCCCAGGCGCGTACCGACCAGGACAAGGCGCTCGCGGCGGCAGAGACACGCCCCCCGATCTTCGTCGCCGAGAACCTGGTCCTGGAGTACCCCAAGCGGGGCAACCAGCCGGTCTTCCGTGCCGTCGACGACGTCTCGCTCACGATCGCTCGTGGCGAGGTGGTCGGGCTGGTGGGCGAGTCCGGTTCCGGCAAGACCACGATCGGTCGGGCCGCGCTCGGTCTGCTGCCCGTCGCGGGCGGCAGCCTCGAGGTCGCAGGCGTCCAGATGAAGGGTGCTCGGCACAAGGACCTGCGACCGCTGCGTGATCGCGTCGGCATCGTCTTCCAGGACCCCGGATCCTCGCTCAACCCGCGGCTGCCGGTCGGTGAGTCGATCGGTGAACCGCTCTTCCTGCACCGCAAGCTCAAGGGCAAGGCGCTCAGCACCGAGGTGGAGAAGCTGCTCGACCAGGTGCAGCTGCAGCGCGGCTTCCGCAACCGCTATCCCCACGAGCTCTCCGGTGGTCAGCGCCAGCGGGTCGGCATCGCCCGGGCGCTCGCGCTCGACCCCGACCTGCTCGTGGCCGACGAGCCCACCTCGGCGCTCGACGTCTCGGTGCAGGCCAAGGTGCTGGAGCTCTTCCAGGAGCTGCAGCGCGAGAAGGGCTTCGGCTGTCTCTTCATCAGCCACGACCTGGGCGTCGTGGAGATCCTGGCGTCGCGGATCGCGGTGATGTACATGGGCAAGCTCGTCGAGGTGGGCGATCGGGACCAGATCGTGCGCAACCCGCAGCACGAGTACACCCAGCGCCTGGTCTCCGCAGTCCCGGTGCCGGACCCTGCCGAGCAGCGTCGCCGTCGCCTGGCGCGCGACGAGCTGATCGCTCGCGCCGGGGTCTCCTGACCCACGGCTGGTCCCGCTCCGGGACCGTCTGGTTAGGCTCGCCCTGATGGATGGCCTCTTCGCGATCGATGGACCCGATCCGGCTCCGACGACCCCGGGAACGGCCGGGACGTTGGCCGGCAACACCCACGCCTCGGCGCCGTTGGCGGTGCGGATGCGTCCGCGCACGCTGGATGAGCTCGTGGGGCAGCAGCACCTGCTCGCCCCGGGCGCGCCGCTGCGCCGGCTGGTGGAGGGCGACCAGCCGATGGCGTTGCTCCTCTGGGGGCCGCCGGGCACGGGGAAGACCACGATCGCTGCCATCGTCTCGGGACAGACCAACCGGCAGTTCGTGGAGGTCTCCGCCGTCGCGGCTGGCGTGAAGGAGGTCCGGGCTGCGATCGACACCGCCCGCAACCGGCTCGCTCGCAGCGGCCAGGAGACGGTGCTGTTCGTCGATGAGGTGCATCGCTTCACCAAGGCCCAGCAGGACGCGCTCCTGCCGGGTGTGGAGAACCGCTGGGTGACCCTGATCGCCGCCACCACGGAGAACCCGTTCTTCTCGGTGATCTCCCCATTGCTCTCGCGATCGCTGCTGCTCACCCTGGAGCCGCTGACCGACGACGACGTACGCGGGGTGATCGAGAACGCGCTGAGCGACGAGCGCGGACTCGCGGGACGGGTGACACTGGAGCCGGAAGCGATGGACCACCTGGTGCGGCTGTCCGGCGGAGACGCCCGACGTTCGTTGACCTACCTGGAGGCGGCTGCGGGGGCGGTGAGCGGAGACGGCGTCATCGACCTGGCCACCACGGAGACGGCAGTGGACCGGGCCGCGGTGCGTTATGACCGCGATGGCGACCAGCACTACGACGTCACAAGCGCCTTCATCAAGTCGATCCGCGGCTCCGACGTCGACGCGGCGCTGCACTACCTGGCCCGGATGATGGAGGCGGGGGAGGATCCTCGTTTCATCGCTCGCCGGCTGGTGATCCTGGCCAGCGAGGACATCGGGTTGGCCGACCCCACGGCTCTGACCACCGCGGTCGCCGCTGCCCAGGCGGTGCAGCTGATCGGCATGCCCGAGGGGCGGCTCAACCTCGCGCAGGCTGTGATCGCGCTGGCGCTGGCTCCCAAGTCCAATGCCGTGACCACCGCGATCGGGGCCGCCAGCGCCGACGTCAGGGCAGGCAAGATCGGACCTGTGCCGGCGCACCTGCGAGATGCGCACTACGGCGGGTCGAAGAAGCTCGGACACGGCAAGGGCTACCAGTACTCCCACGACGCGCCGTTCGGGATCGCCGAGCAGCAGTACGCCCCTGACGTGGTCTCCGACGCGGCGTACTACCAACCCACGGCACTCGGCGCTGAAGCAGCGATCAAGGACCGCTGGGAGCGGGTCAGACGCCTGATCCGCGGCAGGTAGGGTCGGGCCCCATGGAAACGTCCGTCCTGATCGCCGGCATCGCCGCTGTGCTTCTTCTGGTCGGCACGGTGCTCGTCGTGCTCGTGATGCTTCTTCTCGGTCGCGGCAGATCGCGGCGCGAGCTGCTCGTGGCGCAGGCAGAGACTGCTGAGCTCCGAGAGCGCCTCGAGGACCTCAGCGCCAGACTCGAGAGCCAGGCCGCGACGATGGCCACCACGATGGTTCGGGTCGACGACCCGGCGTACGTCATCACCGACGCCGGAGCCGCTCTGGAGCCGAACGTGCAGGACAGAGTCGTCCTCACTGCCACCGTTGGCGAGCCCCTGGTCAAGGCGGTTGCCTTCGGGCACGGTCTGCGACGGGCGTTGTCAGCCGAGTCGCGCAACAAGATCTGGTTCGAGATGGGTCGGGAGGTACGCCGGGCGCGCAAGCAGCGTCGACGCGAGATGAAGCAGGCGTGGCGACGAGAACAGGCCGAGGACCGATCCACCGACACTGACCTCCGCGACCCCCACGGGTCGGCCAGCGCGGCATGAGGCGCGGATTCTGGTTCGCGGCCGGAGCGGGCGCGGGCGTCTACGCGATGGTCAAGGCCCGACGTGCCGCAGAGGCCTTCACCCCGGAGGGCTTGCGGGACCGGGTCTCCGGCCTCGGAGTGGGCGCCCACCTGTTCGCCGACGAGGTGCGGGCCGGGATGAACGAGAAGGAGACCGAGCTGCGCGAGCGGCTCGGCTGGACCCTTGAGGGGCCCAGAGAGCTGGAGACCGTGCACACGAGCCTGGAAGGCCCCCACTGATGGACACCGCCGAGATCCGCCGCCGCTTTCTAGCGCACTTCGAGGCGGCCGGCCACCAGGCGGTCCCGTCGGCGTCGCTGTTGGTGCCGGACCCGAACCTGCTGTTCGTCAACGCCGGGATGGTGCCGTTCAAGCCGTTCTTCCTCGGTCAGGAGACCCCGCCGTACAAGCGGGCGGTCTCGGTCCAGAAGTGCGTGCGCACCCCGGACATCGAGGACGTGGGAAAGACCACGCGTCACGGCACCTTCTTCGAGATGTGCGGCAACTTCAGCTTCGGCGACTACTTCAAGCAGGGCGCGATCGAGCTGGCCTGGGACCTGGTCACCAAGCCGTTGGCCGACGGGGGCTGGGGGCTGGAGGAGAGCAAGCTCTACCCGAGCGTCTATGAGGACGACCCGGAGGCCGTGGCTCTGTGGAAGCAGGTCACCGGTCTGCCCGACGAGAGGATCATCCGCCTCGGCAAGAGCGAGAACTACTGGTCGATGGGAGTGCCAGGTCCGGGCGGACCATGCTCGGAGATCCTCTACGACCGTGGGCCGACCTACGGCGCGGACGGCGACTTCACCGCCGAGGACCGCTATCTGGAGATCTGGAACCTGGTCTTCATGCAGGACGAGCTCAGCGCGGTGCGGAGCAAGACCGACTTCGACATCGCCGGTGCGCTGCCGAAGCAGAACATCGACACCGGAATGGGTCTCGAGCGGGTGGCGTTCCTGCTCCAGGACAAGCCCAACATGTACGAGATCGACGTGATGTTTCCTGTCATCGAGAAGGCCGAGCAGCTCAGTGGGCGACGCTACGGCGCCAACCACGAGGACGATGTGCGCTTCCGGGTCGTGGCCGACCACGTGCGCAGCTCGATGATGCTCATCGGCGACGGCGTGACGCCCGGCAACGAGTCGCGCGGCTACGTCCTGCGTCGGCTCCTGCGTCGCGCGGTGCGCTCGATGCGGTTGCTGGGCTACGAGGACCGCTCGCTGCCCGAGCTGTTTCCGGTCAGCCGCGACAAGATGTCCGATGGCTACCCCTCGCTCGCCGCGGACTGGGAGCGGATCTCGACCGTGGCCTACGCCGAGGAGGACGCGTTCCGAGCCACGCTGCGTACGGGCACCACCATCTTCGACACTGCAGCCTCAGAGGTGAGCTCGGCGGGCGGCAGGACGTTGTCGGGCGACAAGGCCTTCGCGCTGCACGACACCTACGGCTTTCCGATCGACCTCACCTTGGAGATGGCCGCGGAGAAGGGGCTCACGGTCGACCAGGAGGGTTTCCGCAGGTTGATGGGTGAGCAGCGCGAGCGGGCCAAGGCCGATGCCCGATCCAAGAAGGGCCAGCACACCGACGCCACCGACTACCGCGAGCTCGTCGACTCGCTCGGTAGTGGTGTGGAGTTCACCGGCTACCAGGAGGCGGTCAGCGAGGCGTCGATCCGCGGCATCCTCGGCGCGGAGGGAAAGCTGGAGTCCGCCCGCGAGGGCGACGAGGTCGAGCTGGTGCTCGACCGGACGCCTTTCTACGCCGAGGGCGGTGGACAGCTCGCCGACCAGGGAGTGATCGAGCTGGAGTCCGGCGCCCGCCTCGAGGTCTACGACGTCCAGTCCCCGATCACCGGGTTGATCGTCCACAAGGCAAAGGTGCTGGCCGGTGAGGTCACGGTGGGCAGTCGGGCCCAGGCCTTGGTCGACATCGAGCGCCGCCGCTCGATCAGCCGGTCTCACACGGCGACCCACATGGTCCACAAGGCCTTCCGCGAGGCGCTCGGCGAGACCGCGACCCAAGCGGGCTCGGAGAACTCCCCAGGACGGTTCCGCTTCGACTTCTCCGCGACCGGTGCGGTGCCGGCCTCGGCGATGGCCGACGTGGAAGCCCGTGTCAACGCGCTGGTCCTCGACGACCTCGCCGTGCACGCCGAGGTGATGACCCAGGACGAGGCGGTCAAGTCCGGTGCCATGGCCCTGTTCGGCGAGAAGTACGGCAACGAGGTGCGGGTGATCTCGGTAGGTGACTGGGCTCGCGAGTTGTGCGGTGGCACGCACGTGCAGCGCTCCGGCCAGCTCGGCGTGGTCAAGCTGCTCGGCGAGAGCTCGATCGGCTCCGGTGTGCGCCGGGTCGAGGCACTCGTCGGTGGCGACGCCTATCGATTCCTCGCCCGTGAGCACCTCCTAGTGGCTCAGCTCAGCGAGACCCTCAAGGCGCGTCCCGAGGAGCTGCCCGAGCGAGTCAACGACATCCTCGACCGGTTGCGCAGCGCCGAGAAGGAGATCGAGAAGGTCCGCGTCCAGCAGCTGTTGGCGGCCGCCGGCCAGCTCGCCTCCGACGCCGAGGACCTCAACGGCGTCTCGTTCGTAGGTCACGTCGCCGCGGGCGCCGGTGGCGGTGACGTTCGCACGCTGGCCCTCGACATCCGCAACCGGTTGAGCGCAGAGCGCCCTGGCGTGACCGCCATCATCGGCTCGGTCAACGACAAGCCGTCGGTCGTGGTCGCGGTCAACGACGCCGGTCGCCAGCACGGAATCTCGGCCAACGCGCTGGTCCGGGTCGCCTCGGAGGTGCTCGGCGGCAAGGGCGGCGGCAAGGACGACGTCGCTCAAGGTGGTGGGGCAGACTCCAACCGGTCCGGCGAGGCACTGGGCGCGATCCGCCAGGCGCTCGTCGATGCCCACCACGGAAGCTGACCTGCGGTGACTGATCCGGCCGCTGAATCGCTGCGCGGCGTACGCCTCGGTCTGGACCCGGGAGATGCCCGGATCGGGGTGGCGAGCAGCGACCCGTCCGGCATCATCGCGACTCCCTTGGAGACCGTCGCCCGGGGCGAGCACGACGTGGCGCGGCTGATCAGCCTGGCCCTGGAGCACGACGCGGTGCGGATCTACGTCGGGCTTCCGCGCTCCTTGTCCGGTGGTGAAGGGCCTGCTGCCGCTAAGGTGCGTGAGTTCGCCGACGAGCTTGCCTCCGCGGTGGCACCGATCCCGGTGTGGCTCTGCGACGAACGACTGAGCACGGTGACGGCCGAGGGTCAGCTGCGCGGGCAGGGACGCAAGGGCAAGAAGCGTCGTTCCGTGGTCGACATGGCCGCAGCAGTGGTGATCTTGCAGAGCGCGCTCGACCGCGAGAGCGGCACGGGCGTGGAAGCGGGCGAGCTGGTCTCGCCGGGGAGCCAGAGAGACGGGAACGCAGACACGTGAGTCACATCGGGCCGGAGTTCGAGCATGAAGAGGTCCCCGACGAGGGAACCTCTGGGACCCACGCGGAGGTCCCGCACGAGCAGTCGCCCGGCCCCGACGACCCCGAGAGCCCTCTCGTCCTGGACGAGGACGAGCCGCGTCGTCGCGGTCGCGGTTGCCTGCCGGTGCTGCTGGTGCTGGCAGTGCTCATCGGTGGTCTGTACTTCGGTGGCCGCTGGGCCTACGACGAGATCGGCTCGCGCTTCGGCGGCACACCGGACTACGCCGGTCCAGGCACCGGGGAGGTGCTCTACGAGGTCAAGGCGGGTGCTTCGTCCGCAGCGATCGGGCGTGATCTCAAGGCCGAGGGCGTCGTCAAGAGCGTGGACGCCTTCACCACCGCGGCACGCAACAACGACAAGTCCCGCAGCATCCAGGTGGGCTACTACGAGCTGAAGAAGCAGATGAAGGCCGCCGATGCGCTCGGGGTGCTGGTCGATCCCGCCAACCTGATGCAGAACGCGGTGCTGGTGCGTGAAGGAGCGCGGGTGCGCGAGATCGTCGCAACGATCGTCAAGGAGACCGACATCTCGAAGAAGGCGGTCACGTCCGCGCTGGCCGACCCGAAGGCGATCGGGCTTCCGGCCGCAGCCAAGGGCAATCCTGAGGGTTATCTCTACCCGGCGACCTACTCGGTACCGCCGAAGCAGACGGCGGTCGGTCTGCTGAGCGAGATGGTCGCGAAGACGGTCGAGGTGGAGAAGTCCCTTGACATCGAGGCCAAGGCGAAGGCCCTCGGACTCAGCGTCGAGGAGATCCTCACCGTCGCCAGCATCATCGAGTACGAGGCGAACGTTCGCGCGGACTACCCCAAGGTGGCGCGCGTGATCTACAACCGCCTCGACAACGACATGCCACTTCAGCTGGACTCGACGGTGGCCTACGTCTCCAAGCGTTCCGGTGACATCTGGACCACCGCGGCCGAGCGGTCCAACACCTCGGCGTACAACACCTATGCCAACCGGGGCCTGCCGCCGGGACCGATCGGGTCGCCAGGCGAGGAGACCATCAAGGCGGCGCTGAACCCCGCGGAGGGCACCTGGCTGTTCTTCGTCCCGGACTACGAGGCCAAGACGACCCGCTTCTCGACCACGCTGGCCGAGCACAACAAGTGGGTGGAGAAGCTCCGCACCTACTGCCGCGAGAGTCCCGACTGCTGATGCGCTGTGCCGTTCTCGGGTCCCCGATCAAGCACTCGCTCTCGCCGGCACTGCACCGGGCGGCGTACGCCGAGCTGGGACTGTCCTGGTCCTACGAGGCGATCGAGGTCGCCGATGGCGGGCTGGCCGGGTTCCTGGAGGGTCTCGGGCCAGGCTGGCGTGGCCTGTCGCTGACGATGCCGCTCAAGCGCGAGGCAATGGCGATCGCCGACTCGCTCGATCCCTGGGCAAGGCTCTCAGGTGTCGCGAACACCCTGCTGCTCGGAGACTCGCGTCGCCTCGCCTTCAACACCGACATCCCCGGGGCGAAGGCGGCGCTGGCCGAGCGGGGTGTCGACCAGGTCCGCTCCGCGGTCGTCCTCGGTGCGGGTGCGACGGCGGCCTCTGTGCTGCTCGCCGTTGCCGACCTCGGGTGCCGTCGAGCCACCCTGGTGGTCCGCGACCCGTCGCGCGCGGGGGAGACGCTGAACGCGGTCCGCAACCACCCGCGAGCACCGGAGGTCGCGGTGACCACCTTCGCGCAGGCGCCGAGGGGGCACACCGACCTGCTCGTCTCGACCATCCCCGCCGCTGCCCAGACCGAGGACGTCCTCGCGCTGACCTTGGGAGCTCCGAACGTGTTCGAGGTCGTCTACGACCCGTGGCCGACCCCGCTCGCGCAATCGGTGCAGGAGACCGGACGCACCCTGGTCAACGGCCTGGACCTGCTCGCCCACCAGGCCGTGCTGCAGATCCAGCTGATGACCGGACAGGACGTCCCGGTCGACCTGGCCCGGCGAGCCGGTCTCGCCGAGCTCGATCGGCGAGCTGGGGACAACGCCCACGCGGACCTCTGAGGATCACCTAGCCTTCGCGCATGTCCCTGCTCGCTGCCGACCACCTGCTGGCGGCTCTCACGGCTGCGCTCGCCTGCGCGGCACTGGCCGTCGCGGCGC
>JBDSBU010000003.1:0-32004 GCA_039921445.1 Marmoricola sp. | reverse complement strand
GTCACGATCGAGAGGCTCGGGGCGGCCACCACGAAGCTGCTCACCGACTGGCTCACCCGCCTTCCCGACACTGGGGGCAAGGTGTTCGTGCGCCCGGTCCTCGACCTCGCCGCCGATCGGGCCGTCGACCAGCACGACCCGCCGGCAGCGATGCGTGAGCAGGTGGTCCTGCGAGATGCGCACTGTGTCTTCCCCGGCTGCGGCCGTGACTCCCGGTCCTGCGACCTGGACCACATCGTCCCCTACATCCAGGCGGACGACGGTGGGCCGCCTGGCCAGACCCATCCTTCGAATCTGGCGCCGCTGTGCAGGCACCATCACCGGGTCAAGACCCACACGGGTTGGGACTACCAACGCCTCGACGACGGTGGCTACGACTGGACCGCGCCCACGGGGCACCACTACGTAGTTACCCCGACCAGCCGACGGCCACCAGCGAGGACTCGACCAGCTCCGCTCCTCGTCCCGCCACAACGCCGACGAACCTGAGCGCCCAGCACCCCGACCCCAGCCCGGTCGGGGAGTTCGGCACGCCCAGGGGTGGTCCCTGGGCTTCGCGAGGGTTGGCTTCGAGACGGTCGCTTCGCGACCCCCGCAACCACCAGCACGGGGGCGCGACCTCCTCAACCGCCGTAGAGGTAGCGAGCACCTCAACGACCGGAAGGGACGCAACACCCTGCTGCCTTGGAGTCGCCCCTGGCCAGCAGGGTCAGCACGGCCGGGCACAGCACCCCAGAGCGTGGGCGCTGCAGCGCGCTAGGCACGAGGCGCCAGGCACGAGGCACGAGGCACGAGGTCTACTGGACGTGCGCGCACTCGCCGGCCAACTCGCGGTAACGCTCCACGACCAGCTCCACCAGCCGAGGGTCGGGCACCTCGGAATCCAGCAGGGCATCGGTGACGGCATCGAAACCAGTGGCGAGCAGCCGGTCCTGGAAGTGTCCCGGGGCAAGCAGGTAGGAGAGCCCGACGATCCGGCAACCGTGGTGCCTGCTGCGGAGTGCGGCGAGCAAGTCCGGAAGGAGGGGCTGGCAGGACGCGCCGTACCCCACCTCGATCCGACGCCCCAGACGCGCGGCAAGCTCGGCAGCCGCCGCGCCAACGGAGTCCTCCGAGCCCTGCACCGAGGAACCGGCTGCGGCCAGCACGATCAGGTCGTCCTCGGCGAGGGTGGGGCGCAGGGCGTCGAGCCGTGCGCACAGCAGCGCCGTCAGCCGCGGGTCGGGGCCCAGGGCGCGTGTCACGCGGGCGGAGACACGCATGGACGCCCGATGGATGTCGACGTCGACGTGGTAGCCGGGAGCAAGCAGCAACGGCACGATCAGGTCACCCACCTCGACGATGTCGTCGAGGTACGGCGGGTGGACATCCACGTGGGCCTCGCGCACCTCGACGTCCGGCAGCTCGGCGGCGACCGCGGCAACCAGTGCCGAGATCCGAGCCGCTCCAACGCTCGACCGGGTCCCGTGCGAGCAGAGCACCAAGGCGGTCATGGTGAGCCAGCCGGGTCCAGCGCATAACCGCGGTCGCCCATCGACCGGACCGCGTCCGGCGACCCGATCGCATCCCGCAGACGACCCACTTCGAGGTCGGCCACGTGAGGATCGGCTGAGTCCCCGGGCAGCACGTGCAGCAGCTCCTCGTGGGAGACGACCTCACCCGGGGCGCGAGCGAGCCGACTCAGCACCGCGAAACCGGAGGGCGTGAGCGAGAGCACCTCGTGATCGAGAGTTGCGGCGCGGGCGCGCACCTTCAGCAGCCCCCCCGGAGTGGGTACGCCGGCCCGGCCGCCCAGCTCTGCGATCACCAGCCGCACCAGCGCTCCCAGGCGCCACCGGTCTGGCACGGAGACCTCCAGCCCCGCGACCCGCAGCGGTTCCGCGGTGACGGGACCGACCGCGGCCACCGACAACCGACCCGCGGACACCAGGCTGCGGACGGAGTCGAGCTTCTCGAGCCGACGCAGCTCGGTCAACCACGCGGAAGCACCGGGGGCCGAGGTGAAAAGCACAGCGTCATAGCCGCCGTCTGCAAGGTCCTCGGTGGCTTCGCGCAACAGCTCCGGGTCGGGCGGCGGGCCCCATCGGTAGATCTCCAAGGACGTCACACTGGCCCCGCCCGCGCTCAGGCGTGCGTCGAGCCCGTCGTCGCCGGCACCGTGCCGCTGAACGGCGATCCGCTGATGCTCGACCCCCTCACCGAGCAGGAAGTCGGCGATCTCGGCCGCGGTCTCGGACTCCGCTACCCAGTCGGCACGCAACCCCGCGGCCTGCAGAGCGCCCTTGGCCTTGGGCCCACGCGCAATCAGCCGGGTGCCGGACAGCGTCTCCACCAGGTCGTCGGCGAGCCCCGCGGTCTCGGCGGTCTCCAGCCAGCCCCGGAGGCCGACGCCGGTCGTCACCACGAGCACATCGACAGGGTCGGCGATGATCTTGCGGGTCGACTCGAGCAGAGCCACCTCGTCTACGTGCGGGACCACACCAAGCGCGGGGGCCACGACGACGACAGCGCCCCGGCGCACGAGCGCCGCGGCCAGCTCGTCGGCCCGACGCTGAGCAGTGACGAGGATCCGACAGCCGGCGAGCACCGGTCCGAGGTCGCGCACGTCTCTGCTCATGCCTCCCGACGATGCCACGGGCCTGAAATCAGAACAGAGCTGAGGCCAGTTCGCGCCGGCCGCGCTGCACCCGTGGATCCTCGTTGCCGACGGCCGCGAACAGACCGACCAGGTGGGTACGAGCGGCGTCGCGTTCGCTTCCCGCCGTACGCCGGACCAGGCCGATCAGCCGGTTGAAGGCGTCGTCGACGTGGCCTCCGAGCAGGTCGAGGTCGGCGACCAGCGTTTGCGCCTCCACGTCCTCGGGGCGTTCCGCCGCCGCCGCACGTGCCGCGTTCAGGTCGACGCCGTCCGTGCGCAGGAGGACTCTGGCCATCGCCAGCCCGGCAGCGGCCTCGGTGTCGGCGGGGTTGGCCGTGACCAGCTTCTGGTACTCCTCGACCGCGGCGGTGATGTCACCACGCTCCAAGGCGTCCTGTGCCGGCGCATAGCGAGGGTCGAGCAGCTCCTCACCCTCCTCGTCGACGACCGGCGCCACCGTGCGCGGCTGGTGGCGGCCGGTGAACCCGCTCGCGGTCAGCTGCTGGAGCACCTGGGTCAGTGCCTGCCTGACCTCCTCGATCGGGACCGCGTCCTGGAGCAGGGGCATCGGGCGGCCCTGCGCAACCAGCACCACCAACGGCACCGAGGGGATCTGCATCGCCTGGGCGATCTCGGGCACCGCGTCGATGTCGACCCGGCCGAGCAGGAAGCGTCCCTCGAACTCGGCGGAGAGCGTCTCCATGTCGTCGGCAAGGCGCACGCTCTCCGGCGATCGTGAGGGGCTGGAGAAGGCCAGGAAGACCGGCGCGCTCATCGAGCTCTCGAGCACCTGCTGGAAGTTCTGCTGGTCCACCTCGACGGCATAGGCACTGGTCGAGGGGGCGGCGGTACCGGCGGTCGTGGGCGCTTTGCCCTTTAGGCCGGAAAGGTCCACGGCTCCGGGGCGAGAGAACGGCTGCTGAGTCATTTGGCCATTGTGTCTAACTGCCAAACGCCTCCACCAACCGGCCATCGTCCCTGATACTGACCCCGGGGAAGGGAGGTCGAGAAAATGGCCGCTAGCAAGCGCGCGCTGCGCCTTGCTGCATGGATGGCGCTCTACTTCGTGGTTGCCCTGGTGGCTCCCGCGTTTTGGAACGGGCCATCCGCCAGCGCGCGAAACCCTGCCCTGACGGTCGCGTTCCTGTGGCTGCTCAGCATTTCCGGACGCCGCACACGCATCGATCTCGTGGCGCTCGTGGCGACTGTCGCCCTGTCCGACCTCGTCGCTCAGCAAACGCCGTTGGTGATCCTCTCCACGCTGCTCGGGCTGATCGCCCCGTTCGGCACAGTCCTGCTGCTCCGGCGCTGGACCCCACAGATGTGGGGAGGTGGTGGCCGGGCGCCGATGTCCACGCTTTCCGAGTTCGGCTGGTTCCTGGTCGCACTGCTGAGCTCGACCTTGGTCGCAGCCCTGGTCCGCACCGGCTACGGCGTGGAGATCATGGGCGGTGAGAGCTGGGACCTGCTCCTCCTCCGCTGGGGACGCAGTTCGGCGGTGATGCTTGTGACGGGGGTGCTCGCCCTGCTCATCGGGGGCGAGGTGGCCCGGCGCCGAGATCACGGCCTGCACCTCGTGAGTCCGCCGAGTCCACGCGCTGCCTTGGAGTTCATCGCGATCACAGCCGCCGCCGGGCTGGTCTTCTGGCTCGGTTTCGGCCTGAACCCGCAGCTTCCCACCACGTTCCTGCTCTCCTTGAGCGTCGTGTGGGCAGCAGTCCGCTTTCCGGTGGCGGTAGCGACGGTGCAGGCAGTCTCCGTCAGCATCGCCACGGCGTTCCTGACCAACGCAGGCGCGGGTCCGTTCGCCGAGGTGGCGGTGCTCGAGCGGCGAATGCTCCTGATCTACATGCTCAGCACCGTCATGGTCGTGACCAGTCTGGTCCTCTCACTGACCCGCCTCGAGCTCGTCAGGACGATCACGAAGCTGCGTGACTCCGAGTCCGAGCTCACCCTCCGCGCCGCCGAGCTCGACCAGGTCCTGGAGAACCTCGAGGACGGAGTCGCGATCATCGAGGAAGGGGGACAGGTCGTGCACTCGAACACGGCTGTCTCTCATCTCCTGACCGGCGTCGACGACGCTCCCCCCGGCGAGGGCATCAGCGACGAGGTCATCGAGCCTGCTGAGCGTTACCACCTCTTCCACCCCGACGGTCGGCCACTGCTCGACCACGACCTCCCCTTCGTCCGCGCCTTTCGCAACGAGCCAGTGACGGCGGCGGAGTACCACCTCAAGCACCCGCTCGTGCCAGGCACCCGGGTGCTGCAGATCAATGCCTTCCTGGTCTCGACGGCTCCCGGGGATCCCCGGCGTTCGATGGTCACCGTGCGCGACATCACCGTGATCAAGGCCCACAGTGACGCTCTGGCCGCCTTCGCCGGAACCGTGGCCCACGACCTGAACAACCCGCTCGGGGTGATCGACGGCTGGGCCGAGGCGCTCGAGGACGAGTTCGAGCTGAACGAATCGGTCAGCCCCACCACCGGGGCCCCCATGGTCAGGCACATCCGCCAGGGCGCTCGACTGATGGGCGACTTCATCACCGACCTGCTGGCCCATGCCGTGGCCAGCGACCAGGATCTGCATTGTGAGCTCCTCGACATCGATGCGCTCGTCACCGAGCTGGTCACTGCGCGGCAGAGTCCGGACATCGATGTGGTCGTCGCGGTCGGAGCGACTGAGCGGATCTGGGCCGACAGAGCGTTGGTGCGTCAGCTGCTGGACAACCTGCTCGGCAACGCGATGAAGTACGTCGCCCCGGGCGTCCAGCCCCGGATCGGGGTCGCCACGGATCTCGATGAGGCCGGCTGGGTCCGCCTCACGATGCGCGACAACGGGATCGGCGTGCCGGTCGAGCACCGCGGCCAGATCTTCGACACCTTCCATCGAGCCTCTCGTGAGTACTCCGGCACCGGCCTGGGCCTGGCGATCTGCAAGCGGATCGTGGAACGGCACGGCGGGCGGATCTCGGTCCAGGACAACCCGGAGGGCCCGGGCAGCTGCTTCGTGATGACGCTCCCGCCGAGCTCGGAGGCATTGGCAGCCGCGCTCTCCGAGTGAGGACGCAGCACCCGGCAAGCACCGCCAATGTCGGAAAAAGCCGGATTCTGCCCGATCCGTGCTGGATACTCGAAGCATGCTTGCACCGCCGCGCGAGGCACCCCGCTCCGTCGGGCGAGGCTCGATGCAGCTGGTCGGCTGGAGCGCAATGTTCGTCGGCTTCGGGTTCGTGGGCCGAGCAACCCTGGTGGACGGGCACACCCTCAGCCTGGTCTGGCCCGCCGCCGGGATCGCCGCGCTCTGGGTGATGTCGGGCTGGGGTCGTACGACGCTCGCCAACCTGACCGCCTTGGCGGTGTGCACCTTCGCGGTGAACTCGGCGACCGGTGCGACGTACGCGCTGAGCACGGCGTTCGTGGTGGCCAACCTCCTCCAGCCAACGATCTTCGTCGCCATCGCGCGACGACTCCTGCCCGACGTGCGTGGACTCGGCGGGCGGCGATCGCTCTCGCAGGTCCGTAGCTCGGCAGGATCGGGATCGCCGCGGGGGTGGCGTGTCTGGTCGCCGCGATGGTCGGCTCGTCGTTGGTCTGGCTGATCACGGGGTCGTGGACCCCGATGGGCGGCCTGCTCTGGCTGGGCCGCAACTACGTCGGGCTGGTCGGCATCGTGGTCCTGGGCCTGCTCATCCTCCCCAGCCTCGAGGGTCGCGAGAAGCGAGCTCCTCGAGACCGTCGTCTCGAGCACGGCAGGCTCCGGATCGCCGAGGCCACGGTCTTGTTCCTCGCCACTGGCCTGCTGTACGGGCTTGTCTTCGTCACGTTCTCGGGACAGCCCCTGGTCTTCCTGCTCCTGGCCCCGACGGTCTGGGCGGGCATCCGCCTTCCCCCGACCGCGGTGGTCCTGCACGGCCTCCTCGGCGGTGTCCTGGCCGTGGTCTTCACCCTCAACGAGGTCGGCCCGTTTATCACCATCGAGTCGGTCTCACAGCGCGCGCTGGTGGCCCAGATCTTCGTGCTGATGTCCGTCGTGACCGGCCTCGCCCTCGCGTTCAGCCGGTCCGAACGTGATGTCGCCCTAGCCGGTTTGCGCGCGGCGCAGGCCGAGACCGTCGCCCGGGCGCGCCTGCTCGACTCGGTCCTGGAGACGATGCACGAAGGAGTCGCGGTCGTCGATGCCGACGACAACGTCCTGGTGCGCAACCGCGCGGGACGGCGGCTCATGGGGCTCGACGATGCTCCGGGCCTTCGTGTTCGTCCGCCGGAGGAGGCTGGTCTGTTCCATCTGGACGGCCAACTGGTCAAGCGTCACGAGCTCCCTCACAGGCGGGTGCTGGACGGCGACACGGTCGAGGCGGAGGACTTCGTCGTACGCTCCGAACTGACTCCGCAGGGGCGCGTCATCGAGGTCTCGGCCCAGCCGCTCGAGCGACCGTCCGACCACGAGCCCCAGCGGGTCCTGGTGCACTTTCGCGACGTCACCGCCGACCGGAAGGACCGTGACGCACTGGCGTCCTTCGCGGGAGTGGTCGCACATGACCTGCTCAGCCCGCTGACCGTGGTGGAGGGCTGGAGCGAGGCGCTCGTCGACGATCTCGAGTCCGGCTCGGTCGACGCCGAGTCCGGACTGCCCAAGGTCGAGCGCATCCAGCGGGCCGCAGAACACATGCGGACGTTCATCAAGGAGCTGCTCAGCTGGACGGTGGCCCGCGGCCAGGTCCTCTCGATCGACTCTGTCGACCTTTCCGCTCTCGCCCGCTCAGTCGCAGAGATGCGTTCGGACACAGAGACGCGTCCCCGGATCACCGTGGTGGAGGGGCTCCGCGTCTGGGGTGACGAGGTCCTGCTCCGGCAGCTGCTCGACAACCTGATCGGCAACGCCGTGAAGTACGTCGCTCCAGGTGTCCGTCCCGAGATCGAGGTCACCGGACGTCACGACGCCGAGGAGCTCGAGGTCCGGGTCAGTGACAACGGCATCGGCATCCCCTCCGACCAGCGTGAGCAGATCTTCGACACCTTCCATCGCGCCCACGTCCAGGGCTACCGCGGCACCGGCCTCGGGCTCTCGATCTGCCGCCAGATCGTCGAGCGGCACGGCGGCAGGATCCGGGTGGAGGCCGCCCCGGGTGGCGGCAGCACCTTCGTGATCAGCTTGCCGACCGGCACGCTGCCCACCACCGAGCCGTCGTCAGTCCACCCTGAGGCAGCGGACACCGAGGTGTCCGCGCACGCCTGAGGCAGGGCTCTCCTCCTGGGCCTAGAACTGCACGGGCTCCCGGTACTCGCCCCACTCCGCCCGCAGGGCGTCGCAGATCTCACCGAGGGTGGCCTCGGCCCGGCAGGCCTCGAGCATCGGCGGGACCATGTTGCGCTCTTGGCGAGCCGCGCTCAGCATCGCCTCCAGCGACCGCGCGACCGCGTCCTCGTCCCGTCCCGTTCGTCGCTCGGCGAGCACCCTGACCTGCTCGGTCTCCACCTCATGAGAGACCCGCATGATCTCCAGGTCGCTGGTGACCGACTCGAGGTGGCAGTTGACACCGACGACCTTCTTCTCGCCCTTCTCCAAGGCCACCTGGTAGGTGAACGCGGCGTCGGCGATCTCGGCCATGAACCAGCCGTCCTCGATGCCACGCAAGAGCCCCTTGGTGATCGGGTCGTCGCCGTTGCGAGCGGCTGTCGCCAGCGCCTCGGTCTGGTCGTGCCGCAGGCGGGAACCGCCCATCTCGAGGATCTTGTCGAAGATCTGGTTGGCCTCGGCCTCGATCTGGTCGGTCAGCGCCTCGACGTACCACGATCCGCCGAGCGGGTCGGCGACGTTGACCACCCCGGTCTCCTCCATGATCACCTGCTGGGTGCGCAGCGCGATCTCCGCAGCCTGCTCGCTCGGCAGGGCCAAGGTCTCGTCGAGGGCGTTGGTGTGCAGCGAGTTGGTCCCGCCGAGCACGGCAGCAAGCGCCTCGACGGCGGTGCGGACGACGTTGTTGTAGGGCTGCTGAGCAGTCAGCGAGACACCGGCGGTCTGGGTGTGGAACCGCATCCACTGCGCCTTCTCGGTCTTGGCGCCGTAGACGTCGCGGATCCAGCGCGCCCAGATCCTGCGGGCGGCCCGGAACTTGGCGATCTCCTCGAAGAAGTCGAGGTGGCTGTCGAAGAAGAAGCTCAGTCCCGGCGCGAACACGTCGATGTCGAGCCCGCGGGAGAGCCCTAGCTCGACGTACCCGAAACCGTCGGCGAGGGTGAACGCCAGCTCCTGCGCAGCCGTCGATCCGGCCTCGCGGATGTGGTAGCCAGAGACACTGAGCGGCTTGTACGCCGGGATCTCCTCGGCGCAGTACTCCATCAGGTCGCCGATCAGCTTCAGGTGCGGCTCCGGGGGGAAGAGCCACTCCTTCTGCGCGGTGTACTCCTTGAAGATGTCGGTCTGCAGGGTGCCGTTGAGCTTGCCGGTGTCGACACCCGCCCGCTCCGCGGCGACGAGCATCATGCAGAAGACCGGGACCGCCGGACCGCTGATCGTCATCGACGTCGTCACCTCGGCCAGGTCGATGCCGTCGAAGAGCACCTCCATGTCGGCGGCCGAGTCGATCGCCACCCCGCAGTGCCCGACCTCGCCGAGACTGCGCGGGTCGTCGGAGTCGCGCCCCATCAGGGTCGGCATGTCGAAGGCGACCGAGAGTCCGCCGCCGCCGCGACCCAGGATCATCTGGTAGCGCTCGTTGGTCTGCTGGGCGTTGCCGAAGCCGGCGAACTGCCGAATCGTCCAGGTGCGCCCCCGATAGCCGGTGGCATAGAGCCCACGCGTGTAGGGGAACTCCCCGGGCCACTCGGAGTCTGCGGTGCCGTACGCCGGCTCGACCTCGCCGCCCGACAGCGTGGTGAAGTCGGCGTCACGAACCCGTGACTTGCCGTACCGGTCCTGCCAGCGACTGCGCGCGTCCTCGCTTGCGTCAACGGTCTCGGCCGGGATCTCGGGGGTCACGTCGCTCATGTCCCCGATGGTAGGCGCGGAAGTGAACGACCGCTAACTGCCAGCAGCGACATGCGCCTAGCCACCCGGGCGGCCACCCCACTTCTCGGAATAGGTGTCGGCGTCACGCTTGAACCCGTAGTCGTGATACTCGACGTACTCCGCTCCCGGCGCGAGCACGCCGACGGACAGGTCCTCCAACGGCGTGACCGCGCTCGTCCATGCCATCTTGGCGACGGCGTCCCTCAGCCTCGGTTCATCCGGGCCAGACACCACCACGGTGAGCGTGGCCGGGGTGGTCAGGGCCACCTTCTCCGTGTAGCGGATCTGGCGCAGGTCCGAGACGCCTGGGATCCTCACGATCTCCTCGCCGAGGCGCGCCATCTCGGCGCTGCACTTCCCGCACCCCTTGTCCTTCGACGGCTCACTAGAGCCGTCCTGGCTCATGCAGCCAGCCGCGACGCCCAGCGCGAGAAAGCTCGCGGCGATGCGCAGCCCGGCTCCTGTCCACCTCGTTGCAGAGCTGCCACGTGACACCTGATCTCCTTGTTCATTCGGGTGAGGGCGACGAGCCGTCACTGCTGACGGTGGATCGCGATCTGACGGGTCTCGGACTTTGCTGCCCCCAGATAGCCGTCCTCACCCATCTGGTTGCGCAACTGTGTCAGACCCGGGTCGCTGGACCTGTCGACGGCAGCTCCCCCGCCGACGTACTGGCCCATGTCGTGGTTGCCCCCGATCGAACCGGTGCGGCCGTCGAAGGTGACCGTGGTGTGGTTGGGGTTGTCGGGGTTCGAGGCGCCATCCAGACGCGGCACCAGGTCGCCCTGGTTCTCCAAGGAGAGCGCCGTGGTCCCACCGCCGTAGTCGGCGCCCGCGATGGGCGCACCGGCAGTGACCACGTAGTCGACGTTGTAGTCGAACCCGGCGTCCTGCGCCAACGCCGAGGCGGTCATGCCGCCCTGGGAGTGTCCGACCAGCATCACGTGCGCCCCCTTGGGTACCCCGGCGGCGTCCATCGCCTGCTCGATCCCCCGGGCATAGACCGTGTCCTGCCCACCCATCAGCCGCAGGTTCGAGCCCAGGTCGGGTGCGGTGCCGTCCTGCTGGCCCGGCAGCGCCCAGGACTTCGTGCCCGGGATGTCCACGATGTAGCGGGTCACCGGTTCGCCGTCGGGGCCGGTGCTGGTGACCGTCTTGACGTCGATCGTCCCGGCCTCCGGCTTGGCGTTGGTGTACTTCATGTCGCTCATCAGATCCTCGATGCTCTCGGGTGGACCTGGCGCGAGCTTGTCCACGCTTGGCGCACCCACCTCCGGCTCCCCGTCGGTGAACAGCCGGGCCAGCTCCTTGGCCGCCTCGCTCGTCGAGCCGTGCACCGGATCGATCCCCAAGGCATCCAGCAGGCCCGAGCCCCCAGGCGCCATCCGAGCGTCGAACAGCAGTCCGTCCATCAGCCCGCCGCCACCGTTGACCATGTGCTCGACAAGCTCGGGGTGATCCTCCAGGAAGCCCTGCAGCGCCTCGCTGCCACCCTTGGCAAGGGCGGCCCGCGCCTCGGGATGCGTGGCCAGGAACGCCGCCAAGGCGGGGTTGGACGCGGCCAACGCCAACACCCCCATGGTGCCGCCGACGGCGAGGAACGGCAGGCTCGCACCGAGTCCGAACCCGATCAGGTAGTCGACCTTGTCAAAGATCTCGGTGGCCATCTGGTCGCTGAGCCGGTAGGCGTCAGCAGTGACCCGAATCAAGAAGGCGTCGGTCTCGGCACCCAGGCCGCGCACGCCGAGCTCGGCGGTGGCTGTGGCGACCTCCTCCTCCACCCGCGCGAATGTGAGCGGCGAGAGGATCGCGGAGGCCAGCAGGTCTCCGTTGACCATCACCCTTGCGACGTCGGGCACGGCCTCGCGGAAGGTGTCGCCAGAGCGGTCGAAGACCCCAGCCAGCTCCTCGAGGTCCTGGAGCTTCGCCTTGGTGCCTCCGCCACCGCCACGGACGTCCGTGATCGGCAGGTCCTCGCCGCTCATGCGATCAGCTCGGCGAACAGGTCGGCGACTGCGGAACCGAGGTCGTCAGGCTCCACCCGGCGTACGACGACCAGGTGCTCGGCGCTGTCGGTGAGCGGGATCAACGCCCGCCAGCCGTCCGCGAGCAGCACCCACGAGACCAACCCCCGTCGTCCCGGCGGTGCCTGCAGCTCCGCCGAGTCCCGGCGCCCACCCGCATCGAGGAGCAGTCCCACGCTCGCGCGCAGGCGACCCACGGTCTCGGAGTCCAACCGTTGCAGCAGGATCGCAGCCTCGGCTGCATCGACCGGACGACCCTCGACCCGCATGGTGGCGCACTCGAGACGGCACAGCTCTGCCAACACCTCCCACCGGCCGGCGCGCACCGCCTCGAGGCCGGCAACGAGCAGGTCGTGACCGATCACCACCTCGTCGGGAAAGCCCTGCGCGGTGGCGGGCTCGGCCAAGGAGACCGTCGCAGCCCGCGCCAGCTCCGCGCGCCATCCCGCGGGAGCGACCCAGGTCAGCTCAAAGCTCAGCGCATCGAGCGTGGCCAGGGTGGCGAGCCCCTCGGCGCGGGCGTGGTGCCAGGCGTGCAGCTGCACCTTGAAGGGGTGCACCCGGCCCAGGTCGATCCACACGGTCTGCTCAGGTGCACCGAGAAGGCGCAGTGCGGTGACGACCTCCGGCTCCACCTGAGCGGTGGTCGGGTCGTCGCCATGGAGAAGTCCCTGCTCCCGCAGCCGGTCCACCGGGCTGCCGGGCCCGGTGTCGTCGACGCGGGCGAGCTCGCGCGCCATCAGCTCTCGACCCCGCCCGTCGGGCGTGTCCCCGAGACGTTCGGTGAGCCCCGAGGAGGCGCCTGGCTCCACTGGAAACGGCAGCCTGGTCTCGCACAGCCGCGCGAGGAGCAGCAGCTCGGCGAGGCTCAGACGCACCCGGCGAGGCACCGGGTCGAGGTCCCGCTGTGCCTCGTGGAGCGGGTCGGGCTCGGTCCCCGGCAGCACCCCGAGGTCGACGGTCGCCATCCTCACTCCCCCACGCCGGGGATCTGGTCGGGTACGTCGAGCCAGGCCTTGTGACCCACCGGGGGTGGGTTGAAACCGGCGAGCAGGTCGTCGAGTGGGTTCCTCCCGTGAGCGAGATCCTTGACCCCCTCGATCAGGGCGTTGCCGGCGGACCGGATCCGGTCGAGGGCCCCGGAGATCATGCTGCGCACCTTCCGCTCGATCGCTGCGATCAGGGCGACCAGCCGCTCGACCTCAGCGGCATGGGCATCCAGTGCGGCGGCGGCATCGTCGACCTGGTCCGCGGTCGCGCGGATCTCCCGGTGCCGATCCTCGACCCGTGCCCGCATCCGATCGGCGCTGGTGGACTGCCACGAAACCGTGGTGGCGGCAGCAAGCAGCCTGTCGGCCTCGCGGCGCAGGTCCTCTGCCTGCTCCCGCAACAACGCCGCCTGTCGTCGAATGGCATCTGGATCGCCGTACACCGCGCCCCCGGTCCTGACTCGTTACCCGTGCCCGGAACCTACCCCGTCACACACCGGACAAACAGGGCTGGTCGGTGGCAGTCCCCAGCCCGACCTGGGGGCTGCCCTAGACTCCGGCTGGGCCGTCGCCGCCCATCCGATGACGAGAGCTCCAGGAGAACCGTGCCTGACGTGAAGCCGTTGCAGAAGGTCTTGATCGCCAACCGGGGCGAGATCGCCGTACGAGTGATCCGCGCCTGCAAGGACGCCGGCATCGGCTCGGTCGCGGTGTATGCCGAGCCCGACCGTGACGCGCTGTTCGTCCGGCTCGCCGACGAGGCCCACTCACTCGACGGCGCGACTCCCGCGGACTCCTATCTCGACATCGCCAAGATCATCGCCGTCGCCCAGAAGTCCGGCGCCGACTCCGTGCACCCCGGCTACGGCTTCCTGGCCGAGAACCGCGACTTCGCCCAGGCCGTGATCGATGCCGGGCTGGTCTGGATCGGCCCCTCCCCCGAGGCAATCGAGAACCTCGGCGACAAGATCAAGGCCAGGCACATTGCCGAGAAGGTCGGCGCCCCACTCGCCCCCGGCACCAAGGACCCCCTCGAGAACGCAGAAGAGGCAGTGACCTTCGCCGAGGAGAACGGCCTGCCGATCGCGATCAAGGCCGCCTTCGGCGGCGGTGGCCGTGGGCTGAAGATCGCACGCGAGATGTCGGAGGTCGCCGACGCCTTCGAGTCCGCCGTGCGTGAGGCAGTCTCCGCCTTCGGGCGAGGCGAGTGCTTCGTGGAGAAGTTCCTCGACAAGCCCCGCCACGTCGAGACCCAGTGCCTGGCCGACCAGCACGGCAACGTCGTGGTGATCTCCACCCGCGACTGCTCGCTGCAGCGCCGCAACCAGAAGCTGGTCGAGGAGGCCCCGGCGCCGTTCCTCACCGAGGAACAGATGGACCGGCTCTACCAGAGCTCGAAGGCGATCCTGCGTGAGGCAAGGTACGTCGGCGCAGGCACGTGCGAGTTCCTCATCGCCGAGGACGGCACGATCTCCTTCCTCGAGGTAAACACCCGACTGCAGGTCGAGCACTGTGTCTCCGAGGAGGTCACCGGGATCGACCTGGTCCGCGAGATGTTCCGCATCGCTGCCGGTGAGGAGCTCGGCTACGACGACCCCGAGGTTCGCGGCCACTCGATCGAGTTCCGGATCAACGCCGAGGACGGTGGGGCCAACTTCATGCCCGCACCCGGCACCCTGACCACCTGGGCGCCCCCGTCGGGGCCCGGTGTCCGAGTCGACGGCGGCTACGAGCAGGGCGAGACCATCCCGGGTGCCTTCGACTCCCTGATCGCCAAGCTGATCGTCAGCGGGCGCGACCGCACCCAGGCGCTCGAACGTTCGCGGCGCGCGCTGGCGGAGTTCCGCGTCGACGGCATGCCGACCGTGATCCCCTTCCACGCCGCAGTCGTCTCCGACCCTGCCTACATCGGCACCCCGGTCGAGAACCCGGAGACGTTCTCGGTCTACACGCAGTGGATCGAGACCGAGTTCGACAACCAGATCACGCCGTACGCCGGTGCAACCGCTGATGCCCCGGAGCCCGAGGAGCGCAGCAGGGTGACCGTCGAGGTCGGTGGCCGACGTCTCGAGGTGGTCCTGCCCGCCGGGCTGGCCGCGATCGGTGGCGGCGCCGGCGCCAGGAAGCCCAAGCGCTCGGCCGCCAAGAAGGCCGGCGCAGCGGCCTCCGGCGACTCGGTCGCCTCCCCCATGCAGGGCACCATCGTCAAGGTGGCCGTCGAAGAGGGCGCGAGCGTGGCGGAGGGCGACGTCATCGTCGTGCTCGAGGCGATGAAGATGGAGCAGCCGTTGAAGGCGCACAAGGCCGGGACCGTCACCGGCCTGACCGCAGAGGTCGGCACCGGCGTCACCAACGGTGAGGTCATCTGCGAGATCAAGGACGCCGAGTAGCCACTTGCTATGACCTGCGCCACCGCTTCCCGGGTGGTTTGCGAGGAACCGCCGAGGTCTACTCGGGGGTAGAGCAAAACTAGACGACATCCTCGCAAAAAACGTGAGGAGAATTTCAGGTTCACGAGGAGAACATGACACACTCCTCACATGACTCAGCTCCCTCCCGCCACGCTGACCCACGACTCCGACGACACCGGGCCGAACCCCGGGAACGGCCTGACCCTGGCCGAGCGGCTCACCGACGGTGAGGAGTTCGCCGTCACCTTCGGGGGCCAGGGCGCCGACTGGTTCGCCACTCTCTCCGCCCTCGCAGGCGAGCACGCCGACACCTCCCGGGTCACGCACCTGGTCGAGGAGTCCGCTCGTCTGGTCTCCCCGGTCGCCAACGAGCTCGCAGCCGCGATGCCGCTGCCCTTCGCGCCGCACACCTGGCTGAGCGACGAGGTCGTGCCGGCGAGGGCCGACACCCTGGGCGCTGCCCTGGCGATGCCGGGCGTGTTGCTGACCCAGCTGGTCACGCTCGACCTGCTCACCGCAGAGGGTCTCGACCTGACCCAGACCGTCCCCGTGGCATCGGCGGGTCACTCCCAGGGCATCCTCGGCGTGGCTGCCTTCGCCGGGCGACGCGACGCCGTCGGTCAGGACAAGAGCAGCAGCGACGTCGAGCTGGTCGCCATCGCCCGCCTGATCGGCGCCGCGGCCGCGATCGTGGGCCGCCGCGCCAACCTGGTCCCGCACGGCGAGGAGTCGCCGATGCTGGCGATCAGCGGTGCGACCCTCGCCGAGGTCCAAGAGCTCGTCGCCGAGGTCTCCGACCGCACCGACCTGGCCACCGTGGCAGCCATCAACGGGCCGCGACGCGTCGTGGTCAACGGTACGCCGACCGTCCTGCGCCGCCTCCGCGCGGCCATCGAGAAGCGTGCCGCCCTGGAGGCCGCCGAGATCGAGGCCAAGAAGCGTGGCGGTCGCGCGTTCAACCCCTCTGTCGAGGCGTTGCCGGTGGCACTCGGCTTCCACCACCCCGCGCTTGCACCCGCCATCGAGATGGCGCGCACATGGGCCGAGACCTGTGGTCTCGACGCCGGCCTCACCGAGCACCTCGCCCACGCGATCTGCGTCGAGACCGTCGACTGGCCGCGCGAGCTCGCGGACGCGGTCGGTTCCGAGACCCGCTGGGTCGTGGACCTCGGTCCGGCCGACCTGTCCGCCAACATGACCGGTCGCGCCCTGCGCGGACGTGGCGTCACCGTTCTCCCGGCGGCCACCGCTGCGGGGCGCAACCTCCTCTTCACCGCCGGCACCACCGTGCCCGAGGCGGCCGACTGGTCGACGTACGCCCCCCGGCTGATCGACCGTGGCGACGGCGCCCCCGTCGTCGACACCGCCTTCACCCGCCTGACTGGCAAGTCCCCGATCCTGCTCGCGGGCATGACGCCGACCACGGTCGACCCCGAGATCGTCGCGGCAGCCGCCAACGCCGGCCACTGGGCCGAGCTCGCCGGTGGCGGCCAGGTCACCGAGGACATCTTCGCCACCAACATGGCTCGCCTCTCCGACCTCCTCGACGAGGGCGCGACTGCCCAGTTCAACGCCTTGTTCCTCGACCCCTACCTGTGGAAGCTGCAGCTCGGCGGCCAGCGCCTGGTGCAGAAGGCCCGGCTTGCGGGTGCGCCGCTCGACGGCGTCGTGATCAGTGCCGGCATTCCCGAGCTCGACGACGCCGTCGCGATTCTCGAGGACCTGCACGAATCCGGCATCAGCCACGTGGTCTTCAAACCGGGCACGGTCAAGCAGATCCGCCAGGTGCTCGCGATCGCACGCGCGGTCGAGACCACGGTGATCGCGCACATCGAAGGCGGAGTCGCCGGCGGTCACCACTCGTGGGAGGACCTCGACGAGCTCCTGCTCGCCACCTACCCCGCCCTGCGCGGTGTCGAGAACCTCGTGGTCTGCGTCGGCGGCGGCATCGGTACGCCGGACCGCGCAGTCGACTACCTCACCGGAGCCTGGGCGACCAGCCACGGCGAGGCAGCGATGCCGGTCGACGGCGTGCTGATCGGCACCGCCGCCATGGCCACCAGGGAGGCCACCACCTCGGCGGCCGTCAAGCAGCTGCTCGTCGAGACGCCGGGCATCACCACGGCCGTCAACGGCGGCTGGGTCGGGGCCGGCCGCAGCGCAGGCAACGTGACCTCCGGTCGCAGCCAGCTCGGTGCCGACATCCACGAGATCGACAACGCCGCCTCCCGGTGCGGCGCCCTGCTCGACCAGGTCGCCGGCGACGCCGAGGCCGCTTCCGCCCGCAAGGATGAGCTGGTCGCAGCGATGGCCGTCACCGCCAAGCCCTACTTCGGCGACGTGGCCGAGATGACCTACGAGCAGTGGTTGCGCCGTTACGCCGAGCTCTCCGAGACCCCGTGGCTCGACGTCACGTTCCGGGACCGCTTCGAGGCGATGCTCGACCGCGCGCTCGCCCGCGTGCACCCGGAGACCTCTGGCCCGATCGAGCGCCCCGCCTTCGACCTCGACGCCCCCACGACCGCCATCGACCTGCTCGTGGCCAGCCACCCCGAGGCGCGCGACTGCCTGCTGCACCCGGCAGACGTGCTCTACTTCCTCGAGATCTGCCGTCGCCCGGGCAAGCCGGTCAGCTTCGTGCCCGTGATCGACGGCGACGTCCGTCGCTGGTGGCGCTCTGACTCCCTGTGGCAGGCCCACGACGAGTCCTACGGCGCCGACCAGGTCATCGTGATCCCCGGCCCCGTGGCCGTCGGCGGGATCACGGTCGTGAACGAGCCCGTCGCCGACCTGCTCGACCGTTTCGAGGCCGCCATCGTGGCCGAGCTGCAGTCCGCCGAGACAACCGTGCTCAGCGCCGCGAGCCGCACCACCGTCGGTGACGACACCACCGTTCTCGACGCGGCCTTCGCCTCCCCCGACGTGGTCTGGGCCGGCAGGGTCGTGCGCAACCCGCTGCACCGCCTCACCGACACCTCGGCCGAGCTGGTCTCGGGTTCCGGCACCGACTCCGCGGTGCTGCGCGTGCCGCTCTCCCGTGGTGCCCTCGAGCTGCACCTCGACCTGTCGGGTGTGCGCGACGGTCGCCTGCCGGTGATCTCGGCCGACTCCGCCGCCGACGCGATGGGTGCACTGCTGACCCTCACTGCCGGCGGCCACCTTCCCGAGGTCGTGAACGGCACCGCCGTAGTGAGGACCGTGTGGACCGCCGATCTCGTCGCCGACCACATCGGTGTCACCAGCCCCGACCGCAGCCGCCGCGGCGACGCTGTCGCCGACCCGCAGGAGCAGGCGGTGCCCGACGCCCTCGTCGGGCTGGCCTGGCCGGCCGTCTTCGCCGGCATCGGTGCTGTCGAGGGCTTGCTCGACCTCGTCCATCTCGACCACCGCATCGAGATGGTGGGCAACCTGGCCGCACTGGTCGAGGGTGCCGAGCTGACGATCGCCGCCACGCGCGGTCAGGTCTCCGAGACCACCGCGGGCCAGGTGATCGCGATCGACGTCCAGGTCTCCAGCGGAACCGAGCTCCTCGCAACGATGCACGAGCGCTTCATGGTCCGTGGACGCGTCGGTGCTGCCGAGCTGAGCGCCCCTGCCCCCCTGGCTCCCGCCGCTGAGGAGAAGCCCCGCGCCCGGATGGACCGATTCACCGTCTCCGCACCCCAGCACATGGGTGCCTTCGCTGCGGTCAGCGGCGACCACAACACGCTGCACACCGACGTCCCCGCTGCCCGTCTCGCGGGCTTCGACGGCCCGATCGTGCACGGGATGTGGCTCTCGGCGGTCGCGCAGCGTGCCGCCTCCGTCGTGGGTGCGACCCACCACCCCCGCCCGATCCGGGGCTGGCTGGCCCGTTGGGTCGCGCCGCTGCAGCCCGGCGCGACGGTGGAGGTCACCGTCGAGCGCACCGGGGTCCTGGGTGGAGACACCGTCGTCGAGGTGACCTGCCGCGCCGACGGCGAGCTCGCGATGGTCGCCGAGGCCGTCGTGGCAGCACCCCGGACGACGTACGCCTTCCCCGGCCAGGGCATCCAGAGCCAGGGCATGGGCCTGGAGGCCCGCACCCGCTCCACCGCGGCCCGCAAGGCCTGGGACCGCGCAGACGCCCACACCCGTGAGGCGCTCGGCTTCTCGATCCTGGCCGTCGTGCGCGACAACCCGACCGAGCTGTGGGCCGACGGTGAGCTGCACCGCCACCCCGACGGCGTGCTCTTCCTGACCCAGTTCACCCAGGTCGCCATGGCTACCCTCGCGGTCGCCCAGGTCGCCGAGATGCGCGAGGCCGGCGTCTTCTTCGAGGACGCCATCACCTGTGGTCACTCCGTAGGTGAGTACAACGCCCTCGCCGCCGTGACCGGCATCCTGCCTCTCGAGGCACTGCTGGAGATCGTGTTCCGCCGCGGCATGGCCATGCACCACCTGGTCCCCCGCGACTCCCGGGGTCGCAGCAACTACCGCCTCGCGGCGATCCGTCCCTCTCAGATCCAGCTCGCCGACGAAGACGTCGCCGCCTTCGTGGCCGAGATCGCCACGCGGACCGGCGAGTTCATCCAGATCGTCAACTACAACCTGCGTGGCTCGCAGTACGCCATCGCCGGCACTGTCGCAGGTCTCGAGGCCCTCGAGAACGTCATCGAGGAGCGTCGTGCGCGCCTCGGCGGCAAGCCTGCCTTCATCCTGGTGCCCGGGATCGACGTGCCGTTCCACTCCTCGGAGCTGCACGCCGGCGTCGAGGACTTCCGCGGCCGCCTCGACGACCTGCTTCCCGCCGTGATCGACCCGAGTGTGCTGGTGGGCCGCTACATCCCGAACCTGGTGCCGCGCCTGTTCACCCTCGACAAGTCCTATGTCGAGGAGGTCGCCTCCTACGTCGACTCCCCACTCCTCGCTCCGGCCCTGGCCGACTGGGACACCTGGGAGGCCGACCCGGCCCGCCTCGGCCGTGCGCTGCTGATCGAGCTCCTCGCCTGGCAGTTCGCCAGCCCGGTTCGCTGGATCGAGACCCAGGACCTGCTCTTCGGTGCCCCCGACAACGGTGGCCTCGGCATGGAGCAGTTCGTGGAGGTCGGCGTCGCCAACATGCCCACCCTGGCCAACCTGGCCTCGCAGACCGTCAAGCTGGCCTCCTACGACGGAGTCGCGCCGCGGATCGTGAACTCCTCGCGTGACGCCGCGGTCGTCTTCGCCACCGACACCCCGATGATCGACGACGAGCCGGAGACCGCACCCGAGGCGGACTCCGCAGAGGCCGCGGTCGCCAACGCGGCCCCTGTCGCGGCAGCCCCTTCCGCTGCACCCGTCGCCGCAGCCGGCGCCGAACGCCCCGCCGACCTGGCCTTCACCGCCGCTGACGCGACCCGCACGCTGACCGCACTGCGCACCAAGGTGCGTCCGGAGCAGATCGGTGCGGCCGACACGATCGAGGCGCTGTGCGACGGGGTCTCCTCACGCCGCAACCAGCTGCTGGTCGACCTCGGTGCCGAGCTCGGACTCGGTGCGATCGACGGTGCGGCCGAGGCAGAATGGACCGCGCTCGGTGCGACCGTCACCAAGCTGGCTCGCACCTACTCCGCCTTCGGGCCGGTGCTGACCGAGGCCGTGAGCGAGCAGCTGCGCAAGTTCGCTGGCGCCGCGGGTGCCAAGCCGGCCGCCATTGCCGACCGGGTGCGCGACACCTGGCAGCTCGGCCCCGGTTGGGTCACCCACGTCTCCGCAGAGCTCGCCGCCGGTCTTCGTGACGGCTCCTCGACCCGTGGCGGTTCGCTCGCCTTCGACCTGGACCTGAGCAACCTGCCCGGCGTCGTGGACCACGCGGTCCAGGCTGTGGGCTCGGCCCACGGCGTGGCCGTGAGCATGCCTGCGACGGGTGCCACCGAGGGTGGCACCGTCGACGCCGCTGCCCTGGGCGAGCTCACCGCCTCCATCACCGGTCCCGACGGGTTGCTCGCCTCCACGGCTCGCCACCTGCTCGACAAGCTCGGTCTGCACACGCCCTCCTTCGAGGAGGTCGAGGACCTCGACGCCGAGCTGGTCCGCCTGGTCGAGTCCGAGCTGGGTTCGGACTGGGTCCGCAAGGTCTCACCGTCCTTCGACGCCCGCCGCGCGGTCCTGCTCGACGACCGCTGGGCCTCGGTGCGCGAGGACTTCGCCCGGATCTGGATCGGTGACGAGACCGCGGGCGACCGCAGCTTCGTCGGTCTCGACGAGGCTGCCCGGACGCAGGCGACCTGGTGGCTGGAGCGAGCACGCGGCGAGAAGCGTGCCGACCTGGTCTCTGCCTACGACGGTGTGCTCTGTGAAGCCGACGGCGCTCAGGAGTGGGCCGACGACGTCGCCGTCGTGACCGGGGCAGCCCCCGGCTCGATCGCGGCCGCTGTCGTGGCCGACCTGCTGCGTGGAGGTGCCACCGTCGTGGCGACCACCTCGCGGTTGGACAAGGCCCGACTCGCGTTCTTCCGCGAGCTCTACCGCGACCATGCCTCGACCGGTGCCGCCCTCTGGGTGCTGCCGGCCAACCTGGCGGCGTACTCCGACGTCGACGCTCTGGTCGAGTGGATCTCCTCCCCCGTGACCGAGTCCGCAGGAGGGCAGCGCACCGAGCTGCGTCCCGCCCTGTCCCCGACCCTGGTCTTCCCCTTCGCCGCCCCTGCGGTCCAGGGCACCGCTGCCGACGCCGGCTCGCGAGCCGAGATCGAGTTCCGGGTGCTGGTCTGGGGCGTCGAGCGCCTGGTCACCGGACTGGCCGCCCAGGGCGCCGACCACAAGATCGGTCAGCGCGTGCACGTGGTGCTGCCCGGGTCTCCCAACCGCGGCCGCTTCGGCGGCGACGGTGCCTACGGTGAGGCCAAGGCTGCCTTCGACGCCTTCGTGCAGCGCTGGCAGGCCGAGCAGGACTGGGCGAGCCGGGTCTCGCTGGCCCACGCGCACATCGGTTGGGTGCGCGGCACCGGCCTGATGGGTCACAACGACCCACTGGTCGAGGCCGTCACCGCCGCGGGCGTGCGCACCTGGTCACCCGACGAGATGGCGGCCGAGCTGCTCGCACTGTGCAGCCCGGAGTCGCGCAGCGCCGCCGCGACCGCGCCGATCCTGGTCGACCTGACCGGTGGTCTCGGCGAGGCCGATCTGGACCTCGCTGCCCTCGGCCGTGAGGCCCGCGAGGCTGCCGAGGCCGCGACCGGCTCCGATGCGGACACCGAGGACGGCTCCACCGCCCTGCAGGCGCTGACCCACCCCGCTGGTTGGGGAACCGCGCAGCCCACCATGGCCTGGCCCGAGGTGAACACCGCCTTGGAGGACATGATCGTGATCGTCGGTGCCGGTGAGGTCGGCCCGCTCGGGTCCTCACGCACCCGCTTCGAGCTCGAGGTCGAGGACCACCTGTCCCCGGCCGGCGTGATCGAGCTGGCATGGACGACCGGACTGATCATCTGGGAGAACCAGCCGGTCTCCGGCTGGCACGACGTCAAGAGCGGCGAGCTGCTCAGCGAGGCCGAGGTCGTCGACCGGTTCGGCGAGCAGGTCGAGAGCAGCGTCGGCATCCGCAGCTACCGCGACGACGCCGCGCTGATCGACGGCACCGCACCGCTGTTGGTCCCGGTCTTCCTCGAGCAGGACACCTCGTTCGTCGTACGCACCCAGGCGGAGGCCGAGGCGCTTGCCGAGGCCGCGCCCAAGCACACCCGGATCGCCCCCACCGAGGACGGCGACTGGCTGGTCACCCGACTGGCGGGCAGCGAGATCCGGGTGCCGCGCAGGTTCAAGCTCTCGCGCTTCATCGGTGCCCAGATCCCCGACGGGTTCGACCCATCGGTCTGGGGCCTGGGCGCGATGACCGAGTCGGTCGATCGGCTGGCCGCGTGGAACCTGGTCGCGACCGTCGATGCGTTCATCTCCTCGGGCTTCGAGCCCGCGGAGCTGCTGCGCTGGATCCATCCGACCAAGTTCGCCAACACCCAGGGCACCGGCATCGGCGGCATGCAGTCCACCCGGAGGATGTACGTCGATGCGCTGCTCGGTGAGCAGCCGCCGAACGACGTGCTCCAGGAGGCGCTGCCCAACGTGATCGCCGCGCACACCGTGCAGTCCTACCTCGGTGGGTACGGCTCGATGGTGCACCCGGTCGCAGCCTGCGCCACCGCAGCCGTCAGCGTCGAGGAGGCCGTGGACAAGATTCGCCTCGACAAGGCCAGCGTCGTCGTTGCCGGCGGCTTCGACGACCTCGGCATCGAGGGAATCGTGGGCTTCGGCAACATGAGCGCCACCGCCGACAGTGCGGAGATGCTCGGCAAGGGCATCGACGAGCGGCACGTCTCCCGGCCCAACGACCGTCGCCGTGGCGGGTTCGTCGAGGCTCAGGGCGGCGGCACCATCGTGCTCGCTCGCGGCGACGTCGCCGCCGAGATGGGCCTGCCGGTGCTCGGTGTGGTCGCCTACGCCGGTTCGTTCGCCGACGGCATCCACACCTCCATCCCCGCTCCTGGGATCGGCGCCCTCGGCGCCGGGGTCGGTGGCCTCAACTCGCCGCTGGCCAAGGGCCTGGCCTCGCTGGGCCTGGGAGCCGACGACGTCGCGGTGGTCTCCAAGCACGACACCTCGACGGCGGCCAACGACCCCAACGAGTCGCAGCTGCACGAGAAGCTGGCCGGGGCCCTGGGCCGTACGGTCGGTTCGCCGCTCTACGTGGTCAGCCAGAAGTCGCTGACCGGCCACGCCAAGGGTGGTGCGGCAGCCTTCCAGCTGATCGGACTGTGCCAGGTGCTGGCCACAGGTTCGGTGCCGCCGAACCGCGGTCTGGACTGCGTCGACGAGGCACTTGCCGTCAACGAGCACCTGGTCTGGCTTCGGCAGTCGTTGCAGACCGGGCCGCTCCGTGCCGGTCTGCTGACCAGCCTCGGCTTCGGTCACGTCTCGGCGATGGTGGCCGTGGCCCACCCAGGTGCGTTCGTGGCCGCGCTCTCCCCGGAGCAGCGCGAGACCTGGCTGCAGTCGGCCACGTCTCGCCTCGTCGCCGGTGAGGCCCGTCGTCTCGACGCGATGTGCGGCGGAGCCCCGCTCTACGTCAAGCCGGAGCAGCGTCGCTTCGCCGACAGCTCCCTGACTCGCACCAAGGCCGACGAGAGCGCCATGCTGATCGATCCGATGGCTCGCCTCGGAGCCGATGGGGTCTACGCCTCGGTCTCGCAGTGACCGACTCCCTGTCCGGGTCCGGCTCGCCGGAACTGGACAGGCTCGTGGGCCATGACGGGGTCGGGGTCGACATCGTGTCGATCTCCGACTTCGCCGAGCAGCTCGACGCCCCCGGCACCCGGTTCGCACGCGTGTTCACCTCCGGTGAGCGCCGCGCGGCCAGGACCGGGGGCGCCGAACGTGAGGTCCAGAGACTCGCCGCACGTTGGGCCGCCAAGGAGGCGGTCATCAAGGCGTGGTCCAGCACGTTCTTCGGGCACCCCGAGGTGATCGATCCCGCGCACGTCGACCTCAGCGAGATCGAGGTCCGCACCGACGCTCACGGCCGACCTGCCATCCGGCTGCACGGTGCGATTGCCAAGGCGATGGCCGGCTACGGCGTGCTGGTCTCGCTCTCCCACGATCCGGCTGCCGACGTCGCGATCGCCTTCGTCGTGCTCCAGCGGCCCGCGGACG
This sequence comes from Marmoricola sp., assembly GCA_039921445.1. Lineage (GTDB taxonomy): Bacteria > Actinomycetota > Actinomycetes > Propionibacteriales > Nocardioidaceae > Marmoricola. Next base: position 7,288 of record JBDSBU010000003.1, on the reverse strand, counting down.
CCCCGGGAAGCTGAGGCAGCGACACCGCTCTCAGCCCGGGTGCTTGTGCCGGGCAGCCTCGGTCTCGGCCGCCACCAGGTAGCCGGTCAGCATCGTCTTGAGCTGTACGACGGCGTCGGGATGGGACTGGCCGTCCCGAATCGAGAAGTTCAGCATCGAGTAGGTGACGTGCACGAGCACCTCGGCGATCACCTGACGCTGCGCGATCTTCGAACCGGGCGTCAGCGGAGCCAGCAGGCTGGTCACCTGCGAGGCGAGCAACCGCTCGTGCTCGGCCGCGATCGCGCGCGTGGGCGGTGTGGCCTGCATCGCCAGCCAGACCGCTCGGCGCGAAGGGTCGGTGCGCCACAGCGCGGCGAGGTGGTCGAGCAGCTTCTCGAGCAGCTGCGCCCAGTCCAGGCTTGGGATCTCGGAGGCGAACTTGGCCAGCTCGTCCTGGACGTTGACGGTGTCGAGGCGGTCGAGCTCGCAGATGATCGCGTACTTGTTGCCGAAGAACTGGTAGAGCGAGCCGATCGGCACACCGGCCCGAAGCGCCACCTGCTCGGAGGTGAAGGCCTCGAAGCCGACCTCCACGAGCAGTGCCCGCGCTGCGCGAAGGATGTCGTCGAAGCGCCGACGACTGCGCTCCTGCGACGGCCGCCGGCGCGGCGCAAACTCCGCGGGGTCGTTCGCCTGGGTGCTCACCTGTCCAGATTACTTGAGGGTAGGCGCGGATTTGCCGCACTTATCGTTCAGTGCGGTAGATCCGGCTCACCAGGTGCGCCCGATCGACCGCACAAGCTCGAGCAACGGGAGTCAAGGTCCAGTGCGTCTAGACCAGATGGGAGCGTTATGAGACGGTCCGTCCTACCCCAATCCCCCGGCTGCATGCCGAGATGCCGAGTTGCCCGACTCGATCGTTGCCGTACCCGTGAGTGCGCCCTACCTTGACCCTGCGGAGCGAAGCGGCCCGGTGTGGGGACTGTGTTGCGCTTCTTGGGGGGACAGCTGCTGAAACTCGGGCGAGCTCACGCGGCAGGGGTTGCCCTCGCCGCTGTTCTCAGCACCGTGGGGTGCGGGGCCGACCAGTCACACGGTTCCTCCTACGCGGCTCTTTCGGACAGTCCTACCGCTTCGGTCTCAGCACCCGCTCCCAGTGTCCCAGCGGTCCCCGTGACACCGCCCGTTCCCACCGACACCCAGCCGTCCTGGCAGCAGACATTCGACGAGGTCGAGGACGGGGTAGTGCGTCTCCAGGTCGTCGGATGCGAGGCGAGCTGGATGGGATCGGGATTTTGGTGGGAGACGACGAGGTGGTCACAGCCGCACACGTGTCCCGGGGTGCTTCCTCCATCTCCGCGAAAGGCAATCGCGGTGTCGTGCGTGCAGAAGTGGTCGACCTGGACCTGACCTTCGACACCGCCCTTCTGCGCCTCAGGCACCCATTGGGCGGTCATCACTTCACGGTCACGCGCACCACCCCTGCCCAAGGCCTGGAGACGATGACGCTGGGGTATCCCTTCGCCGTCAACGATCTGCGTCTCACCACAGGACTGATCGGCAGTGGAGAGACGACCGTGACCTACGAGGGTGCCCAGGGCTTCACCGTGGACCACGTGGTGACGACCGAGGCAGCCACCAACGGCGGCAGCAGCGGGGGGCCGGTCGTCGACCATCTGGGCCGCGTCGTCGGCCTGGTCAGCGGCGGCCAGCAATGGACGGGGGATGCCCCAGCGCCTGTTGATGACGAGCACGAGCTGGACGTGACCATTGATGTCGACGAACCGGAGTCGGGGGACATCGCACAGGCCCTCTTCCTGCACGGTGACAGCATCAACCAAGGGCGGTACGACGCTGCCTGGGCCGTCCTCAGCCCTCGCATGCAGCAGCGACTTGGCGATCTGTCCTCCTGGAGCGGCGGGCTGGACACCTCCTGGTGGAGCACGATGGAGATCACTGCCGTGGCTCCTTACGCCGAGGGCCGCGCCCTTGTGCAGGCCACTCTCCGGACGCGCCAGGCCCCCGAGTTCGGTCGTGACGGCCAGACCTGCTCGGTCTGGGCGATCAACTACCAGATGCAGCTGATGAACGGATCGTGGCTGATCGATGACGTCGCCCCCTCGACTCCCACGGTGTGCTAAACGACCCACCCGTCGGCCCACCCAGTGAGAGGGACGCAAGGCGCAACCCTCACGGGCACATCGGCACTAACCTCGACCCATGTTCTCGAAGATCCTGGTGGCCAACCGTGGCGAGATCGCGATCCGTGCCTATCGCGCCGCGGCCGAGAGCGGCGCGCGCACGGTCGCGGTCTTCCCCTACGAGGACCGCTGGTCCGAGCACCGGATGAAGGCCGACGAGGCCTACGAGATCGGCGAGCGCGGCCACCCGGTGCGGGCCTACCTCGACCCGGAGGCGATCGTCGAGGTCGCGGTGCGTGCGGGCGCCGACGCCGTCTATCCCGGCTACGGCTTCCTCTCGGAGAACCCCCAGCTCGCCGAGGCCTGTGCCAACGCCGGCATCACCTTCATCGGGCCCACCGCCGAGGTGCTCGAGCTCACCGGCAACAAGGCGCGCGCGATCGCTGCGGCCAAGGCCGCCGGCGTACCCACGCTCGAGTCGGTTCCCCGACGACGACCTCGAGGCGCTGATGACGGCGGCACAGGGGCTGACCTACCCGCTCTTCGTCAAGGCCGTCGCGGGTGGTGGCGGTCGCGGCATGAGGAAGGTGGAGGAGGAGAAGGACCTCAAGGAAGCGATCGACACCTGCATGCGCGAAGCCGAGGGCGCCTTCGGTGATCCCACCGTGTTCATCGAGGAGGCGGTGGTCGACCCCCGCCACATCGAGGTGCAGATCCTCGCTGACGCCGAGGGCAACGTGATCCACCTCTACGAGCGCGACTGCTCGGTGCAGCGGCGGCACCAGAAGGTCATCGAGATCGCACCGGCACCCAATCTCGACCCGGAGCTCCGGGACCGGATGTGCGCGGACGCGGTCCGCTTCGCCACCGAGATCGGCTACCGCAACGCGGGCACCGTGGAGTTCCTCCTCGGTCAGGACGGGTCCTACCACTTCATCGAGATGAACCCACGCATCCAGGTCGAGCACACCGTGACCGAGGAGGTCACCGACGTCGACCTGGTGCAGTCCCAGATGCGGATCGCCTCCGGCGAGACCTTGGCCGACCTCGGCCTGACCCAGGACAGCATCGTCCTGCGCGGCGCCGCGTTGCAGTGCCGGATCACCACCGAGGACCCCGCCAACGGCTTCCGCCCCGACACCGGACGGATCACCACCTACCGCTCCCCCGGCGGTGGAGGTGTCCGCCTCGACGGCGGCACCACCTACACCGGCGCCGAGGTCTCCGCACACTTCGACTCGATGCTGGCCAAGCTCACCTGCCGCGGCCGCACCTTCGAGATGGCGGTGCAGAAGGCGCGCCGCGCGGTCGACGAGTTCCGGATCCGTGGAGTCGCGACCAACATCGCCTTCCTGCGCGCGGTCCTCGACGAGCCGGACTTCATCGAGGGCCGGGTCACCACCAGCTTCATCGAGGACCATCCCGGGCTCCAACGCTCGCAGCCGACCGCCGACCGTGGCACCCGGTTGCTGACCTGGTTGGCCGAGGTCACGGTGAACAAGCCGAACGGCGAGGCGCCGGTCAGCATCGACCCCTCGTCCAAGCTGCCCGGGATCGACCTCGCGGTGCCGGCACCCGACGGGTCGCGCCAGCAGCTGCTCGCGCTGGGTCCCGAGGCCTTCGCCCGGGCGCTGCGCGAGCAGACCCGTGTGGGGGTCACCGACACCACCTTCCGTGACGCCCACCAGTCCCTGCTCGCGACCCGGGTCCGCACCAAGGACCTGCTGGCGGTCGCTGGGCACGTCTCCCGGATGACGCCTGAGCTGCTCAGCATCGAGGCGTGGGGCGGTGCGACGTACGACGTGGCGCTGAGGTTCCTCACCGAGGACCCTTGGGACCGGCTCGCGAAGCTCCGCCAGGCCGCCCCCAACCTGTGTCTGCAGATGTTGCTGCGCGGCCGGAACACGGTCGGCTACACGCCCTATCCGCTCGCCGTGACCGACGCGTTCGTGCAGGAGGCAGCCGAGACCGGGATCGACATCTTCCGGATCTTCGACGCGCTCAACGACGTCGAGCAGATGCGTCCGGCGATCGAGGCAGTCCGCGGGACCGGGACGGCGATCGCCGAGGTGGCCCTGTGCTACACCGGCGACCTGAGCAACCCCGAGGAGAAGCTCTACACCCTCGAGTACTACCTGGCTCTCGCCGAACGGATCGTCGACGCCGGCGCTCACGTCCTGGCGATCAAGGACATGGCCGGGCTGCTGCGCGCACCGGCCGCCCGGACGCTCGTCACGGCGCTGCGCGAGCGGTTCGACCTGCCGGTGCACCTGCACACCCATGACACCCCGGGAGGGCAGCTCGCCACCCTCCTGGCCGCGATCGATGCGGGGGTGGACGCCGTGGACGCGGCGTCGGCGCCGATGTCGGGCACCACCTCGCAACCGGCGCTCTCGGCCCTGGTCGCGGCCACCGACCACTCGGCGCGCGAGACCGGTCTCGACCTCCGGGCCGTGTGCGCCCTGGAGCCCTACTGGGAAGCCACCCGGCGCCTCTACGCACCCTTCGAGTCGGGGCTGGCCGCCCCCACCGGACGCGTGTACACCCACGAGATCCCCGGGGGCCAGCTCTCCAACCTGCGCCAGCAGGCGGTCGCGCTCGGTCTCGGGGAGAAGTTCGAGCAGATCGAGGACATGTACGCCGCTGCCAACGACATCCTCGGCAACGTGGTCAAGGTGACTCCGTCCTCCAAGGTCGTCGGTGACCTCGCGCTGCACCTCGTCGCGGTCGGTGCCGACGCCGCCGAGTTCGAGGAGAACCCGGGGAAGTTCGACATCCCCGACTCCGTGGTCGGGTTCCTCTCCGGTGAGCTCGGTGACCCACCGGGCGGGTGGCCAGAGCCGTTCCGCACCAAGGCGCTGGAGGGCCGGACCTGGAAGCAGCCGGTCGGCGAGCTCACCGCGGAGCAGAGCGAGGCCCTCGAGGGCACCCAGCGCAGGCACACCTTGAACCAGCTGCTCTTCCCCGGCCCCGCCAAGGCCTTCGACGAGGCCCTCGTGACCTACGGCGACGTCTCGGTCCTCGACACAACCGACTACCTCTACGGGCTGCAGTCGGGTGAGGAGCACGTGGTCGAGATCGAGGAGGGCAAGCGGCTGATCCTCGGGCTGCAGGCGATCAGTGAGCCCGACGACCGTGGCTACCGCTCAGTGATGTGCACCATCAACGGCCAGCTGCGCCCGGTGAACGTGCGTGACGAGTCCGTGGACTCCACCGTCGCAGCACAGGAGAAGGCCGACCCCAAGGACGACGGTCAGGTGCCAGCACCCTTCGATGGTGTGGTCACCCAACAGGTAGGTGAAGGGGATCGCGTCGAGGCGGGCGCTGTGGTGGCCACCATCGAGGCGATGAAGATGGAGGCCTCGATCACCGCCCCGCGTTCGGGCACGGTCGAACGGCTCGCCTTCAGCGGCACCCAGCAGGTCGAGGGCGGCGACCTCGTGCTCGTCCTGGGCTAGGAGTAGGAGAGCTTGACCTTGCCGGAGCGGTAGACCCGCAGCACCCCGTGCTCGAACCGCGCCGAGACCCCTCGGGAGAAGCGTCGTGGCGCGGTGGTGGGAAACCCGAGTCTCGAGCTGGGCCCGCCGCGACGCAGGTAGGCACGCACGACCTTGCCGTAGAGCTCGTGGGCTCCGACGCCACGCAGGTAGAAGATCCGACCACGCTCGTAGCGGCGGGCCCGTCCACCGGCCACGGCGTACGCCTTCGAGACGGGGTTGCGCACCACAGATGACGACCCACCGATCGCCTTCCAGCGCGCGTTGATCGGGCTGGTCCGGGCAGAAGCCGGGTCCGACACCGGAGTCGGCTGCGGGGCTGGCTGCGGCGAGGGTGCCGGTGTGCTGGCCGAGCCGAGTCGGAACCAGTTGGTGCGCAGACCCAACGCCGAGCGGAACGAGTAGCCGCTGACCTCGACGTCGGACCTTGAGCCCTGGAGCGTCATCGACTCCACCCGGCCCGACCACTCGCCGTTGCCGTCACGCTTGGTCACCAGCACCCGGCGAAGCTTGCCGACGGCGGGCCAGGCTCGTTCGACGGCGGTCGCGGCTACCGACGTGGTCCAGCTGTGCACCGGGTTGCCCGCGAAGCCGTCGTACTTGTCGGCCTTGGCCACCAGGTAGGGCATCGAGCCCGCAGCGGTCCAGCCACCACTGCTCGAGCCGAACTGGGTGAAGGCCGGCTTGCCCTGGTAGGTCAGCACCTTGCCCGCGGTCGCATCGACCGCTTCGTTGCTGCGCGAGTCCTCTGCGGCGACGCCGCCGTAGACCTGGCACGAGGTGGTGTCGCAGGTCTTCCAGTTGCCCGGGGAACGGTTCTCGGCGGAGGCGTACGACCGCGCCGCCACCGCCTGCGCCGCCAGCGCGTGGAAGCCCCACGGCTTGCCGGTGACCGGATCCGTTGCCCCCGACGAACCCCATGACGCCGGCGACTCGCGCGGCACGACCCCACGGAGGTAGCTCTCCATCGGCACGTCGTTGACCAGGTTCGTGATGCCCGACACCGTGGCGATGTGGAGGGACCCTCGGTACGTGCGTCGCTCTGAGGCACCGCAGAGCGTCAGGAGGGACCCGGCGGTGTCACCGGGTGCGCTCGGCTCGATGGAGGGATCGCCGATCTCGTAAGGGCCGTACGGGCCGGCGGTGCGATCGCAGCCGCCCTCCCACGTCTGCATGTACCACTTGCCGGAGGAGAAGAAGACCTCGGCCAGCGACCCGCCGCCCACCAGCCCGAACCCGGATCCCGGCGCGCCCCACTGGCCGACGCGGAACGGTGCCGAGGAGGTGACGGCGATGGTCTTGGCCGTCCATGCCGTGAGCTGCACGCCGATGACGTCGTTGGCCTGGGTGCCCGGTGTGGTGCCGCCGTAGAAGTGGTCGAGGATCGTCTGGTAGTTCCAGCCGTTGTCGACGGCGTAGCCGAGCGAGCCGTACTGGCCCAGACCCCGACCGTGGCCCCACCCATGTCCGGTGACGGTGACCGTGTCGGTGGTCGCCGCCGAGACCGGACCTGCCGTTGTGGCCGCGTCGACCGCCAGGCCGGTGAGGCCCACGGACGCGGCGACCACCAGCCGAGCCAGCCGTCGGCCGACCCCGGGACGGCGCGCCTCAGAACCAGAACGAGGCATTGGCCGCTCCGCTCGAGAGGGTGTTGCGCAGGAACCAGAA
>JBDSBU010000002.1:0-2975 GCA_039921445.1 Marmoricola sp. | reverse complement strand
CACGTCCTGTGCCCGCTCAGGCGCCGAAGTGGAACCAGCTCGATCGCAGCCCGAACCTGGAGCGGAACTCCGAGCCGCCGAGCCTGACGCTGGCCCTGCTCCCGACCAGGACCATCTCCTCGACCCGGCCGTACCAATGACCGTTCCCGTCTCGCCGGGTGACCTGGACGCGTCGTAGCGTGCCCAGACGTGGGTAGGCCCTCTGGATCGCCGCTCGGGTGAGCGTGGTCGTCCACGAGTGCACGGGGTTGCCGCTGAAGTTGTCGTACGGGTCCGCCTTGGCGACCAGGTAGGGCCGGCTGCCCGCAGAGAGCCACCCTCCGCTGCTGGAGGCGAACTGGGTGAACGCCGGCTCACCGCCGTAGGTCCGGACCTGACCGGCTGTCGCCTCGACTGCGGCATTGCCCCGTGGGTCCTCGGAGTCCACGCCTCCGTAGACCTGGCACGAGGTGGTGTCGCAGGTCTGGTAGGACCGGGTCGGATGGGCCTCGCGCTCCCAGGAGGCGTAGGTCCGGGCTGCGACCGCCTGCGCCTGCACGGCTGCGCTCTGCCAGGACGCGGGCATCTCACGCGGAACGACACCCTTGACGTAGTCGTCCATGCTCAGCACGTTGATCGTGTTGGCGGCATCGAGGCGCATCGCACCTCGGTAGACCAGGTCGGTGCCGCCCACCTTGAGCGTCAGCGTGCCCGGGCCGAAGAACTCCGCCGCCCCAGAAAGCGCGCGACCGCCGGGCAGATAGGCGCGCCAGCGACCGTCGTAGTAGTCCAGAACCGTCTTGCCCGAGACCGTGCGGAGCCGCCACGTGGTTCTGCCGCTCGCCGCGGGCAGGGTGTACGCCGACCCGCTGGACACCTCGCGGACCCGCAGCCCGTTGGTGGGCAGCACCCGGACGTCGTCGTCGGTGTCGGCCGTGATCAGCACCCGCACGGGCCCACCACCGTCGGCGAGCGTGGTCCCGGGATAGTAGAAGGCCAGGATCTGGCGATAGGTGAGCCCCTGCTTGGCGGCTCCCTGCGCACCGTACTGGGACATCCCGTGGCCGTGGCCGTAGCCGTGCCCGGTCAGTCGCAGCTTCCCGTCGGCAGGAACGGCGTAGCTCTCGCTGACCGTGCGCGAGGCCTGGGCGGGGATCGCCATCAGCACCGGCCCGGCAACCAGACCGAGCGTGGTGCCGAGAGCAGCTAGCACCGCAGCGCGGCGACGTGGCGAACGTGACATCTGTGACCCCAGTGACCTGTGGGAAAAGCGATTACGGCGTCCAGTATGGCCGCTAAATATCGGTGTTTATCCCTTTTGAAGTCAATCCGGCTAATCCGCCGTTAATTACACCGTGGTCATTCCACGCGGCGAGTGCAGCCGCCGGGCGGCCTCGGCCACGGAGCCACTCATCGAGGGGTAGACGGTGAACACCTGCGCCAACTGGTCGACGGTCATCGACTGGGTGACCGCGATCGAGATCGGGTGGATCAGCTCGCTGGCCCGCGGCCCGACCACCACTCCCCCGACGATCACCCCGGTCCCCGGGCGGCAGAACAGCTTCACGAACCCGTCGCGGACCCCCTGCATCTTGGCGCGCGCGTTGCCGGCCAGACCGAGTTGCACCACCTCGGCGTCGATCTCACCGTCGTCGACCGACTTCTGGGTCCAGCCAACGGTCGCGATCTCCGGAGCGGTGAAGACGTTGGAGGAGACCTGCTTGAGGTCCAGCGGTCTCACGGCGTCACCGAGGAAGTGCCACATCGCGATCCGGCCCTGCATGGCGGCGACGCTGGCCAACATCAGTACGCCGGTGCAGTCGCCAGCGGCGTACACCCCACGCGCGGAGGTGCGTGAGACCCGGTCGACCTTGACGAAACCGGCCTCGTCGAGCTGGACCCCGGCCTCCTCGAGCCCGACCTCATCGGTCTTGGGCACCGACCCCAACGCAAGCAGGCAGTGGGACCCGGTCTCGGTGCGACCGTCGGTCAAGGTCACGGTGACCTCGTCGCCGGTGCGTGTGACCGACTCCATGCGCGAACGGGAGAGCACCTGCATCCCGCGTCGGGTGAGCACGTCCTCGAGCACGGTTGCGGCATCCGCATCCTCGCCGGGCAGCACCCGGTCACGGGAGGAGACCAGCACCACCTCGATGCCCAGGGCCATGTAGGCGCTGGCGAACTCTGCGCCGGTGACCCCGGAGCCGACCACGATCATCCGACTGGGCGTCTCGGTCAGGTCGTAGACCTGCTCCCAGGTCAAGATCCGCTCCCCGTCGGGCTCGGCGGTCGCCAGCGTGCGCGGGGCGGCACCGGTTGCGACCAGCACTGCATCCGCCTGCAGGGTCTCGGTCCCTCCGTCGTTGAGCTCGACCACCACCGTGCCGGCACCGTCGAGCCGCCCGCGGCCCTCCACGACGCGCACGTTCTCGCGCGCCAGCCGGCGACCGATGTCGGCCGACTGGTCGGCAGCCAGCTTCTTGACCCGCTGGTTCACGCGAGCGAGGTCCACCACGACCTGGTGGGCGGCATCGCCCTGACGGTCCTCGAAGGTGACACCGAGCTCGGGGGCGTCGGCGAGGTCGGTCATCAGCTCGGCAGTCGCGATCAGGGTCTTGCTCGGCACACAGTCGGTGACCACCGCCGAGCCACCGAGGCCATCACTGTCGACGACCGTCACCTCGGCGCCGAGCTGAGCGGCCACCAGGGCTGCTTCGTACCCGCCCGGTCCCCCGCCGATGATGACGACTCGGTCGGTCTGGTCAGTTGCTGGTCCGGTCACCGGCTCATTGTGTCGCATCACCAGCCGACCCCCTCTCTCCCCTATGGTGACGCCCGTGACTCTGTACGCCGCCTACGGGACCAACCTGGATCCGGCTCGGATGGGCGAGCGCTGCCCGCACTCCCCCCTGCGGGGCACCGGCTGGCTCGAGGGCTGGCGGCTGACGTTCGGCGGCGAGGACCACGGCTGGGACGGCGCCCTCGGCACGATCGTC
>JBDSBU010000001.1:0-4681 GCA_039921445.1 Marmoricola sp. | reverse complement strand
GAAATCCTCGGCACCTACGACATCAACCCCAACCGCAACTACTGGGCCAATAAAACCAAAAAGCCCGGCCGATGGCCGAGCAATTTGTGAACAATGTCGCGACTCATCTGTCAACGATGTCTCGACTCATCACAATGTGGAGCTGAGGGGATTCGAACCCCTGACCCCCTGCATGCCATGCAGGTGCGCTACCAACTGCGCCACAGCCCCATTGCCGCTTGGGCAACGCCGGGAATCCTAGCCAACGAGGGACCGCAGACGCTAATCGGGGTCGGTTCCACCGACGGTCACGTTGTAAGCCGAGAGCCGGAGCGGTCCGTCGCCACTCTCCGCGAGCACCGCCCAGGCGCAGTTTCGCATCGACTCCATCGTGGCCGCGGTGCTGATCGGCCAGCCGATCGTCCCGGCCAGCCCCACACGCAGCGCGGCCCCGTGCAGCACCACCACCGCAGTCTCGTCGGCCTGGAGGTCCTCGAGGACCTGCTGGAGCGCCGGAACGATCCTTTGCGCTACGTCGTCGCTGGTCTCCGCGCCGGGCACGTCGACGTGGGCGTGAACGTCCCACGACGAGGGCGAGGTCCCCATCCGGGCCGCGAACTCCGGCGCGGTCAGGCCGGTGCGCTCCCCCACGTCGTACTCCCGCAGGCGGCGATCCTCACGCGCAGTGAGGCCGGTCGTCTTCTCGAGGAAGGCGGCCGTCTCCCGGGCGCGGGCGAGGTCGCTGGTGACGAGCAGCACCGGCTCGAAGTCCGCCACCATGTCGGCCATCGCCTCGGCCTGCGCACGGCCCATGTCGTCGAGGCTGACGTCGGCATGACCCTGAGCGCGCCCCTCGGCGTTCCAGGCGGTGCGCCCGTGCCGGACGAGCACCAGGCGACGTCCGCGTCCAGGCCGCTCAGTCACCGCGGCCGTTGGTCACGTCGGCGGGCAGCTTGATCGCCGGGCAGTCTCGCCAGAGCCGCTCGAGGGCGTAGAACTGACGCTCCTCCTCGTGCTGCACGTGCACCACGATCTCGGCGTAGTCGATCAGCACCCAGCGACCGTCGCGCTCGCCCTCGCGCCGCAGGGGTTTGGCGCCCATCGCGCGCAGTTGGTCCTCGACCTCGTCCACGATGGACTTGACCTGGCGCTCGTTGCTCGCCGAGCACAGCACGAATGCGTCGGTGATCACGAGCTGCTCGCTCACGTCGAAGGCGATGATGTGGGTGGCGAGCTTGTCCGAGGCTGCGCGTGCGGCGACGTGCACCATCTCGATGGCGTGGTCGGTGGCTGTCATGCGGTTGCTCCTCGAGCGTCGGTGTAGAGGTCGTGCTTGGCGATGTACTGGACCACGCCGTCAGGGACGAGGTACCAGACCGGTTCGCCCTTGGCGCGGCGCTCACGGCAGTCGGTGGAGGAGATCGCCAGGGCGGGGATCTCCAGGATGGTGACCCGGTCGGACGGGATGCCCTCCAGGGTGCTCGGGCTCATCTCGTAGCCGGGGCGGGTGCAACCCACGAAGCGAGCCAGCGCGAACAGCTCCGTGGCGTCACGCCAGGTGAAGATCTCGGCCAGCGCGTCGGCACCGGTGATGAAGTAGAGGTCGGCGTCGGGCATCGCCCTGGCGAGGTCGCGCAGCGTGTCGATGGTGTACGTCGGACCGGCCCGGTCGATGTCGACGCGTGAGACCTCGAACAGCGGGTTGGAGGCGGTGGCGATCACCGTCATGAGGTAACGATCCTCGGCCGCAGAAACGGCCCGCTCAGCCTTCTGCCACGGCTCGCCGGTCGGCACGAAAACCACCTGGTCGAGGTCGAACCAGGCCTGGACCTCGCTGGCTGCGACCAGGTGACCGTGGTGGATCGGGTCGAAGGTGCCACCCATCACGCCGACGCGTCGACGCGGAGCGTTCCGGTCTTCGGGACTGCCGGCGTGTTCGGTGCTCAGGAGTGCTCGCGTCCCTTGCCGAAGGACATCAGCGCCAGCAGCATGGCAAGCAGGATGACCAGTGCCAGCCCACCGACGGCGTAGGGCATCAGGCCAGCAGACTCTTCGGCGGCAAGCGGGAGCAGGAGCAGTGTCGACATGGGCACAGGATAGCCGCATCCGTGGCCAGGGCCGCCGACGGGACCGAGCGGTCCGGGACCCCTCAGCGGAAGATCATGCCCACCCCGAGCAACCAGGCCCAGAAGAAGAGGGTGCGCCCGGCCAGACCCGCGAGAGAGAACACCACCACGTTCATCCGCAACGTCCCGGCGACCATCGCCATCGCGAAGAACGGAGGAAAGCCCACAGCTGCTGAGACGAAGACCAGGCCGCCGGCCACCACCGGCCTGCCCTGAACGACGTTGCGCCACCGTTCGAAGCTCTGCATCCGCTTGGGTGTGGACAACCGCCGCTGCAGCCACGGCAGGTCCAGGGCGCCCAGGCTGGCGTAGTACCAGGCCAGCTTGCCGATGTTCTGTCCGAGGGAACCGACGAACGCCGTCAGCAACGCCGACTCTCCGGCGGTCTGGGCATAGACCACGGTGATGTAGGCCTCCATGTTGAACACGGGGATGACCGCGGAGAGGATGCCGAACCCGAAGGTCAGCAACAGCAGCTTCACCGGACGTGACCATCCCCGGTGATGACGTACTTGGTCGACGTCATCTCGGGCAGACCCATCGGACCTCGGGCGTGCAGCTTCTGGGTCGAGATGCCGATCTCGGCACCGAAGCCGAACTCGCTTCCGTCGGTGAACCTCGTCGAGGCGTTCACCAGCACGGCGGCGGAGTCCACCGCTGCGACGAAGCGCTGGGAGGCAGCAGCCGAGTCGGTCACGATTGCGTCGGAGTGGCCCGAGGAGTAGCGCCGGATGTGCGCTATCGCAGCAGCGAGGTCACCCACGACTGCTGCGGAGATCTCGAGCGCGAGATACTCCCGAGACCAGTCGTCCTCCTGCGCCTCCACCACGCCCGCACACCTGGCGAACTCGGCATCGCCGTGCACCAGGACACCGGCTTCCTGGAGCCGGGCCACGATCCGGGGCACGAACTCCCCCGCGACGTCGGCGTGGACCAGGAGGGACTCGGCTGCGTTGCAGACCGAGCTTCGGTGCGTCTTGGCGTTGAGCACGATCCGCTCAGCCATGTCGAGGTCGGCGGCCGCATCGACGTACACGTGACAGTTGCCCACCCCGGTCTCGATGACAGGCACGGTCGACTGCTCGACCACGGAGCTGATCAGTCCGGCGCCGCCGCGCGGGATGAGTACGTCGACCAGGCCGCGGGCGCGCATCAGCTCCTTGACCGAGTCGTGCCCCTCCCCCGGGACCAGCTGCACGACGTCCTCGGGGAGGCCGGATTCTGCAGCGGCCGCACGCAGGCTGGCGACGATCGCGGTATTGGAGCGCAGCGCGCTGGAGGAGCCCCGCAGCAGCACCGCGTTGCCGCTCTTGAGACAGATGCCTGCAGCATCGGCCGTGACGTTGGGCCTGGCCTCATAGATGATGCCGACCACTCCGAAGGGGACCCGCACCTGGCGCAGCTGAAGACCGTTGGCGAGCGTGGATCCACGGACCACTTCCCCGACGGGATCGGGAAGCCCGGCCACCTCTCGCAGACCCTCGGCCATCGTGGCGAGACGGACAGGGTCGAGGCGCAACCTGTCGACCATGTGGGCTGGAGTGCCTGACCGCTCCGCCGCCTCCACGTCGGCCGCATTGGCCGCCAGGACGGACTCTGCATCCTCGATCAGGCGATCGGCCATCCGCAGCAAGGCTGCATCCTTGGCGGCGCGACTGCGCAGGGACAGATCGATCGCGGCCGCACGTGCGCGAGTGGCCACCGCCACGAAGCCGGTCTGATCCCCGGGTCTCGACATGCCAGCAGCGTAGTCAGCCTCGTCCGCGACGGCTCAGGCGCCTCGCCCGCACCGAGACCGGTGTCCGTGGAGTGGCTTCTCCAGCACCTCGAGCCCGACGACCTCCCACCGCGGCAGCTTGGCGGAGTCGCGGTGCTCGTTCCACAGCCGCATCGCGAGTGAGGCGACGTCGAGCATCGACTCGCCCTCGTCCCAGAACTGCAGCTCTGCGGACGTCGCGTCGAAGGTGACGGAGTCCAGAAACGGCCGCTCGGCTTCGAGCCGAGCCATCGCCGAGCGCACCATCACCGGCTCTACTGGGTCACCGGCAAGGGTCAGCGTCACGTGCCAGTGACGGGCGGTCGAACCCACACGGCCCCCTGGTCGCTCGTTTCCGGACACTGTGTCCGGGCGGGCCCAGTCTGGCCGACCACGACCCCCTCGCGTGGCGAAACGGACAAACGCCGACCACGATCACGTCCTGCGCCGCCGCGGCGGGACAGGAGTACATGCGGGGGCGCCACCGCTGGGCGGGATGAGGAACTGGCGGTAGCCGCACCAGGTCGGTGCGTCACTCCGCACCTGTCTGGGGGCCAGAAGGTGTTGGGTCTCAGGACACAACAGGGGTTCTCGAAATTGTTTTCCACAGGTTTCGAACACCCACTCGATTGTGTCAGTGGTCTCCACTAGAATCAGGACATGGACACCACCTCGAACACCGACCTCGGGTACTCCCCGGTGCAGGTGATCGAGCGTGTCCTCCGGGTCCGACACACCTCGCTGGCGGCGGGTGCAGAAGAGCTGTCTCTGGCGTTGGTGTGGGCGCGGTTGCATCCCTGCCCGGCCGATGAGGTCCCGG